>CALHOI010000034.1 GCA_938035525.1 uncultured Granulosicoccaceae bacterium
TCCCTCGATACAAGGTGGTGCAGCCACAGAGCTTGTACCTTACTCATACACCATCCCGGCTGGTACTTTCACTGACCCCGACGGTGACGTGCTCACGTATTCTGTCGACCCGGCCACCATGCCAGCGTGGTTAACGTTCACGCCGGGCGCGAACCCGGGCGACACTGGCAGTTTTAGTGGTACACCCAGTCATGCTGATGTACAAGACGGCAATGTTGGCATCACCATCTATGCTACAGACGGTGACAATCAAATCAACGAATCAACGCAGTTGATCATCAATTTGAACGATGTCAACCAATTACCTCAAACGGCCTATCCCACATTGTCTGGTGGTGATGCTACGGAGGCAGAGCTCTATACTTACACCATTCCGGAAAACACCTTTACCGACCCCGATGGTGAACCAATAAAATATGAAGTACAGGAAGCATTACTACCCTCATGGCTAACTTATATTCAAGGTAGCGGTGTAGGGACAGATACCGGAACATTTGTTGGAACGCCAAGCCATGACGATGTGCAGGGAGATCCAGTGAACGTTTGGATACGAGCAAATGACAGTAGCGGTACGTCGTCTGATTTTACTGTGTTAACCATAAACCTGGTTGATATTAATCAACTGCCTGTTGCCACAGTAACAAACGTGCAGGCACACGATGCCACCGAACTGGATGAATACACGTTCCAGATTCCGAGTACCACCTTTGTCGATTTTGATAGCGACCAGCTCACTTATGTTGTCGATACAGCCACGATGCCGGACTGGCTAACGTTCAATCAAGCTGATGGTGTTTTTTCTGGTACCCCGCAGCACGGCGATGTGACTGCATCTCCCGAGCAGATTTCGGTCGCTGTATTTGATGGAACTGATACCTCTGTTGAGACGGTGTTGGTTAATATTAATGTGCTTGACATCAATCAACTGCCAACTCCGGCTATTACCAGTTTACAAGCCGATGATGCAACTGAATTATCTGCGTATACGTATCAATTGCCGCCAACCTTGTTTACCGACCCAGATAGTGATGATTTAACGTATGTTGTAGATCAGTCGAGCCTACCCGCGTGGTTAAGTTATTCGCCAAACACTAATACGTTTACGGGTACACCTCAACAAAGCGATGTATCTTCCACGCCGGTACAGATATCAGTATTGGCGTTTGATGGAACTGGTGACTCTGCCGGTGATGTTACAATTTTACTGAATGTAAACGATATTAATCAGTTACCTGAATCGACAGCGAACGACATTGAGGCGCAAACGGCAACCGAAACACTACCGTATACGTTTCAGATACCACAAAGCCTTTTTGTTGACCCCGATGGAGATTCACTAACGTTGGTGGTTGATCCAACAACGTTGCCTTCCTGGCTGACGTACAATCAAAGCACAGCTACCTTTAGCGGTGTGCCAACAGATGCTGATAGCAATAATGGCCAGCCTTTCTCGATAGAAGTTCAAGCCTTCGACGGAGTCGAAAGCTCATCCACGGTATTTATCAAAATACCGGTTGCCAATGTCAATCAGAATCCATCGGATATTGCCTTAAGTTCAAACAACCTTGTTGAACTAACACCGGGAGCTGTCGTTGGGCCGCTATCCACTGCAGACCCTGACGCTGCCGACCTAATCCACACATACCAGGTTGTGGGTGACGATCGTTTTGAAATTATTGGCGACACCCTGCAGTTGAAACCGACTGCTATTGTGGATATTGATGATGCGGATTCCATTACGCTAACCGTGCAAAGTCAAGACGAGTTTGGTGGCACGGTCACCGAAACTCTGGATCTGCAAGTGGTTAATCTTAATGAACCACCAGTGATCAGTTCGCCCGTGTTACAGCCAACGTTAACACCGGGAGATTCGCTCGATCTTTCAGTTTTGAGCTTTGTTGACCCAGACGAAAATGACACTGTTGATTACGATATAAAACTCAGTAACGGCGATCCGTTACCCCAGTGGATAGTGCTGGACAAAGTTGCGCAAACACTGACGGTTTTAAGCGCTCCTGAAGGCACTGACAATATAGAGTTGCTTATCATCGTTAATGATGCACAGGGTGAGCTTGCAGAACAGCCGTTATTTATTACTATTGAGAACGCGCCAGATCTGGGTGCGGCGTTTGTTGAAGAGGAGCCAGTGGTTATTGTAGAACCTGAACCAACGGCAGAGCCGGTGGTTATCATTGAACAAGCCATACCGCAGGAACAACCCGTTACTGAGCCTGAAGCTATTGAACAGGAAATCGAAATTGAACGTGTTGTATCAAACGAAGAAGCCGAAAACGAAATAGACTTGTCGAGTTTAATTCAGCCACTGGAAACCATAGAGCTCATTGAATTAGACCGTATTGACTCTGACATTAACAGCATCACCAGAAATATCGTTGTCAGCAATGACGATCAGTTTGTCGGTTTGGACATCACGCTCGATCTTGACGCGGCGTTCAGTCAGGAATCGGATGTGCAATTTAATGATATCGCCAGCGAGTTCGACCGTCAGCGCGAGGAACTCAAAGAGCAGGCGGCGAACAGCAAAACCCTCATTGGCAGCTCGTTCACTATTTCATCAGGCCTGTCAGTCGGTTATCTGCTTTGGTTAATTCGTGGCGGTACCCTGATGGGCAGTGTGTTGTCCTCGCTGCCGGCATGGCGTCTGGTCGACCCCTTACCCGTTCTCAGCTCGCTTGGGGACGACCTGGATGGCGATGACGAATCATTAGAGTCCATGGTCAGCAAGGATGATAAAAGCGATACACCGGCGTCTGAAGATCAGCAGGATTCATAACAGAATCCAACGGCGTGGCCGAGCGGGGCGACCGGCAATAAAACGCATTTCGTTCTCTCAAATTGAAAATCTGTCTCATTGAGGTAATAATGAGACAGAGCTTCTCAATGAGGGATAGGGTATGCCAGCCTTTACAGTTGATCGTTCAATAGAAATCAATGCACCTGCATCAAAGGTCAGAGACACGGTTGCCGACTTCAACACGTGGCCAAGTTGGTCGCCCTGGTTGTTGATGGAGCCTGGTGCCACGGTGACTTATCACGGCAAGCCTGGTGAATTGGGCCATGGCTACGACTGGGAAGGCCAGAAGGTAGGGGCTGGTGGCATGGTGTTAACCGCCCTCGACGCCAATCGAATGGAATCGGATTTAACTTTTTTAAAACCCTGGAAATCCAAAGCCGATATTGCCTTTGATTTTGAATCCATCGCAGAAAATAAAACGCGTGTTAAGTGGCACATGGATAGTAGCCTGCCGTTTTTTATGTTCTTTATGGTCAACAAGATGAAAGCGTTTATAGGCTCTGATTATGATCGTGGTTTGCGCATGTTAAAAGATCAATTGGAGCTGGGTAGCATTGCGTCAAAAACCAAGGTAGAAGGCGTGGTTGATGTGCCCGAAATGCTGTATGCCGGCAAAACGCATCAATCTTCAATGGATGACATTGCCGGGTCAATGGAAGCCGCGTTCCCCGAAGTGTATAACGCCGCCCAAAGTGCCGGTGCACAAATCAGCGGTCAGCCTTTTAGCTTGTACAACAAAATGGATATGGTCAAGCAGTCGTGTACCTACACGGCAGCGATCCCGGTGGATTCAGCGCTCGACATGGGCTCGGGTGTTAGTGTGTTGCAGCGCCCGGCTTGTAAAGCGCTGAAGGTGGTTCACGTTGGGGCGTACCGGCATTTGGGTAATGCCTGGTCCACGGGAATGAGCGATATGAAACACCTGAAGCTTAAAATGGATAAAGACAATCCACCGTTTGAAATTTACCTGAACGATCCAGACAGCGTCGCAGAAGCTGACCTAATAACTGAGGTTTACATGCCTGTGCGAGCTTAAGCCAGCTCTGCTTTCAAATATATAATATTAAACAGTTGAGCAAGCTAGTAGGTTTAGATGTTGAGCTTAGCTGGTTGCGAGGGCATCGAGTATGCGCGCCCAACTACGAGTGCCTTTGTGAAAGCTTTTTAAATCGTATTTCTCATTGGGCGAATGTATGGCGTCGTCGTCTTGCCCAAAACCAACCAACAGGCTGTCCATTGCCAGAATATCTTTTATATGGCCAACAACGGGAATGGAGCCTCCGCAACCTGCGTACACTGCATCGTTTTCCCATTCTTCGCACAGTGCCGCATGGGCTCGCCCAAACTCGGGTGCATTGATGGGCATGACGGTGGCCGCTGATGCATCTTTTGAATGAAACGTGACGCTGCAATCTTCAGGTAACTGGTCGCGCACGTACTGTTGGAATGTTTGTTGAATTTTGATGGGGTCTTGTTTGCCAACCAGACGAAAACTCACCTTTGCCGAAGCTTCTGATGGCAATACGGTTTTAAAGCCTTCTCCGGTATAGCCGCCCCAGATACCATTGACGTCGAAGGTTGGCCTTGACCAGATTTGCTCCAGCACTGAATAACCGGATTCTCCGGCCGGTTTTGACAGACCCACGCTGCCCAGAAAGCCTGCCTCATCGTGATTTAACGCCGCCCACTGTTGTTTGATTTGTTCAGTAGGTTCTGTGACGCCATCGTAAAACCCGTCGAGCGTAATACGACCACTGTCGTCGTGTATGCCGGCAAGTATTTTATTCAGGACCCGTATCGGGTTTATCGCTGGCCCACCGTACATGCCTGAGTGCAAGTCGAGAGATGGCCCGATGATGGTGAGCTGCTCACCAACCATGCCTCGTAACATGGTTGAGATAGCAGGCGTATTGCTGTCCCACATGCCGGTATCGCAAACCAATGCCATATCGGCTTTGAGTAAGTCAACATGATTTTGCATAAACGGTATCAAAGACGGTGAGCCGCTTTCTTCTTCACCTTCAAAAAATACCGTGATGTTAACGGGCAGGGAGCCACTGACATTCTTCCAGGCGCGACACGCTTCCACAAATGTCATAAGCTGGCCTTTGTCATCGGCAGCACCTCGTGCGCGAATCACTTTGCCATTGGGTGTGTTTTCTAGTGCGGGTTCGAATGGTGCGTTGTTCCACAGATTGAGTGGGTCAACAGGCTGAACGTCGTAGTGGCCGTAAAATAGTAAATGGGGCTTGTCACTGCCTGCATGCAGCTTACCGACTACCATAGGGTGGCCGGTTGTATCATGCCGTGCAGCATCAAAGCCAATGCTGCTTAAATCATTAACCAGCCAGTCAGCAGCTTTGACACATTCCTGCACGTATTGCGAGTCAGTTGAAATGCTCTGTAGTTTGAGTAATTCAAACAGTCGCTCGAGAGCAAGCTCCTGATTGTTGTCTATGTCGTTTAATACGGCTTGCAATTGACTCATTGTGTTTGCGCTCTGGTGACGTTAAGTTTCGCCTCTTTGTTTACTCGACCTTCTTACGCGACCTTCTTACGCGGCCTTGTTACGCTTCTGCGGTTTCGGCCAACTGCACAAGCAGATCTTTGGCATCAATCTGATCACCGGCTTTAACCAATAAGTCGCTAACGACGCCATCGATATCGGCATAAATAGCCGTCTCCATTTTCATGGCCTCAATTGATAATAAAACATCACCGGCTTTGACTGATTGCCCGTTTGAAACGTTAACCGTTGAGATAACGCCTGGCATTGGTGCACCGACTTGCAGTTTGTCATCGGGGTCGGCTTTGGCTCTTACTGCTGATGCGCCCGACGCGCCATGGATGCGATCGGGCACTTGTATGGAACGTGGTTGACCGTTGAGTTCGAAGAAAACCCTGACCATACCTTTATCGTTTGTTTCCCCAATGGCAACGCAGCGAACAACCAGTGTCTTACCTTGCTCGATGTCGATAAAGAGTTCGTCGCCAACTTTTAAACCATAGAAATAAACCGGTGTTGGCAACACGCTGGTTGGCCCGTACTCTGACTGCGCGTTAACAAAGTCGGTAAACACTTTCGGGTACATGTTGTATGAGGCCAACGCTTGTTGCGATACCTCAATTTGCAGCGTCTCCGCCAGTTCGCTTCTGGTTTTCTCTAGATCAACTGGTGGAATGGATGCACCAGCACGATCGCTCAGTGGTTTATCACCTTTAAGCACCTTGTTTTGAATTTGTTCTGGCCAGCCACCTGGCACCTGACTGAGCTCACCTTTCATTAACGACACAACAGAATCCGGGAACGCGATTTCCCGGTCGGGGTCGACAACGTCGTCAATTTTCAAGTCTTGAGAAATCATCATTAAGGCCAGGTCACCAACCACTTTTGATGATGGCGTGACTTTAACAATGTCGCCCAGCATATCATTGACGTCAGCATAGGCCTGCGCCACTTCATGCCAGCGAGAGGCAAGCCCCAGTGAACGGGCTTGCTCTTTTAAATTGGTGAACTGTCCACCGGGCATCTCGTGCAAATACACTTCCGATGCAGGCCCTTTTAAGTCGCTTTCGAAAGCTGCGTACTGAGCTCTTACAGACTCCCAATAGAAGGAGATTCGTTGAATGGCATCCTGGTCGAGTTTTGGGTCGCGTTCATCGCCTGCTAAGGCGGCGACAATGGAACCAAGGCAAGGTTGGGAGGTGTTACCCGAGAATGCATCCATGGCCGCATCGACTGCGTCTACGCCGGATTCTACAGCGGCTAAAACAGTTGCAGCTGATATGCCTGATGTATCGTGGGTGTGGTAGTGCACCGGTAAGCCAACTTCGGAGCGCAGGGCCTTGAATAAAATTCGCGCAGCGGCGGGGCGCATCAGGCCGGCCATATCTTTTATACAAATAATGTGCGCGCCGGCTTTTTCAAGCTCTTTTGCCATTTTCAAGTAGTAGTCAAGATTGTACTTGGGCTTGGCTTCGTTCAGCATATCGCCGGTGTAGCAAATGGTTGCTTCACACAGTTTGTTTTCTTCCAGGACGGCGTCCATGGAAATGCGCATGTTGTCTATCCAGTTAAAACAATCAAACACACGAAATAAATCAACACCACCTGAGGCGGCTTCTTTAATAAAGTGTTTAACGACGTTGTCTGCGTAGTTGGTGTAGCCAACACCGTTTGCGCCACGTACCAGCGCTTGTAATAGAATGTTGGGTGCGCGTTCGCGAATTAAGGCCAGGCGTTCCCACGGGTCTTCGGTCAGAAAGCGCATGCTGACGTCAAATGTTGCGCCACCCCAACACTCTAATGAAAGCAGCTCAGGCATTGCTTTGGCGTAGGCGCCGGCAATATTGACGATGTCGTAGGTGCGCATGCGGGTTGCCAATAGCGACTGTGGTGCATCACGCATGGTCGTGTCTGTGATGAGAACCTGCTTTTGCTCACGCATCCATTGAGAGAATTTCTCCGGACCGTCGCGGTCGAGTCGGTTGCGCGTGCCTTCAACTATAGGCTTGTCGAACCAGGGTGCATCCATGGGGCGTTCGTCTTCACGTGGTTTAGCACGATCTCGCGTATCGGGGTGTCCGTTAACCGACACATCTGCGATGTAGTGAAGCAGTTTGGTTGCTCTGTCCTGGCGTTTAACCTGTTCAAAGAGCTCGGGTGTTGAGTCAATGAATTTTGTTGTGTAGGTGTTGTTTAAAAATTCAGGGTGACCAATGATGTTTTCAAGAAACGTCAGGTTGGTTGCCACGCCGCGAATACGAAACTCACGCAACGCACGATCCATGCGTTTAATGGTTTCTTCAGCGGTGGGGGACCAGGCTGTGACTTTCTCCAGCAGAGGATCGTAAAAACGATTAATCACTGCACCCGAGTAGGCCGTCCCGCCATCGAGTCGTATGCCGAAGCCTTGTGCTCCCCGATAAGCTGTGATGCGACCGTAATCAGGAATAAAGTTTTGTTCTGGGTCTTCGGTGGTGATGCGGCATTGCATGGCATGGCCGTTTAACACGATATCTTTTTGTGCTGGTACACCGGATTCGGGTGTACCGATTTTTTCACCTTCCAGTAAATGAATTTGCGCCTTAATAATGTCGATACCAGTGACTTCTTCAGTCACGGTATGTTCTACCTGAACACGTGGATTGACTTCAATGAAGTAGAAGTCTTCGCTTTCCATGTCCATCAAAAATTCGATGGTGCCTGCGCCAACGTAGTTGGTTGAGTTACCTATTTTTAAGGCGTAGCTGGCGATCTCTTCGCGTTTGGCGTCAGAGAGATACGGTGCAGGTGCGCGTTCAACCACTTTCTGGTTACGTCGTTGAACAGAGCAATCGCGCTCGAACAGGTGCACACAATTACCGTGTGTGTCACCAAGGATTTGTGCTTCGACGTGACGCGCACGTTCAACCAGTTTCTCCAGATAAATTTCGTCTTTGCCGAAGGCGGCTCGTGCCTCGCGTTTGGCTTCGGCAACTTCGGTGTCCAGGTCGGTTTCGCTGCGAATGACTCGCATACCGCGACCACCACCACCCCATGAGGCTTTCAACATCAGTGGATAACCGATATCGGCCGCCATTTTTTTAATGGTAGGCATATCGTCTGGAAGCGGTTCGGTGGCCGGGACAACCGGCACGCCGGCTTTGATGGCCAGGTTACGAGCAGCCACTTTGTTGCCCAAAGATCGCATGGTTTCGGCACGTGGTCCGATGAACAGAATGCCCGCAGCATCACAGGCGTCGACAAACTCGGGGGACTCGGACAGCAGGCCGTAGCCAGGGTGAATGGCATCAGCCCCAGAGAGCTTGGCCACACGCAGCACTTCTTCGATGGACAGATAAGACTCGATTGGCCCCATATCGGTGTCCAGATGGGGGCCTTTGCCTACCTGATATGCCTCATCTGCTTTGAAGCGATGTAAGGCCAGTTTGTCTTCTTCGGCCCAAATGGCGACTGTTTTGATTTCCAGCTCGTTAGCGGCACGAAAAACACGGATGGCGATTTCTGAACGGTTGGCGACCAGCAGTTTTTTGATAGGCAACTCGGTATCCTCGAGAACGGGCTTATAATAATGAGTAGTTTAGCAGCCCCTGCAAGCCTTATACCTCAAGTGAAATCAATAGTGTTTATTCGGTTAACTCGAACTCGAACCTAATGATGACCTCGTTGCCTACCCAGGTGGGATCGGGCTGGCTCTCCAGGCCCAACTGATAATCGGTGCGATCGACGGTGAATTCGCCTGACGCGGATTTTTTACCGGTACTGTTGCTTTGTGTGTCATCAATGCGCATCACAAACGTTTGCACTTGGTCGATACCTTTGATCGTTAAGGTGCCGCGGACCAGAATCTGACCCTGATCGTCCATTTCCATGCTCGAGGATTCAAACATGGCGGTGGGGTGTGACTCGCTATTGAACCAGTCTGCATCGGGAAGCGAGCCCTGAACCTGCGCGTTTTCTGAGGTCACTGAGCCAGTGTGAACAGTGGCGTTGAGAGCACTGTTAGCCAGGTCGTCAGGATTGATTGTTGCAGTAACGGTTGATTCGGGGAAGCTGATCTGTGTTTCATCACCGGATACCATAGCGGTGGCTTGCACTGCGCTGTTACCAGCGCTGAAGTTCGCGGCAGCAGAGTATTGCAGCGTGGCGTAAGCGAAAACTGTGACACCAACACCCAGCACCAGAGCCAGTATTAAGTGAACGAATGTCTTGGCCGTGCGAGCCTCGCGGCTGGGTAGCATACGTGTTAGCACGGTGTCTTTATCAATCAAGTGATGTTTCAAAGCCGCAGCAATGTGCACCAGTAAAAGTGCAATTAGTACACCTGTGGCGATCTCGTGCCAGCTTTTGTAAAGAGATTCTGCGGTATGTTTATCAGCAATATTTTCCAACCACGGAATATGGGGCCAGGGCACAACGTTGAACAACAGCGTGTCGATGTTTAGCGGTGACACCGATACCATCATCCAGCCGGTGATGGGGGCTATAAAAAGCAGAGCATAGAGCACAACATGGGACACGCTCGACGCCAGACGTTCCCAGGCAGGTGCACCTGTGGGATGGGGTGGCGATGTGTGTGTAACACGCCAAACCAGTCGGCCAACGGCCAATAAGAGGATGAGGACACCAGTGGTTTTGTGCCACTGGGTAAGGGTAAAACGCAGAGGGTCCGTCTGGTCAAGGTTAACCATAAACTTACCCAAGGCAAGCATGGCCACAATCAGAAAAGCCATCAACCAGTGAAGGCTGATGGCTATATTGTTGAATCGCGTAACGTTGTTACTGGTCATCGGTCATTCAGTGTACAGAGGTGTAGATGAACTCAGTATACCGACTGTATGACGGTTGCGATTACATTACTGCATGACAGTTTCCAACAAACCATTGCTTACTGAGACATGGCCATTTCAGCGGTGATGTTCAATGCCACTTCATCACTGACGTGTGGGATGGCAGCTTTCATACCAAACTCAGAGCGCATTAATTCGGTTGAAGCCTCCAGGCCAATGGTTGGCGTGCCGCTCATAGGGTGATTCTTTGCAGCGTTTATGACCACGTCAATAGAGACGGGTTTGCTTTGCCCTTTAATGGTCAGGTCGCCCATCACTTTATAGTTACCATCACGCGCTGCTTCCACGCTGGTAGAGTTAAAGGTAATTTCTGGGTGGTTAGCAGTATCGAAGAATTTATCACCCGTCAGGTGATCTTTCCAAATGTCAGAACCGGCCACAATACTGTTGGCATCAATGGTGACATTGACCGTGGTTTTGGTTGGGTCTTCGCTATCAAAATTCATGTCGATCGTGAAGTCGTCAAAGCTCAAAATCGGGTTTGAAAGGCCCAGATGGTTGTAGGAAAAAGTCACGTAAGCGTGAGTTGGGTCAACAGCGTAGTCGCCTGAAGGCACGCCCGACAGATCGGCTGCCTGGCTAACTGTGGTAACGCCGAAAGCGGCTGCGGCCGCAATGGCGCGTAGAGTACTGGATTTCATTAATGTTGTCTCCGATTGTTGTTGTTTGGAGTGTTGCAGAGTGGACTGCCCGGTGAACTCTGCGGTTTGTTAAAGATAATTAAACGATTGTTGCGCATTGAAGACGCATTATCAATAAGATAGGAGTATGAAATGGAGAATAAGTTTCATTTCGTTAAAAAATGGCGCGCCCGGAAGGATTCGAACCTCCGACCACCTGGTTCGAAGCCAGGTACTCTATCCAACTGAGCTACGGGCGCTCTTTTATTAGTGTCGCTTTCATCTACGTCGCTGAAGTAAATGTGGCCCTGTGGTTGAGGTGCACTGCGCCGTCGCGCACATTATACCTCACATAGACAGATCATGGAAAACGCGGCTGCAACGCTGTCTGTCGTGCAAAAATTGAACAGTGCCGCCTGTGTGTTCAATTATTCTTCGAGTTCTCTTGCCGATAGTAAGTAGTAGTTCCGGGTTGGTGCGTTGATGGTAAGATCGGCAAGCTGGCGTAGGGCACCCATTTTTACCGCCCGTGCATCGGCAATTTCAAGATCAGCGGCGATGAGCCGGTCGGCTAATTCCATCGCCCATTGATACTCACCGTTTTCCAGTGCCTGCTTTGCCGCTGTTAACAGTTTGGCCGCGCCGCCCACTAAGTTGATAAATTGGTGCGCTTCGGCCGCAGGTGTTAATTGGCCCAGGCTTGTTGGATTGCCATCGAACCAGCCCAGGGTTCCTGCAAAATACGCGCGTGATGCGTAACCTATATGCCCATAGAATTCCTTAAGATAAGGCTTGTTTGCTAAATTTTCAGGCAGCTGGAGTTCATCGGCGATGGTCACCGGGTCAAGCCCGGCATTCATTCCTTTGACTGTTTGAGCAACAACAGCTCGAATAGCGTCTCGATAATCGGTGAGCCTCTCCCGAATGGCATCGGAACCAATGATTGGCTGGGTATGACCCGGCGCTAAAATGGCTGCGTTGTAGGCAAGTAGTTGATCAAGCGTATCAGCCCAAGCATCAAAATCACGGTAGGGTGTTCCTCGAATGGCATACAGATTAGGAAAGGCGTGATAATAATTGTCGCCGCTAAACAGTATTTGCTGTGAGGCTAACCACACGACTATGTGATCTGGCGTTTCACCCGGCGCTTTGGCTAATTCCAGTTCGAATCCTTCTCGAATTAACGTCACGGTTTCCGAGATTCGGTGCGTTGGCTCGATATAACCTGCACCAAGGCCGTTCATGGGGCGATCCCCAGGACCAATCCCGATATTGATACGTTCGTCTGGGGACAGACTAATACCAAAGTGTCTTTTGGTTCGCGATAGTAACGCGGTATTTGGTGCTGGACGCTGTTGGTCCACATTGACCAAGTCAGACATAAAGTTATCAGCCGCGATGACTTCTATTTTGTTTTGCCGAACTTGTGGCCCTTTAAGTTGCTGAGCTTGCTGCTCGGAGAAGACGGTTGCGCCCGAGATATGATCGCGGTGGGAATGTGTATAGATGATTGTACGGATTGGCAACTGTGACACTTTTCGAAAGTCGGCAAGAATATTTTGCGCCGCTTGCGTTGTTTCGGTGGTGTCAATAACCACCACACCTTCGTCACCGATTAAAAAATGCACATTGGAGGCGGCGTATCCCACCGCCGTATAGACAGTGGGCGAGAGCGCATGGAGCTTTTTTTCAAATTGTGTGTTGTGAGCAATTAAGTCTGGGTGTGCTGTCATGATGCCTCATCAGTTTAATTGGTCGCGGTTTACGACAATCTGGATTTTCCTGCTCGATAATCTCGATACGCAATCAATAGCATGCTGGTGTCGTCTTCCGTTGGTACCCAGTTGAGCTCTTTCTCCGCTTTGCTGCAATCGAGTACGCAGGTTTCATCAGCAATCAGGTATTGCTCTGGGTCCATAATCGGTTTGCCAATACGATCAAGCAAGGCCAATACGGCTTTTACAGCGAAAGCAGGCGTGGGTATTAAAATCGATTTACTATTAGCCTCTTTTATTAAAGTGCCCAAAAGCTCATTAACGGTGGGTGGGTTGCTTGAACCCAAATTGTAGTTTTCGTTTGGAAAGCCTGCTTCAATGGCGGCCAGGCAGGCCTCTGCGCAGTCGCCAACAGAGATAAACTGATAAAAGTTATTACCGTTGCCAATGGTTGGAACGGGTAGGTTCATATCAACCAGCTTGAACAGCTTTTCTAGTATGCCCAAGCGCCCGTGTCCAATAATCAATCGTGGTCTGAACAGCGTAATGTTAAAGCCTTTTTGTCTGTATTCGTCGCACAGCTTTTCGGTCTGGTATTTTGCTTCACCGTAAGGCCCGATAGGCGCGCAAGGGTGGTCTTCGGTGCGAGGGTGAATGACGGTGTGCCCGTACACCATGTCAGTGGTGTAGTAAATGAGATTAAACAGGCCTTGTTCTTCCATCCAGTTAAAAACATTTTGCGTACCGACGTAAAGTGCTTGCCAGAAGTAATCCTGTCTTTGTGCGCGAGGCAGAATGGGTACCAGCAGGCGGGCGGCAAAATGGTAGACAATATCTCCGTCTTCGGCTTTTATTGGTGTGAACGTATCCGGTTTGGTCACATCCATTTTAATGAATTCAACGCCGGGCAGTTCATAGTTACCAAATTCGGGCGTTTGTTTTTCATCGCAGATCAGTACTTTTTCACCGCGTTCAACCAGTTTTTTTGTGAGCTCCGTGCCCAGAAAACCGTCACCACCAAAAATAATGTGTTTCATTTATTTCCAACTTTGTCATTACGTCTTCATTAAATCGTCACAAGCACAAGCTTGTGACAAACAAATTGCATTCAGTATTTATGTTTAAAAATCGGGTTAAGCACTTTTAGCCACTAGTGCAACGCCGCTACAAATCAGTAATACGCCCAGAATGCGCCAGGCATTAACTGACTCACCCAGCATGAAATAACCATAGGCGGTGATCAGCACAAACGATAACCCTAAAAACGGGTATGCAAAACTAATTTCTACTCTTGAGAGCACAACCAAATGAGACCCCATACTAATTACCATCATGACTAACCCGAAAAAAACATAAGGGTTAAAAATAATGTTAAGACCAGACCCAATAACCCCTGACAGGGATACATCGAACTTTTCAATGCTGGTCATGCCTTTTTTAAGCATAATTTGCGATAAAAAATTGGTCAGTACCGTGAAAAGTATCAGAGGTATAAATTTAATCATGAGATAGACACATTGGTTTTAAGAAAGCCCGGCTTATAAGGACAATCGCTTGAATATAAACTCGGGAATATGTGAAATTATCAATAGTATGTAGCGCCAGAACCACGGAGTATAGAGACTGTTTTTTCCCGCAGCTTCGGCCTTTAGAATGTCTGTTGCGACTTTATCGGCGTTAACCCATAAAACAGCAGGCTTTTTCTCCAGATGTTGTGTCATTGGCGTATCGATAAATCCGGGCTTTACCGTTAACACATGCACTCCAGTGCCTGCCAGCCTGTTACGTAAACCGGCACTGAAAATGGATAAGGCACCTTTTGCGGACCCGTAAACGTAGTTACTTTTTCTGCCGCGATCGCCGGCCACAGACGAGACCACAATCAGTGTGCCTCGCCCGCGGGATTCAAACTCGTAGGCGAGACGACCCAGCAAGGAAACTGTGCTAATAAAGTTGGTTTGCAACGCTGCCATCGTTGCGTCCCAATTGTTCTCGCAAAGCGTTTGATCGGGCAGGGTTCCGTAAACCGTATAAACAGAATCAACGCAGGCTATGACTTTCACCAGCTCGTCATGCCGGCCAATATCATCAAAGTCGGTAACCAGCGAGATAACTTTACTAGCGCCACGTGCTAGCAGGTCTTTCTCTACTGTGTCCAGTTTGACTTCATCTCTGGCGGCAAGGTAAAGCGTGTGACCTTGTTCAGCCAGCTGCCTGGCTATTGCCTGGCCAAGTGCCGAGCTTGCGCCAAGAATGGCGGCGCTTTTGATATTGCTTTGCTCGTTTGTATTGCCTGTATCGGAGACAAGCTGCTTGTCATCGCTATTTGGAGCCTGCTTGTTAGCCATTGACGCGTCTCCAGAAATCAGATGCGAACCGAGGGTCAACATGTTGCTTAAATTCATTAAGTTGAGGAAAGTACTGTTCGAACGATGTTGCGCTCATAAGGCGATCTTTTGCAGGGTAAGCAGCGCCACCGGCATTTGCCACCATGCCATCAATGCGGGCAATAAGTTGTTCGGTTTTTTCAGCTCTGTTAGCAAAATCTAGCGCCAGGCAGTAACCTTCGCGCGGAAACGACAACATCCCTGGCGATGACACTTTTCCGAATTCCTTTAACACGGCCAAAAAAGACCCCATACCTGACTCTACAATGACAGTGAGAATCTTTTTCATTGTAGAAATTTCAGTTAGCGGCACGATAAATTGATATTGATAAAATCCCTTGGACCCGTAAATTCGGTGCCATTGACCAATGGCGTCGAGGGGATAGAAGTAAGAATGATAGTGTTTTTGCAATTGCTTTCCAACGTTTCTGCGCTGCATATAAAAATACAATTGGTTGAATGCTTTAATTGAAAAATGATTCAGCGTGCGCGATGGGAAATTAACAGGTACGTTGAGCCCAGGATGCTTGCTACCGTATTGCAGTGTTCCGTTATCGGCGTGGTTAGCGTTGAGAAAAACACCTCTGCCCAGTGATTTTGCGTTAGCCGTACAGTCAAGCCACGCCACCGCATATTGATATGACTCGTGCAAGGGTCTGGAAATTTCTGCAAATTCGTCCAGGCTGTTGAATACCTGGGTTTCGACATTCATGTCGCTGCTGTGGATGCGCATCAGGTTTATAGTGGCTGATGTGATGATGCCGGTTAAACCCAATCCCCCAATAGTGGCACGAAAAAGCTCTGCATTCTCGCTTAAGCTACAAACGTGTAGGCCAGTGGAGTTTGCTAACGTCAGATTTACTACAAAACAACCAAAAGTCCCGTCTCTGTAGTGATTTTTACCATGTACGTCGTTGGCGATTGCACCCCCAACAGTGATTTGACTTGTACCCGGTGTAACCGGTAGAAACCAACCAGCCGGGACAATAATTTGTAACAAATCACTGAATGCAACACCGGGTTCTACCGTTAAAACACCGTTGATTCTGTCAAACGCAATGATGTTATCAAGGCGACAGGTATCGATTAAGTCACCGTCACTGTTCAGGCAACTATCGCCATAACTTCTTCCATTCCCGAATGGCAACACGGAAGTTGCTTCAGTCAACATGGTAGTGTCTGTGCTCTTGCTGGACGGTGAAGCGCCGGGAAACTGTATGTCATTGCGCCAACCGGGAACAATCGCCCGTTGGGCTTGTTCTGGCTGCATTGCCCAAGAGCGATAACGTTTGTTATTCATGCGCAATTGGTTCTTTTTATAACAGCTTGGCGGCAAAAACAGATAGCACAACAAGCGTCGCTGCTATAAGGCTTACGCGATCTCTTAACGCGAATATGATGGGGTCCTCATGCATTTCGCCTCGCCCGGTTTTTAACCAGATTCGTCCAATCCAATACATAAAAACAGGGCATAAAAGCCATAAAAACTGTGGTGTTGAATACATCAGGCTTACCTTTTCAGTATTGATGTACAAGGCCACTATCAGTACAGAAATAAATCCAGTGGCGACACCGCTGCTGGTTAGCACCGGTATATCGTCAACTTGATAATCTCGCCCCAGAGTTCGTTTTATGCCAGTGGCCTTAAGCGACGTCAGCTCGGCAACGCGCTTTGCAACCGCCAGAGAAAAGAATATAAACATGCTAAAAGCAAGCAACCAGAACGACCAGGCTGCGCTTATCGCAACGGTGCCACCAATGATTCTTAAGGTGTGCAAAGCCGCTATCATACACACATCGAGTATGGCCACTTGTTTTAGGTATATTGTGTACCAAAGCGTTGACAGTAAGTACGCCAGTAAAATCAGATTGAATTGCACAGGAAGAAAAAAGGTCAGCGCCAGGGTGGCCGGTGCCAGCAACAACATGGTTTGTGTGGCGGCTACAAGCGATACACGTCCGCTGGCAATAGCGCGATGACGCTTTGTGCTATTTTGACGATCGGCCTGTAAATCAAGCATGTCGTTAAAAATATAGGTCATCGAGGCAAGCAAACTCATGGCCAAAAAGGCAAGTGTTATTGTGACCGCAGAGCTTAAGAAATCAATGCTATGGTCCAGCGCAAACGGTACCAGTACAAGACCGTTCTTGAGCCACTGATGCACGCGCATTAGATTTAAGTAATCGCCAAGCGTCGGGGTTGGAATATCAAAGACTCGTTCAAACGCAATTTCTTTGTTGCTAATAACACCGTCTGCTGTTGATACTGCCAGCGCATGACGAGCACTGGGCCAAACCGAATAGTCGTCCTTATCGTTGCCTATGTAGTCAAAACCGTTTTCACCGAATTCCTTAACCAGAAAATCTCTTTTATTATGGTGAGTCAGGTTGGTTTCCTGGCTGGAGCCATGAACATGATCAAATAGCTCCGTGTCTTTGGCTATCAAATCAGCTATCTTCTGGTTACTACCAGTGACTAAAACAGTCTCGCGTTGTTTTCGTTCATTGCGAACATATTCGACGATATCTTCGTTGTATAGAATATTGGCAGTGCTGAGATCCACACGCTGCGCTATTTCGTGTTTGAGTGTTGCTTTACCTTTCATTAACCACATAGGGCAGGCGAATATGCACTGAGGTTGCTGTTTTAGCAGCATCAGCGCCGACTCAATCAACATATCGGAGCGTACTAATGTACCGTCGAGATCGACGCACAGTGGCAGGTCTTTTCCGTGGTCACGGCTTATCGTATTTTGGCTCACTGTTATCACTGTATTTTCGAGTCTGCTTTTGCTTGTCTATTCGTTTTTGCTTGTCTAAAGTCTTTTGCTTGTTTATTTAGTGAGCAAATCATTATTGGAACGCTCGGAGTAATTGCGCTCGGCCAGAATTGCCAGAGTTGCCCAAAGCACGATAACCGCTACCAGTGTGTACTGAGCTGCAAAGAACCTTATCCACGTAACAGGAAAGAGCATGAAATGCATGACAATATAAAGGACGCACGAGACCAAGAGAAACAGTAAGTCTAGGTGGAGCAGTGATGCAGGTTTGTTGTCGGGATTAAAATAAAACCTCGATGCAAACAGGAAAATGCCCGTTATTGCTAACGCGCAAAACATGAAGAACATGGGGTTGTACGAGAAACTTTTTAACCCGGTGACTATGAAAGACAGGTAGTCAGATACGCTAATTGGAAATGAGAACGTATCAGGGTGGGTTGGTTTCTCGCCATAGTTATAACCTATTAACGATGACCACGGATCACCCTCCACAATCACATGGTTAAGCGTAAGGTACGCCGCAACAGTCAACACTGCGC
Source organism: uncultured Granulosicoccaceae bacterium (assembly GCA_938035525.1). Taxonomy (GTDB): domain Bacteria; phylum Pseudomonadota; class Gammaproteobacteria; order Granulosicoccales; family Granulosicoccaceae; genus Granulosicoccus. The sequence continues at coordinate 18,210 of CALHOI010000034.1, forward strand.
TTAGCACTAGTTTAATACGCGAGGCGCGTTCAAACACCCACAGGTAAGCTACAAAGAGCGGCATGAGCAGTATTAGATCGGTTCTAACAAATACAGTGAACGGCAGTAAGATCAGCAGTAGTCCCACCCGGTTTCTAAACAAGAGCCAGTACAGTCCAATAGTAACCAAGGTGGCCAGTGAATCAGGGGTTGATAGTCGAGCGACATTGAGTATGCCGCAGGCTAAAGCGATAAACGGCAAAGCGAAACACAAACCAATAGGTAACTGCTTGGGCACTAAATTCGCCAACAGAAATACCGATAAAATTGCGCAAATGGTAGAAATAAGATACGTAGCAAAAAACGGATCAACGCCTAAAGAAGCCATAGCGGCCACCATACCGATATAAACCAACCTGGCGTCATAAAAGAAAGCGATAGTTTGTCTGAACGCTTCGGGGTCTTGAGCAATCACAACCCTGCTGGGTGTGTTTGTAAAGGTTGCTAACTCTTCGGCTGATACTTGTTTTGCCAGATTCTGATAAATTGACTGGTGCAATTGCTCTATCGGTTGATCGCCAAGATATTGGAGCGCGTTTGCAACGTAGGGCAGTATGTCCCAGTTTAATGTCGGTTCCGACAATGACAAATAGGCAAATACAATGGCAAACAATCCTAATACCAGTTTGTGCAAATATCTTCTGTAGGCAGCAAAGGTAGATATAGTATTTTTAAAGATCAATGGTGACACTATAATTTACTCGGGCCCTAATTCGACACGTTACACAGATCGATGTTGCGTCGGTAAACCGGATTGGGCGACCAACGACGATTGATATAGTGCCTTAGCGGGTTTTCAATTATGTAGAACGAACCGGCACCTACAATGATGGAAAGCACGAATCCGGTAACAGGCCCACCCGGCAATGCGTAATACAATTTGTAGAAAATCTGTTGCCATAGATAAATGGAATAAGACATTATCCCAAGTTGTCTCATGGGCTTTAACATCAGCAATGAGCTGAAAGTTTGTGCACTTTCTGTGAGGTGATTTACGGCAATTCCCAAGAGAACGGGGCACAGCGTAAAAGTCAGCCATATAGGCAGTGCATCAATGTAGCAAATGGCGGCCAGTAGCAACAAGAACGGCGCAGTGTAGGCCGGTAGCTTGAAATCCATCTCCGCTTTTATCAGGCTGTAGCCACCAGAGAACGCGATAAAGCCAATCGCCGATTCTGTTCTGATTAGAGAGTACACAAATGCTTGATCTTCCAATCGATTGAAGTTCACGAGATTTACAACCACAGACAGCGCATAAATTGCCATCAGCAAAAAAGCCACTTTGCCTCTTGCAATTAAATACACTGCCATGAAACTCATCAATACATAACTGTGTTCTTCAACGCTGAGAGACCATAGATGCCCTGTGGGTAATGGGCTCGTAAAGTACTCGGGTGTGGCCGGAAAATAGGTCCGAATGAAAAACAGTGAGGCAAAAAATTCAATAATCTTGAAATCGTATTTAAGCAATGCTGATACAAATGCGGCGGCGCAAAGAAAGACAACGAGTGCTGGTATAACCCGGCTGACTCGCCGCACATAGAAATCTTTTAGCCCAATACGGTCTATAAAGAGTATTTTGCTTATTAGCAGGCCGGACAAAACAAAAAACACATCGACCCCCATGCGCTCTTCCCATATCCAACCTGAGAATGTAAAGTGCCCGACCAGCACCAGCAAGATAGCCAGTCCTCGCCAACCATCCAGCACATCTATTCTATTGGTACTTGTCATGTGTATAAATCGCTTAAAACCTTGTTTTAGCCAGCTAATCTCAACAGAGTGATAAACCAGCCATCATTCAAGCGAGTTAATCAGCCGGTACGAGCAAGGCCTGGCCGTTTTGAAGTCGCTATGCTACTGGGTTTTATGTAATCACAAAGTGTTCATGTGGTCATGCCAAAACATGCCAAAACATGCCAAAACATGCACAAACAGCCAGATTCCAGTGCTCAAAAGCGGGTAATTTCGGCCAATAAGTAGATACACCATAGTTAAACACCCGTACACAGCGTCTCGAACTTCCATAGTCGTACTTGGGGCGCCGAACACCGACTGTCACTCTTTGTGCAATCCTTACTCTTACGCTTACAGTATCCGTACCAGATCAGCCCGTGCATTGCGCCCTACATCTGCTTTAGAAAACGCAATATATTGCTACAAATTGTCAGCGACCATTGAAATAGGGTTAACGAAAGTGCTGAAATTTTGTTCGCTTGAGGGGGGTATCTGAAAGGTTGCTTATTGATGCGAAAGATGAAACGACTAATGCAATCGATATGAGCACGCGATATTTAATTGCTAATTCAGCGTCGTTTGCCAGTAGGATGTGTTTAGAAGTCTCTTTTAAAATAGCGGCCCGCGAGCGTGCAGCAAACATCAGTAAATTCGAAACATAAAATGACTGGGTATCAATTATGACTATGCAAGATGGTTTTTTTGGTGCGTTTATGCCGCATGGCATGTGCTACGTTTGGCGACCAGACATTTTAGGGCTGCACGTTGCGTCAGATATTGTCATCGTGCTCGCCTATTTTTCCATACCTATCGCTTTGTACTATTTTTTAAAACAACGCAATGATGTACCGTTTAAACCAGTTTGGTACATGTTCAGCACGTTCATATTTGCTTGCGGTTTGACCCACGCCATGAGTATCTGGGTTGTCTGGAACGGTCATTACGGGGTGCATGGTTTATTAAAAGCGTTTACGGCCTTAGCGTCGTTGGGTACAGCGCTGATGTTGTATCCGCTCATGCCAAAATTAATTGCTCTGCGTAGCCCCAGTGAATTAGAACAATCCAACGCAGCACTACAGTCCGAAATTGAGACACGAGAAAAACACGAAATGGAGACCTCTCGTTTACAAACCGAGCTTGCGCACATTGGGCGAGTATCAACCATGGGAGAGATGGGCACAGGCTTGGCTCACGAACTAAACCAACCCCTCATGGCAATTTCACAATGCTCGGATACTGCTCTGCTTATTGCTAATGAATCAAATGAATATGATGAAGCGTTAGTTGAGTGTCTTGAAGACATACAAACAGAAACCCAGCGTGCTGGAGAAATCATTCGAGCGCTGCGACAATTTGTAAATAAAGAAACATCCAATCGCTTACCCGTTGATATCAGATCGTTGGTTGAGCAGGTGGTAAAGCTGGTTAAAGCGGAAGGCCTTATGCATAACGTGTCAATTGAATCAAATGTCAGCACCTATGCTCGCCCAATAGTTGATCGAGTCCAGATAGCGCAAGTGTTAGTGAATCTGCTGAGAAACGGTGTTCAGGCCATTGCGAACAAGAGCTCAACGGGTGGTACTGTCACCATCGGCGTATCGCAATCTCATAGTCACACCAGCATTTATGTTGACGACACTGGTCCGGGTCTGGCACCCGGCTTAGACTTTTTTGACCCGTTCACCTCCACAAAAGCCGGGGGAATGGGGATGGGCCTTTCAATTAGTCGATCTATTGTTGAATCGCATGGGGGCGAATTGATTGCCGAAAATGTTGAGGGCAGCGGAGCCCGGTTCAGTTTTCGGTTGCCGTTGGGAGTTGTAACATAAGCATGGAAGTTGAAAATCAAACCGTCTTCATTGTTGACGATGACCCGTCGGTGCTGCGCACGTTACCAAGAGCGTTAATGCGACGAGGTTATAACGTTGAAGCCTATGAATCTGGTCATGATTTTTTGCAAGCGAATGCCGGTGTGAAGCCGGGCTGCCTGATACTTGAACTTAGCATGCCGGGTATGTCTGGATTAGAGTTGCAACAAGAGCTGCTTGAGCTAGATTCGCGTATGCCGATTATTTTTATTACCGGGCATGGTGGGGTGCCTGAGTCCGTCAAAGCGATGCGTGCCGGTGCTATCGATTTTCTGGAAAAGCCGTTTGAACCAGAGATACTGATTGAGCGAATTGAAGAAGCGTTAGCAAAAGACAAAGAAAACCAGCGAGAGTATCAAAAACAGAAGCAAACACGCCAACGTTTTGAGCGTCTCACCAATCGCGAACGGGATGTTCTGGATTGTTTGTTATTGTCAGATACAAAGAAAGTGTCGAGCAAGGGAGTTGCACAGGTGCTTGGCATCAGTCATCGCACAGTAGAGCAACATCGCTCGCGAATACTCGAAAAAACCCAAACGTCATCGTTACCAGAATTAATTAGTTCAGCAAAACTCGCTGGCTTGCATAAGTAGTGTACTATTTACTGTCCTTTGGACGAGTGTTCCTCTTCTTGTTCGCGCGGTTACTCTAATTCTAAATACGTAGTCTACGTAAGTAACATACGTAGGTGCTCCACTGTCAGTATTCACCACTCTACTAATTGTTGTTAGTGCGTGCTTAACTCTTCACTTGGCTATCGCAATCGGGCAGTTAGTTGAGTGTTCTATGGCACCTCAAGACTAATCTTAGACCGGTCACGTTGTAGCGGATTTTAAATACAATATATCCGGTCGAGGTATAAATGCAAAATGAACAAGAGTGCAAAATTATCATTAATGCATTGGATGCGATTTTGCAGTATCCCAAGTTTCAAATATCACCCAAAAGTAGTTCTTTTCTAGAGTATGTCGTGCATCAGACTCTCGATGGCAATGCTGAACGAATTAAGGCCTACACGATCGCAGTGGATGCGCTGGGTAAGCCACCTGATTATGACCCCAGTAACAATCCATCAGTGCGCGTATTGGCCTTGCGAGTCAGGCGTACGCTGGATGAGTACTACGATAAATACCAACATCAACAGCTGACTATAAAGCTAGAGGCTGGCAGCTACGTTCCTCAGTTTGTGAATAGGGGTGAATGTGATGGCCGCGATAATACGACTGATATGATGGCGTCACAGCAAGCAATTGCGGGCTCTGGCAGGTAATTAAATCCGTGTCTAAAACATGTTGTTTCGTGGGCGTTTAATCTACAATGCATGGCTGTGATTAATTGATTATGGCCCGCAACCGTACATGTCCCGCTACCGACCCCCCACTCCTAAGTCTTCCGCCTACATAAGCCAGGCCGGTTTTGACAACATGCAAGCCGAACTAAAGGCCATCTGGAAGCGTAGGGCAGACGTGACCGCGGCCTTAAGTGCCGCTGCCGCAGAAGGCGACCGATCAGAAAATGCCGAGTATATTTATCGTAAAAAAGAACTGGCCGGGCTTGATCGTCGCATTCGGTATTTGCAAAAAAGGCTGCCTGATTTAACCATTGTAGATCGACGTGCCGATGATGAGCATGTTTATTTTGGCGCTTGGGTAGAATTGGAAACAGATGAAGGTGATATAAAAAAAGTGCGGCTGGTTGGGGCTGATGAAATTGACCCTGCCAGCGGGTACATCAGCATCGATTCACCGGTGGCCAGAGCATTGTTAAAGAAAAGGGTGGACGACGATATCAGCGTTGATGTTGGTGGAGAAACGATAAACTACGCCGTTGTCTCTATTAACTATGAGACGTGACACCTTGTGTTGCGCATTAACATCAGCAAACTTAACACAAGCAACCACACAGCGTGTACTGAGCCTAAAAATCCGCGACTGGTGACTTCGCTTTCATCGCCGTTGATAACCCAGCTAAATTGCATCTCAGTTGTGGCTATATCATCGGTGGCCGTCACAGTTGCATTGTATTTACCCGCTGCCACAGGCGTGCCTTCTATAAGGCCGCGTCGACTCATAGCAAGTCCGTCCGGTAGGTTTGAAGCTTCGAACGCCACACCATCGCCGTCGGCATCGGTTGCGGCGAGTTGCCATACAATTCGGGTTCCAAGCTGATCATGTCGATCATCAATGCTGGTTATTATGGGCGGCGAGTTAGCATTCAAGTTGATGCCAGGTGTGTTCTTATGAATGTTAAGAGGCTCGATAGTAAAACCGTCCCAATGTGTGTGCATATGGCGTTGATCTTCGTCCCGAGGCACGTGGTGAAAGCTGACGCGATGCCAAAGGACAAGATCGGCGCTCGATAGTGATTCGCCGTTTGCGTATTGCGCCACCGTGTTCAGGCAGTCGGGGTTAAAACGTGCATTTTGACTGGCGAAGCGTTCGCAGTCGTTAGCCACGGTGACAAAAAAATCAAACTCGGTGTATGGTTCCTGCCCTTTGCGTTCCAGGCGGTGGCCATAGCGTATAGGCTCAATTCGGTAACCAGAATCAGCGGCACTGGGTGTATTGGTCTTTAAATTGTCCCAGATCTCCCAAGCCACTGGCGTATCCGGATTGACCGTGCGGGCCTGCTCTGTGGCAAAACGTTCTATAGTCGTCTCTCTTTGTCCAGTCTCTTTTAAGATAGTGCGAGACTCGGTGACCACATCATCGTTGGCATTTTCACCCAAATCAAAATCCAGTCGCCAGTAGTAATTGTGTGTGTGCGACAACCATAAGTTTTCATTGCTGCCAGAAAGTAATCGTCCAAAGGGCAGTTCGGTGTTCTCTGAGCTGCGTTGCAGTGCGCCTGTGGCGCCGACTTCTGGTGAGATAGCGCCGTCAGAGAAAAATTTCCACGTGACGATATAGGCATAAGCACCCACTTGCGACACTGAAAACAGTGTCAGGCTCTCGGCGCTGACAGAGCGTGAGGGTGTGCGGTAGTTGTCATTGCCTTGTGATCGCCAATGGCACAAGCCAGGACGAGTCTGAATGGTGAGTAGTTCTCCCAAAGGGCAATCGCTTTCATCCAGGCTAATCATGTAGCCCCCACCCAAGCCGTATTGCGTGATGTCGTTATAGGTGACATCGCTATCGTCATAGGCCACATGAAGTTGACTCAGACGGGCCGTACTGAGCACGCGTTTAGCGCTACCCCCAGGCGGAGTGTAGTAAACGTCGCTTAACACCAGGTTTTCGCGAATGCGCGATTCCCAGCACATTTCCCATTTGGCACCGTTAGAAAATGTTTCGCTAATTAAGGCATCTGCGCTGCAATTTGGCGCACCTAAAGCGATGGAACTGTTTATTAATAAGCAAAGCAGCGCTAGCAGCTTTAAGCCAAACAGTGGCAACAGGTGGGTGCTGGCCTGCTTCATTGTGTTGACTCGAAGGGTGAAGTGGGCGTCCAGTCAAAAGGAATGATTTCAAAATCCACCTGCATTGAAGAAACTACCGGGAAGTCCTCCGCTTTTGGCCTGAAAATGCGGCTCATGCTGTACCAGAGTACCGGCTTTTGATTGGCGATGGATTCGCCATTGACAAAACTATCCAAAGAACCCACACACTGCGTGTTATTGGTTTGGCTGTTCGAAGTGTGCTTAACCGTAGTGTGTTTCTCGCATTCACTGAACGCGGTTACTGCTAAATCAAATTGCGCCCAATTGTTCTGTGTGTCAGAGTAGCGAAAGCCACTGTTTTGCGGGTCAAGGTAGTAGCCATGGCCAATATCGGTTAGCACGCGCCAGCCTCTAAACGCATCGGGATTTGTTTTGCGCAGTGACTCAACTTCCAGCGCAGTGATTTCCATGGGTCGACGATTGTCTAATGACGGTATTAGCTCGAAGTTAAATTCCTCGACTCGGTCATTATCACCTTCAGCACTCATGGCAAATACCATGCGCCAGGTGTATAGAACAGAGGCTTGCGTGGCGATTATCTGTGCATTGTTTAAAGGGTCGGTTACCTGATTGCCATAGGCTGGGTTATCGGTTCGCGCAGTGGACTGTCCCGACAAGGTTACTGAAGGTGCTATGCGCCCATCTTCACTGAGTGCAACGGCGATTTGAAAGCTCAGTCCCTGGTATTGTGAAACCGAAAACAGTTGGTATTGAGAGCCTTGCAAGCCAGGGCGTAAATTGTATTTTGCCAGCAGCCCGGTGTTTCGAACTGTGCTACACAAATACGGATCGTTATCACCCAGTGCATGCAAAGTGCCATCACATAAATTTTCGTTTAACACCCTCAGTGCATCACCACCGAGTTTATTTTCACCAATAAGAACGTCAGACTGTCTTTGATCGTGATAATGCACCAGCGCCTGGCCCAGGTGTAAATGCGAAAGAACCCGCCGGCTAAAGTCTCCTGGCGCGCGATAATGAATGTCGCGTAGTTCAAGGCCGTGCTGTTCATCAAGCACGACACAGAATTGCCAATTGGCACCCGAATCAAAACTGGTTTCAAATGCCTCTCCTACAGCGCAGTCCATTGCCTGTACGCTGCTGCTAGCCCAAAGGGCGATCAGGCTGGATAGCAGCAATAATGTTTGAGTGAACCGATGCATGCCGATGTGCTATTGACCGTTTTGCAGCGTATTGACGCTGAGCTGTTGTAGATTGACAACCGGTTCGAGCGCAAAGACCGTGCGTGTTTGATCGAACAATGAAATCAGTGCACAGCGTTGCGAAGTGCATGGGTGAGACTGATTGGCGGGTTCGAATACACTGGCTTTGACATCCAGCAGCGATAGATCATTCATTTGGGGCAAGCCGCGTTTTTCCAGCGCTGCATTAAGCTGTTGCATTAGCGTGGTGTTTTTTTCTATCAGTGATTTGGCGGTGGCTATTTCTTGCTCATTTAAGGGTAAATGAACCGACGCTATTGCTTGCTCAGTCAATACAGTTTGTCGCTCAAGGTCAATCAACAACACTCGCGAGTGCTGCGTGTTGTAGTTAAACTGGTAAACTCGTGCCCGACGAGTGGCTTTGTCTTTTTTTCGTTCATCCAACTCAATGGAAAGCGTCTGAATCTGGAGTGGATGGTTTTTTTGGGGCAGGGCATTGCGCTGTTGTGGCAAAGATCGCTGTTGTTGCCAGGATTGAGATTGCGCTATGCGAGACGCATCTTCCAGCTCACCGTGAGATAAGCTTGCATACGCGGTAGTGCAAACCAGCATTAAGCACACTGGTAAAACGCGAACTGATGACAAGCTGACCGCCGCCACCGAGCGGATTAGCCGAAAGATAGCCAGTGACGGTGTGCAAGCCGCATGGCAGCTTCCAGCTGAGCCGGTAAGCTGCTGTGAACGAAGTTCAGGCTGACGCGCCAGGTGTGTGCTAAAAAGCCTCATAATTGGCGTTTTTGCTATGACTAAAACTGATCGAATCAACACTATAGAACGACAGAGTCGAATTTGCCCATTACACCTGTCGCAACTTTTCTGAAAACTTGGCATGGCAAACTAGCAGGCAATTATCTTGTCAAAAGACCCGCTAAACACAGTGCAGCCTTCGGAAGGCGCGGCAGGCTTTACGGCGCGTATACAGCCTTTATCGGCAGCGCCGAATGGCTTAGAAGCCGAGCAGGGCCTGCGCAGCACGTTCGATAGGGACATGTTTGACGAAAAAGAGCAGTGCATCACGTATTTTGGCTATGGTTCGCTGGTTAACAGGGCTACTAGAGCCTCAAATGAGCGCGCGTATCCCGCCAGGTTGTACGGCTGGCAACGAGTGTGGGGCCATCGCGTATCGGCCACATCTCACCATGGTGAGACCACAAATTATCGGTGTTGTTCCTTGAGTATTCAAAAGCAACTCAACGATCCGGGCGCTACCCCTGCCCGACAGGAACCTAATTACATTGACGGCGTCATTGCCCGTGTCAGGCTCTCTGAGCTGCCAATGCTCGATGAGCGCGAATCTGGCTATGACCGTGTTATCTTGCCAGCAAGCGACTTAACACTGCCCGAATCGTGTAGCGCCAGTGAAATTCACGTGTATGTGTCAGATGCAGCACATTCAGGGCCGGCCAATGGCGATTACCCGATACTGCAAAGCTACATCGATTGCGTGCTGGCGGGCTATTGTGATTTATTTGGGCGTACTGGAATGCAACACTTTGTGGACAGTACGCTTGGCTGGCAGGGCACCATACTAAACGATCGTGACCGTCCTCTTTATCCTCGTGCCGTGCAATTATCGTCAAATCAGTTGACAGAAAACGATGCATTGGTGAATACCAAGCGTGCTGCAAATGATCCTTGATTTCTATCAGCGAATGTGCGCTCACGGCGCAGTCTTGCGTGACACAATTTTATGCTCAATGGAGAAAAACAAGCATGGCTCTTGATATAGCCAAGTACGTAACACAAGACGGCCAAAAAATGAGTTTTAGTCAACTGCAAGCCAATCATTTTGCCAAAGGTGTGGCAGGTGACTTCAATCCCATTCACGATATTGGTGCCAAACGCTTTTGCGTGCCAGGCGATTTATTATTTGCAGCGCTGTTGAATCGATACGGTGTATACACCCAATTGCATGTGGACCTGATGGCTTTGCTAAACGCGGACGTCTCGGTTCAACTGCCTGAGCGCCTTGATGCATCGCAAGACATTCTCGACGAAAGCGACAAACACCTGCTAACCATCAGCGTTTCCGGTGACTCCACCAGCGAACCAGGATTTGTTACGTCCCTGGTTGAACAATACGTCAAATTTTCAGGAAAAACCTTCCCCGATATTTTGGTTGAGCTGATGCGCGATAAGCAAGTGATGATCAACCCGGCCAGACCACTGGTCATTTACAAAGATATGTCCTTGCAGCTGGATCGGTTATCGGGTGACAATTTGAGTCTGGAACTAGACAACGCCACGCTGGATGTTGACGGTAAAAAAGGCAAAGCCTGCTTGCGTTTTATTATTAAAGACGGTAACAGTGTTATTGGACGCGGTGAAAAAAATATGCTGCTCAGTGGTCTGCGCGAATTTGACGAGCAAGCCATGAGCGATATTGTTGCGCAGTATACGCAATGGAAACAAGCCTACCAGGCCATTGATTTATCGAGCGCATAACGACGCGCCAGCTACGTGCCAGGGAACACGGTATAACAACCGTGCTCGCCAGGTTCTGCTATTTTCATACATTAGATTAACCGTCATGCGCAAGGCTGCGCATTCAATTCATCAGTATTATTAAGAGGTTGTTATATGAAACACACGGACGCGTTAGACATACTACAAACCATTTACGGCTATGAGAGCTTTAGGCCTCAGCAAGCCAGAATTATTGACTCTGTTATCAGCGGTAACGATGCCCTCGTATTGATGCCCACCGGTGGTGGGAAATCGCTTTGTTATCAAGTACCGGCGCTGGCCAGAGACGGCACCGGTATCGTTGTATCTCCACTGATTGCACTTATGCAAGACCAGGTCGATGCACTAAAAGCGCTGAACCTGAATGCCGCTTTTATCAATTCCTCCATGAGCTCGGCGGCCGTTAGGGACACCGAAGAGGCCATGCGCTGCGGCGATATCGACCTTTTGTATGTTGCACCGGAAAGGCTTCTTATGCCGTCAACATTGAATCTACTCGACGATTGCACCATTGCCTTGTTTGCGATTGATGAAGCACATTGTGTATCACAGTGGGGACACGATTTTCGTAAGGAGTACATGGGGTTAAACGTGTTGCACGAACGTTACCCGGATGTACCGCGAATAGCCTTAACCGCGACAGCCGATCAGCGCACCCGTGAAGAAATCGTCAATAATCTGAGTCTTGATAACGCCGGCCAATTTATCAGCAGTTTTGATCGCCCCAATATTCGCTACGCCATTAGTGACGCTGGTAATGCGCGAGATTCTTTGCTGCGCTTCCTGGATGATAATCACCAGGGAGATGCGGGTATTGTTTATTGTCTTTCACGAAAAAAAGTGGAGGAAACAGCCGCCTGGTTATGCAAGCAAGGTAGAACGGCGTTGCCTTACCACGCGGGCCTGGATGCAGCAACCCGAGAGCTTCACCAGAGTCGTTTTTTGCGTGAAGAGGGCGTTGTTGTGGTTGCGACTATTGCCTTTGGTATGGGCATTGATAAACCGGACGTCAGGTTTGTTGCGCATTTAAACCTACCTAAAAGCGTTGAGGCTTATTATCAGGAAACCGGGCGCGCAGGGCGTGACGGACAACCGGCTAACGCCTGGATGTCCTACGGCTTACAGGACGTGATCAACCTGCGCGCCATGATGGGCGACTCGGACGCCGACGAGCAACACAAACGTGTCGAGCATCAGAAGCTCGAAGCCATGCTGGGTTTGGCAGAGTTAAGTACCTGCCGTCGTCAGGCTCTGCTGGCCTATTTTGATGACGAATTGCCTAAACCGTGTGGCAACTGCGATAACTGCCTGCACCCGCCAACCACCTGGGATGCTACAGAAGCTGCGCAAAAAGCGTTGTCCTGTGTGTACAGAACGGGACAACGATTTGGGGTTAATTATTTAATTGATGTGTTGCTTGGTAAGCCAACTGAGCGCGTCCTGAGTTTTGGCCACGATAAACAAAGTACGTTTGGCATTGGAACTGATCGTAATGCCACCCAGTGGCGAACGCTGTATCGACAGCTCATTGCCAAAGGTTTACTCAGCGTCGACGTTGGTGGACATGGGTCAGTTATGCTAACCGAGCAGTCGCGACCGATATTACGCGGTGAGCGCACGCTGCAATTGCGGCACATAAAGTCCGCTGGTGCGGGTGGGGCAAAGCCCAGGCGTCATCAGGCCGTTGATCAAATTGCACCGGAAGACCGCGGCTTGTGGGAAAAGCTGCGAACACTGCGAACGTCTCTTGCTGAAGGTAAGCCTGCCTACATTGTGTTCAGTGACAGTTCGCTTATTGATATGCTGGATCAAAAACCCACTTCACACGAACAAATGTCAGCCGTATCGGGCGTCGGTAAGCACAAGCTGGAGAAATACGGCGATGCCTTTATCGAAGTGATACGCGAGCACGATATGTTTTCTGATATGGATGCCTAGCGCGAACGGTGAGCGAACGTGTCAGTGCAGCGTATCGGTGTCTTGCTGTTTGGAATAGCGCACCTCGCGCTCTAACAAGGTTCCACCTGGCGTATAGCGTTCCCAACCCAGTTGAGCGCGATAAGGTGGGTATCTGGTTTGATTGGACCAGCTGCGATAACGGGCAATCACGTCGCCTGCCTGGTTTTTTTCAACATACCAGCAAGTGGTATAAAAACCCTGTGGGCGTTCCACTTGCTCGCGATTCTGTTGTTTCAGCGTGTGGGCAGGGTCAACGTCGAATCGAACAATTATGTCTTCAAGAGTTTGCATGGCAACGATATCGCTATCGTTAAGCCTCTCTGTGCTTGACCGACTTGAACATGCACAGCCGTTCCTGGCGTAACAACCAGTTATCGATAAACTGGTGTATGGGTACACTGACGATCAGGCTGACGAGCATTGAAATAATCACAAACAGCAGAGCGGCCATTTGTCCATCGCCCAGAATCGGGGGGAGTACAGCGCGTAACACACCTAAAACAAAGATGTGACTCAGATACAAGGCGTAGCTGGCGTCACCGAGCAGCACCCACAGTTTGTTTACTGGCAAGACAATGTACAACGTGCCTGCAACCACCATGGTTGCTGGAACGCCGTTAACCAGTATGCCGGGCAAATTAAACGACGGCGAGTTCAGACCCCAGAACTGTGAGTGTATAAACAGCAGGAAGAACCCAACCGCAATAAGCAGCCAGCCGGCAACAGGCGGTAATTTGAATCCACGTTTAAACGAGTAGGCCAGCAGCATGCCCAGAATAAATTCAAACACCGTGTTATCTGAAAAGAAATGCTGAATCGGTCCGGTGCTGTCAATTTGCAGCGCAACAAGAAAGACCACGGTAATAATGGTGCTGATGATCGGTAGTCGCCATTGAGGCTTTGCAAACATGGATAGCGCAAACAGTGAGTAGAAATACATTTCGAAGTTTAGCGACCAGCCTGGCGGGACAATTGGCCAAGTGCGGTCTGGGTGCGCTGCGCTCCAATGGGGTATGAAAAACAGACTTCTCAGTGTGCTGTCGACGGTTAATTGCGCTTTGTTAAAAACCGACGGCATTACCAGAAAGATAAGCACCATTAAAATCGTGAAGAACCAGTACAGCGGTACCACGCGTCGTATTCGGCTGGCAATAAAATCGCCGGGCTTTTGATCTGGTTTGGCGATATACAGCATAATAAAGCCGGACAGCACAAAGAAAATATCCACGCCAAATGCGCCAAACTCGATCAGGCGTGCCTCGTAAGCGGGCACTTGAATACATGCATGGCTAAAAACAACCAATAAGGCAGCGACAGCGCGTAAATATTGCAGTGCATGCAGTCTCATGAGAATTCTTGTATTGCCATTGTTATGTCTGTACTTAAAAAATACAGGTTAGCTGTTATAGCACTTGTCCAAGGGGGAAACCGTGAACATTATTGACCGGTCACATCGATAGTACGCGCTAGTCACAACCCTATGTGAGTTATCGGGCGGTATAGCCAGAAACTCAAGCCCGTTTTTGCGCATTTGCTTCACGGATGTGCGATAGGCTGTGGACCGAGCGTTGCGTATCTACTATCTTTTTCAACCTTTTTTAGATGTGTTCCTCAATTTGAGTGAGGAGTCGCCCACAGCTTAGGGCGTTGCCACAGCTTGTAATAGTGTCTGGTAGTAGCGGGCGCCCATTTCTCGAAAAGCGGCGGCCCCGAAATGAATGCACGAGGTGTTACCGCAAGGATACCCATTCGATGGAATCAGATCGTCGTTAATACTGGTTGCAGCATGGGCAACCTTGCTGGGTAGTGTGCGATGTGCATCGTCAACCAGTTGCTTTTCAAACCAGAATTGAGAGAGGTCTTCGCGCTCGTCGATACCGCGGGACATCGTGCCTAACACGAATGGAATGTTGGCATTCTCACGGCGTAAGTCTCCACCGCGAATATCAGGGGCAATATTCAGCCTTAACTGCTTTGCCATTCGCTCAAGGTTGGCCAGATACACACTGGCGCAATTGGCATCGAAGGAGTCTGATTCACCCTGATGCCACAAAATTCCGCGCAGTACACCACCCGTTTCTGCCAGAGCAATATTGGTGCGGGTTACAGCCCGATCAAATAACCACGTATTGCCAAGATTTGGATTGTCTGTTGCTTGTGCGTTCCACTGACCCAGCGGTCCACCTTCGGGGCTTTTGCAAAACGATGTGGCTGACCAAGCGGCGGGCACAAGCACAATATTGGCGGTGGTATTGGGCAATGCCGCTTTGGCAAAACTCAGGCCCATACCAATGTAGGCATCGGATTTACCGGTGTTGGTCGGGTCAGATGGCACGTGCAGAGGATCTTCAGCGATGACAATCGGCGTGTCACCGAAAATGTTGGCTGACGCTGAGGTGTACGAAGCTTCTGTACTGAAAATATCGTATTGATCATTCTTGGACACGTTGAGTTGCAGAATACGCGGGTGTGGCTCGTCCGGGCCGCCGGGTCCGGCAAGCTTGGTTCCATCGTTGCTGAAGCCGACCATATTACTTTGGCCAATCAGCAAGTAAACATCGGGTGCTTTGACAGGATCGATATTGACCTGGACAGCAATGCTGGCCGTATTCACACCGTCTGTTGCATCAACATTAAAAATTCTTTGTTGCGGCATGATCGGTAGATCATCGATAGCCAGACGCATGTTAATTGAAGAAAAACTCTCAGTGCCGCTTAGCGTTTGCTGCAACACGCTGGTACTGATCAGGCGAGAATCTTCGTCGGTTACGCCGTTAACAGTGATGGTAATCGGCGAGGTGTAGCCAGGCTGGCGCCTGATCACAATGGGGATATTTGCGCCTTCGTCATTGCCTTCGGTTAACACAACAGGCTCGACAAAGTCCATTGAGAATAAATTGTTGCTGTTGCCGTTAGTAGACCCGCCTGTTGTTCCAACCGATGTCCCTCCAGTGGTTCCGGCACCGCCTGTTTGCACGCCGTCGTCAACAGAGCTGGAGCACGAACTCAAGGCGAAAACG
Organism: uncultured Granulosicoccaceae bacterium; assembly: GCA_938035525.1. Lineage (GTDB taxonomy): Bacteria > Pseudomonadota > Gammaproteobacteria > Granulosicoccales > Granulosicoccaceae > Granulosicoccus. The sequence continues at coordinate 33,961 of CALHOI010000034.1, forward strand.
AAAAGCCACGCAGCGGCGCATTTTAAGAAGTTGGATGTAATAGAAGTCATGTGTAAGTTAGTTCTTTAAAAATCGCATGCATGCGTAGTGTGGTTAACGGCACACGTATTAAGGGTAAGCGCTAAACTTTCTCAAGCGTGACGCCATACCTGTACTCGTGACTGAAAATGTGATCCGATCCACAAACTGTGCCAGCGAATTATTGAATGGCTGCCTGAATAAGAAAATCGTAGTAGCGCGAGCCCATTTCGCGCAGTGAGGTTGACCCGAAATGAATGCAATCGCCTTCGCCGCAGGGGTAATCCGGCGGTATCAGGTCATCGTTGGTCACAAACGCTGAAAAAGGGACGATTTGAGCGATATTCCGGTGTACACCATCAACAATCGTTTTGGTGTCAGAGAAGTCGCTGTAGATTCCGCCTCTTGACATGCTGCCAACCACAAATGGCACATTAGCATTGGGACCACGAGCTTGCGTCCCCCTGGCGTCTGCAATGATGTTGGTGCGCAAAGATCGAACCAGTGCAGCCAGATTTTGTTCGTAGGCCTGAGCGCAAGCCGCATTGTTGGAGTCAGTTTCGCCCTGATGCCACAAAATGCCGCGTAAAATACCGCCAGACTCGCGCAAGGCCAAATTGGCTCTGGCGATGGCTCTGTCGTGAAGTAGCGTACCGCTTAACGCAGAGTTGTTCGAAGACACGGCGTTCCAGCCCAACTGTCCGGGGAAGAGGGTGCGATCATTGACTCGGCAAAATCCGGTGTTTGACCAGGCAGCCGGCACCAGAATAATTTGGGCCTGTGTGTCGTTCATGGCTCGTTTGGCGAACCTGAGTCCCATGCCGATCTTTGTGCCTTCTTTGCCACTGATGCGAGAGTCGTATCCAACATGCAAAGGGTCGATAGCGGGGGTGAACAGTTGCACACCTACCGCGATGTTGCTCTCTGATGTGAAAGCGCTGGCTGAATCAAAGTTCTGGCCATCGTTGCCAGTGACGTTTAACTGCATGATGCGTGGGTCGGGTGCGTCGAGCTGTCCGGGCGCTGATTGTTTTGCACCGAGCTCACTGGAGCCAACCATGTTGCTTTGCCCAATTAACAAATACACATCAGGTAAGGTGGTAGGCACGGTTTGAATGTTCAACAGGGCGGCACTTTGATTTCTGCCGTCAGTACCAACGATGCGCAGGGTTCGCGATTCACGCTGGGCCGGCAGCGGGCCGTAATTTAAATTGATGGTGAGGCGTGTGGTGGTTTCGTTGCTTTCAATGTCTGAGTCAGTAAATTGCCAGCCGATTTTGTCAAGGTCGCTCGGCGCTGCGCCCGCCAAAGCCAGTGATACTTTTCCGGTGTAGCCTGCGCTGCGTTGAACCTGTATGTCCACGGTTATTGCGGAACCTTCTGAGAGGTTCAGATTGTTGTTTGACAGTATTAGTGAGTATTGGCCATTGTTTTCACCGCCAGTGGTGGTGCCTGAGCTTGCATTACCGTCGGTGCCACCGCTGGTGCCGCCACCAGTGGTTCCGGCAGTAGAGCCCGCTGTCCCGGCCGGCTCGATATCACTGTTACAACCAAGCACCATCGCGCAAGTGAGCAGCATCAGGGCTGTCGTTCTCGCGAAGCGGTGTATCTTGTTCGGACTAATCTGTTTCACGGCAGGTGTTCTCTCCGGATGCGCGCGCGGCGCAGGCCATTACTTGTTGCGCGCGAGTTTATCAGAGGTGTGCTAATAGACGGTGGTAGAAGTACCCAACTATCTGCATTTTAACGAATTTGTGGTCTTGTTAAAATATCAAAAGCCCGTATTCGAGAGGTTTTGTGAGGTGTGTGGGATTAGCCTTAAACATGGTAAAATGATGTTAACAAATTGGGCGGGCAAAATGTGCGCTTAGCCGCAGTGTGGTTGCATTAAAGGTGCACTCAGTGCGGCGACGGTAACAGCGCGGCTGTGGCCCAAAAAGGTGCGCTTACGTCGTGCCTTGTAAAACGCATCAGCCAAGCCTGAAACTAAAAACGACAAAAATGTTAACTATCAGACTCGTTATCACGATGGCAATACTTTGGATGCTGTTGTCCGGGTATTTCAAAGCACAATTATTAATTCTAGGTGTACTCTCGGTTGCATTGGTCGTGTGGCTGGCGCATCGCATGCGTGTCATGATGCATCGCGGACAGCCTATCTATTTTCGCTTTTTCCACATTTTTAAATATTGGGGGTGGCTGGCTCACCAAATATTGCTCTCCAATATTGAAGTCACCCGCATGATTTTATCCAGGGACTTGCCTATCAAGCCGCAGTTGCGGCGAGTCACAGCTACCCCCGATACTGATATGGGCCGCGCAATCTACGCCAACTCCATTACCCTAACGCCGGGCACCACAGCAATAAATTTTACACCCGATGACGACATACTGGTGCATGCCTTACATGAAGACAGTTTGCACGAGCTGGAAAAAGGAGAGATGGCAGATCACGTGAAAGAAGTAGAGCCACACCTCGAACCATTGGTGCCACCCCCGTAATGTTTATCGTCGCTACATTGGCAATACTGGTCACCATGTGCATCACGCTGGCGCGTGCTTTATTGGGTCCAACCATTTTTGATCGCATACTTGCCGTTAACTCGTTCGGGACAAAAACCGTGTTGTTGATTGCCGTGTATGGATTTTTAACAGGCAGACCCGATTTCGTCGACATCGCCCTGGTTTATTCGCTCATCAACTACATAGGCACCATTGCGGTCCTGAAGTTTTTTGAATACGACGATCTGGGTAGCGGTGCTTATCAGGAAGATGACTTCTGATGTTTATCGGGCTAATTAATCTTCTTTCCTGGCTGCTTATTCTGACTGGGTGTGTGTTTATTATTACCGGTGCAATTGGTCTTATCCGAATGCCTGATTTGTACACACGCTTACATGCGGCCAGTGTCACGGACACCGGTGGTGCCATATTCGTGATACTTGGGTTGTTGCTTCAGGCCTTGTTTGTTTTTGAAAATCCTATGGCCGGTATCAAAGTTGTTTTAGTGCTGTTTTTCACGTTGTTTACGGCACCAACAGCCTCGCATGCCTTGGCTAAAACGGCACTGCTTTCTGGACACGTGCCAACCGATGAAAACGGCAAACCAATTGTAGACTCAGCGGAAATTGCGCAGAAAATGGCGCGCTCCAGGCCGGATAAGCCGGATTAGATTAGCCAGCTAAAATAAGCAAAATTAGATAAGCCAGACTAAAAAAGCCAGACTAGAAAAGCCAGACTAGAAAAGAAAGAGAAATAATTATGGAGTTGCTGGTTACCGTTGTATTACTGACATTTCTGATGGCCATTGCGGTTGGCATCATCGTGCTGCGCGACTTACTCGCTGGCGTTATTTTACTTGGATTATATTCTTTGGTTGCGGCCGGTATTTTTGTTGTTATGGATGCTGTTGATGTTGCTTTTACCGAGGCGGCTGTGGGTTGTGGTATTTCAACCATATTGTTTCTCGGTGCCATGTCGTTTACCAAGCACGATCAAAAACCGCGCGGTCACGATTCCCTTATTGCCATTGTTTTTGTGGTGCTGGCTGGTGGCTTACTGATTTATGGCACGCTCGACATGCCATATTATGGCGACCCGAATTCGCCAGCACAAACACACCCCGAACTGACGCAGCACTATTTGTATAAATCGATGGATGAAACCGGTATGCCCAATGTGGTGACGTCGGTGTTGGCCAGCTATCGTGGCTACGACACACTGGGTGAGACGGTGGTGGTGTTTACCGCGGGTATTGCCGTGTTGAGTTTGCTGGGTCTTATCAGGCGCAGGCCTGAAGATGATGCACCAGAAGATGCCCCGGGTGATATACCCAGACACAGCAGTGATGACTCGGGGGTAGACTCATGAAACTCTACCCAAGGCAACGGCATCGTGTCCTGCAAATAGTCACAAAGCTGGTTATACCTTTTGTTCTTTTGTTTGCATTGTATGTGCAGTTTCATGGCGACTACGGCCCAGGCGGTGGTTTTCAGGCGGGCGTTATTTTCGCATCAGCGTTCATTTTGCACGGTCTTATTTTTGGTTTACAACGCACTCGACAAGTTATAACACCAACAGCATTACGCATTTTAATGGCCATTGGCGTGCTCATTTATTTGGGAACCGGCATCGTCAGTATGTTTCTGGGTGGCAATTTACTCGATTACGGTGTTTTGGCACATGACCCAAAACACGGGCAACACTGGGGCATATTTGCAGTTGAATTGGGTGTGGGCGTCACGGTGACAGCGGTAATGATCAGCTTATTTTACGGGTTTGCGAGCAGACGATAATGGCAGTATTGGGCTTGTACAACTACTGGGCTGTCATTGTGTTAATGATGGCGGGTTTATACATTTTGATAGCGCGCTATAACCTGATCAAGAAAATGATTGGTTTGGGCGTGTTTCAAACATCGATTTTCTATTTGTATATCAGCATGGGAAAGGTGCAGGGTGGTAGTGCCCCTATACTTGATGATGCTGTACCGCTGTACTCCAATCCACTTGTGCATGTGCTTATCCTGACAGCAATCGTGGTCGGTGTGGCGACTACCGCAGTAGGACTGGCTTTAATTGTTCGCATATATGAAGAGTACGGCACCATAGAAGAAGACGAAATCAAGGCAATTGAGTCACGGGAGCACGACGCGTGATTGCCGACCAGCTGCCCGCCTTACAAATTGTTATTCCCATGCTGGCCGCGCCTTTGTGCGTGTTGATAAGACGCTCGTTTGTGTGTTGGTGTATCGCGGTTTTAGCCAACGTGCTGGTGCTTGCCACTTCATGGGCCATTTTCAAGCAAGTGCAGTCTGAGGGTGTTATTCGATACGCGCTGGGTGGCTGGGCAGCGCCTACAGGTATTGAATATTACATAGACAGCATGAATGCCATCATGTTGTTGCTGGTGTCATTCATAAGCTGCGTTGTGGTGGTGTATGCCCATGAGACAGTCCGCAAATCGGTACAAACCGGTAAACACTATTTGTTTTATGCAGCCTGGATGTTGTGCTTAACCGGTTTGCTGGGTATTTCCATAACGGGGGATGCCTTTAATGTCTTTGTGTTTCTGGAAATATCCTCTTTATCCATGTACATGCTCATTGCATTTGGCAGTGACAGACGAGCACTTTCTGCCAGTTTTCGTTACTTGATCATGGGCAGCATTGGTGCCTCATTTATTTTGATCGGCATTGGGTTTTTATACGCTGCCACTGGTGCGCTTAACATGGTTGATATTGCGTCTCGCATTCCCGATGCGCAATCACAGCGCGCAGTGCTGGTCGCGTTTAGTTTTCTAACTATCGGTTTAATGATCAAATCAGCGGTGTTTCCGTTGCACGGTTGGTTAGCCAATGCTTATCAGCATGCACCGATCGCGGTGACTGCGTTTCTGGCTGGTACGGCAACCAAAGTGTCGCTGTATGTTTTGCTTCGATTTTTCTTCAGTATTTTTGGTACAAACTACAGCTTTGGTGGCATGTTGTTGAATGTTGTTTTGTTGCCTGCAGCGGTTGCCGGTTTCGTGCTTATGTCGCTTGTCGCTATTTTTCAATCCGATTTACGGCGCATGCTGGCTTATTCAAGCGTTGCTCAAATCGGGTATATCATAGCTGCGTTTTGCCTGGCCTCTCAGGCCGGTTTAACCGCAGGCATCGTGCACATTATTAATCACGGCATTATCAAAACGGCCTTGTTTATGTCTGTGGGTTGCATCATTTATCGCGTTGGACATGCGCATTCAGATAGTCTGGATAATTTGTTTAAAAAAATGCCATTCACGGTTTGCGCCTTCATTTTTTCCGGCCTTGGTCTGATTGGGGTGCCATTGACTGCCGGGTTTATCAGTAAGTTCTCTCTTATCAGTGCGTCAATGGAACGCGGCTGGTGGATGATCGGTGTGCTTGTCTTGCTCAGCTCTTTATTTGCCATTGTGTATGTTGGGCGAGTGGTGGAAATCATGTTGTTCCGAAAAGCGCGCACAGATAACCCGCAACCCACTGGTCTGCGCGAAGCACCACTGCTGATGCTGGTGCCAATGTACGTATTGTTAGCGGTAAGCGTCTGGGTTGGTATTTCGGGTAGCGCCACCTTATCGGTGGCTTCTGATGCGGCCGCAGCATTATTGGGTGGCTATCAATGAATCCATTGTGGGCTTTAGTGCCGCCGCTGCTGGTTATCCCGTTTATTATCTTCTTTGGTGAGCGTCGGCGTAACCTACGCGAAGCGTCAATCATTATTGCCGGTATTGTTCTGCTAGGCATTAACGATCGTATTTACTCTGCGGTTAAAGCGGGCGAGCTGGTCGAAAGTGGCGAGCTTTCATTACTTGCCAATTTTTCTTTGCGATTATCTGCCGAGCCAATGGGTGTGCTGTTCGGTTTACTGGCCAGTTTTCTCTGGGTGGTTACAACGGTTTATTCCATTGGCTATATGCGTGGGCACGACGAGCAGAACCAAACGCGTTTCTATTGTTGCTTTGCGCTGGCCATTGCGTGTGTCATGGGCGCAGCTTATGCCGACAACCTGCTGACTTTGTTTGTGGCCTACGAAGCCATCACACTGTCAACCTTTCCATTGGTCACGCACGCGGGTAACGACGCTTCACGCAAAGCCGGGCGTTTGTATTTGTTGCTGCTGATGTGCGGCTCTATTGGTTTGTTTTTGCCTGCTGTTATCTGGATAGCCACGGCTGCTGGCACGCTCGATTTCAGGGTAGGGGGCATTCTTAGCGACAGTGGTATGAGCCAACTGTCGGTTGGGGTTTTATTAGGCTTGTGTGTATTCGGCGTGGGTAAGGCGGCTGTTATGCCCATGCACCGCTGGTTGCCTGCAGCCATGGTCGCACCGACACCGGTTAGTGCATTGTTGCATGCCGTAGCGGTGGTTAAAACCGGTGTGTTCACATTGCTGAAAATGGTGACTTACACCTTTGGTATCGATATGGTGTCTACGTCGGGTGTTGCCAATGTTGTTTTGCCGGTGGTTGCGTTTACCGTGATTGCCAGCTCGATCATCGCGTTCACCAAAGATAATTTAAAAGCCCGCTTGGCGTATTCAACGATAAGTCAATTGTCTTATATAGTGATGGCGGCCTTATTAGCAACAACGATGTCGGTAACCGGTGGAGCGCTGCATATCGTCATGCATGCGTTCGGGAAAATTACCTTATTTTTCTGTGCCGGTGCCATCATGGTTTCCCTGCATAAAACCCAGATTTCAGATCTTGATGGTATGGGCAGAAGAATGCCGGTAACCATGGTTTGCTTTTTCATTGGTGCGCTGGGCATCATTGGGTTGCCACCGGCTTCGGGGGTTTGGAGTAAGCTGCTTATCGCTGGTGGTTCCTTAGAGGCGGGCAACGCTATCTGGCTGGCCGTACTCATGCTCAGTACCATTTTAAACATCGCCTACTTGTTGCCAATACCACTGCGGGCTTTTTTCAAACCGGCGGCGCCTGGCCAGTCGGTTGATGTTTGTGAAGCCCCATTTGCATCGCTTTGGGCAATCGTAGTAACGGCCACTGTCTGTGTGCTGTTGTTTGTGTTTCCACAGCCGCTCATCGAGCTGCTTGGCTTAATTCAGTGGCGCTAACACATGACTGATAAACAAACACAAAAAACTGATCGAGATTCTTTGACACACTCGCAGTTGCCGCCTTCGCAGTTGCCAAGAATGGCAAGACGGTTTTTATGGGCTGACGATATGGGCGCGGTGGAGCGTGTCATATTGGGCCTGAGCATATTGTGTGTTGTGCTTTTTTTACTCGACTTTATTGTCCATCGCCACACCTACGTACCGGGCGAGGGTTTCCCCGGTTTTTATGCCATCGTTGGTTTTATCGCATTCACGCTCATTGTGCTCGGTGCAACGCAGCTGCGTCGTGTCATTTTACGCAACGAAAACTATTACGCGCCGTTTAGCGTTGATGCAGAAGAATACCCAGAACAAGGCTTAGAAAAAACAGCCCACACACCAGACGAAACCGGTGTGCATATTGATGGAGATGCATCTCAATGAGCCTGCTCGCACCTCCATTTATCTATATGCTGGCGGCGCTATTGTGTCCGTTGTTGAGCAGTCGTCATCGAGCCTTGTTGCTGTTGATCGTGCCAGTGCTTGGGTTTATATCACTGCTCAGTTTTTCGTATGGTCACCATGCGGTTTTTCACGTGCTTGGTTTTGAATTAACCTTTATGCGCGTTGACAAGCTGTCAATGATCTTCAGCATTATTTTTTCAATTGCCGCTTTGCTGGGTGGTATTTACAGCTGGCATGTGCGTGATCACATACAGCAAATTGCTACTTTAGTGTATGCTGGGGCGGCTATTGGCGGTGTACTGGCTGGTGATTTAATCAGTTTGTTTTTGTACTGGGAAGCCACGGCTGTCGCATCGGTGTTTTTGATTTGGGCACGTCGAAGCGCCGCTTCCTATGCCACGGGTATGCGTTATCTTATTATTCAAGTGCTGTCGGGCGTGTTGCTGTTGGCAGGCTTGTTATTGCACTACAACGACACAGGTTCTATTGCGTTCGATCATCTTGGTTTAGTCAGTCTGGGTACGTGGTTAATTTTTATCGGTTTTGGCATTAAATGCGCGTTCCCGTTGATGCACAACTGGCTACAGGACTCTTACCCAGCGGCAACGGTCACTGGCACGGTAATATTGTCCGCCTTCACCACGAAAATGGCTGTGTATGCATTGGCTCGCGGCTACGCTGGTACCGAAATACTCATTTACATTGGCGCCGTCATGACCCTGTTTCCGATCTTCTTTGCAGAGATCGAAAACGACCTGCGACGGGTACTGGCCTACAGTCTGAACAACCAATTGGGCTTTATGGTTGTTGGTGTGGGTATCGGTACCGAGATGGCCCTAAATGGTACCGCAGCGCATGCGTTTTGCCATATTCTTTATAAAGCCTTGTTGTTTATGAGTGTTGGTGCGGTTTTGTATCGCACCGGTACTTCCAAAGCGTCCGAATTGGGCGGTCTATACAAAACCATGCCCGTCACGATGGTGTGTTGTTTGGTTGGTGCGGCATCAATATCGGCGTTTCCGCTGTTCAGTGGTTTTGTTTCCAAGTCGTTAATTCTCGACGCATCTGCCAAGAATAGTTATTACGTTGTGTGGTTTGCGCTTGTTGTGGCGTCGGCGGGTGTATTAAGTCACTCGGGAATCAAAATTCCTTACTTTACTTTTTTCGCTCATGATAGCGGTAAGCGCCCAGCCGAAGCGCCGGTTCATATGCGCATCGCTATGATTGCAACTGCTGTTTTGTGCGTTCTTATTGGCATTTTTCCTGGCGCTCTTTACGCACTATTGCCTTACGATGTGGAATATAAGCCTTACACGGTTAGCCACGTTTTGGCGCAAATGCAGTTGTTGTGTTTCGCCTTGCTTGCCTTTGTGTTTTTAATGCGCAAAGGGTTACACCCGCCTGAGGTTAGAGGCGTAAACCTCGACAGTGATTGGTTATACCGCAAGTTGGCTCCGGGCCTTATGCCTAGCATTGTGGGGCTGGTTGCCTTGCGAGTAACGGCAATGCAAGATGCTGGCGTCAAAGCCGTGAGTGGTTTAATTAAGCGAATATCTTTTCTTGCACGTCCCGGAGGCATGCTTGCCGTTAGCTGGGGAGTCAACAGTATGGTGTTGGTCGTCACAGTGATGATGCTCATCGTGTTGCTGTTTAATCTTTTGTAATCAGATCTTGTTTAACCCTTAAAATCTCTGCGCTTATGCCCAGGTTTAAGCCGAACGTGGGTTAGCGGCACAGTATAGCAACAGCCATTATGTGAGACGGCTAACAAAAACCTGCGCTATTGAATTTTAGATGACCCCTCGGTCCAGCCGCTAATGACTTAGTAGCGGAGGGCTCATGAACAAAAGACAATTTCAGACAGTTCATTCAGCGCGGCCAGTATCCAAATTTTTCAAGTCTGCCATGACGAGTTCGGCACCGTTAAAAGCCACAGCAGCGGTGGGTTTTTCCTGTGTGTTGATGGCTTGTGGTGGCAGCGCAACAAACACTGACGCAGACCGTCCGGGCGACGCGGGTAATGCGGCGATCAGTGGCACGGTGGTGTTGGAAGAAAGGAATGGAAAAACGGTGTTTGATGGCTGGTTTACCCAAGGCGATCTTGAGCTAGGCGCGGCCCAGGCTCCGCAAATCATCGAATCGGATAGTTGTGTCAGTAGCTCGGTTGACGCGTCCAGCGTTGGTACGATCGTGGATGAAAACGGCGCCATGATGCCTGCCTGGCAAGCCGGGCTGAATGCCATGGGCGACAAGATAAACATAGATTCGCGAGTGGGCGAGTTCGAATCGCTGTTTGAACAGACGCATGGCGACACCACCGTTTACGCGCCTGAGTACCGTTGGCAGAGTGAATCTCAACCTGATGATGCTGTTCTGTCGTTTGACGAGTCTTCGGTTTTTGGGAATTTAAATTCTGTTGACGTTGCACCGCTCATTCCGTTGGTCTGGATTTCGCCAGAGTCGGGTGTGCTGTCGGCAGCAGCTTCCTCCATACGATGGGAAGCCTCCTTTAACAATGAAACTTTAATAAGGCTACGTTTAAGTGCAATTGATTTTACCGATTCGCAAAACCCAGTCGTGGTGACGGTTGCCTGTCAGTTGGTCGATGATGGGTTGTTCACGTTGCCAGCCGATTTTCAGGAACAACTACCAGGCGAGCACTCCGGTATTACCGTGTACGCTGTGCGTGAACGTGTTCAACAGATAATTGGGGATGACTCACAGCTGACTGTTGTGCAATTGAGTCACCCGACACCCGCTGATCAATAGCATAGACTTACCGTAGCCGGCGCGACGTGCTCGCTTTTTAAGGTTCGAACTTGACTTTGTCGCTGACATTGCGCAGCCGGGGCGGGCGAACCGATGTCATAGTATTGTTCTGCACTTCAAGGCCATCAAGCAGATGGCTTTTACTTTTTCCAAATCCACCGGTGGATATTTCTAAGGGCACGCAATGCTCTTTGGCAACAATGGTGTTGTTTTGCACCAGGTTGGGTCCATCCATGAGTACCAGTGCAGTGCCTTCGCTACAATGAATGGTGTTGTCTTCAACCACGTTGTTAATAGACTCATCGGTGAATTGACCGGGTAGCCCGTTGAGTGTGGCGCACCAGCCAAGTGCGTGATTGCGACCTTGCCTTGAAGCAATTTGAACACCGGTTATACCGTTGTTGATAAAGGTGTTGCCAATGATTTTATTACCGTTTGATGCAGTGGAACGCACAACTGGGCAAACACTGCCTTTGAGTTCGCCGCAATTCTGGTAAACGTTAATAGCACCTTCGCGGTTATTTAAAAAACGCGTGTTACTGATTTCGCTGTTGTAAGTTGAGTCAATGGCGACGGCTTCGCGTGTGCGGTTGTTGCTAATAATAGAATTGCTTAGTTTTATATTATGGCTGCCTGCTTCTGAATACACGGCAATGCGCTCTGTGCCATCAATATGTACTCTGTTCATCACAATGTTTTCACTGAAGTTGCCAAGATAAATGCCCACTTGTGAGCCTTCAATGTTGATGTCTTCAAACAGAACATTGTTATGTCCAATGGGCAGAGCCTCGGTTTCATCGAGTTTGCCGTCGCCTCCGAGTTGGCCACCAAAAAAGCGGGTCATTTGTATGCCGGCGTGGAAGGTGCCGCGCATGGTGCAATTTTTTACGTTTATATCGGACAGCGACCGATCATCATAAAAACGCACGAACGGCATTTGCTTTGCACGGCTGCTTGGGACTATGTTTGCGGCGGATTTTTCGCTCCAGCCATGATCTATTACGCCACCTTTGCAATCGAGTGTTTTATTTGATCGATCGAAAATTGCACTGAAATTGATGGATTGTTCGGCATCGCAAAATGCCAAATCACTGTCCATCAGCACACAGGTGTGTTCGGCAATATCTTCAGCGCTCAGGCAGCCATTGAATTCGCTGGCGCGTTTGATAATGTTACATGCCTGAATCCGTGTGTCGGTGTGGGGCAGAGTGCAATCAATTTGCGTTTGGGCTGCAATAACGGTTGCACATGAGCCGCACATTGCCATTGCGACGCACAGAGTGGCCACAATGGGGAATTTGTTGGTGTTTTTGGTGATATTGGATGCCATGTCCTGTCACAGCAAAAACTGCTCCCATACACCGGGTTTATCGCTCTAGTTTTGCTGCCTCTTTGGCAAGACGGGTGATTTGGTCCCAATCATTTGCGTTGACTGCCGTCTTGGGCGCGACCCAGGAGCCGCCAACACAAGCCACATTTGCCAGGCTCAGGTACTCGTTAGCCGACGCTGCGTTAATGCCACCTGTGGGGCAGAAGACAATGTCAGTAAAAGGGCCGCCGAGGGCTTTGAGCATGGTAGGTCCGCCGGCTTGCTTTGCTGGAAAAAATTTGAGTTCAGTGCAGCCGTGATCACGAGCATGGATGATATCAGCCGGGGTCATGACGCCTGGGAGTAGGGGTAAGGATAAGTCTTGCGCTGTCTTGCCAAGTGCACTGCTAAATCCAGGGCTAACGGCAAAACGAGCGCCATGATCTTTTGCGCGTTTTAAATCGTCTGGGTTTAACGCAGTACCGACACCGACGACGGCACCTTTAACTGATGTCATGGCCTGCATGGCCTGCAATGCTGCCGGTGTGCGAAGAGTGACTTCCAGAACGGGTAAACCACCTGCAACCAAAGCCGTGGCAAGAGGGATGGCCTGTTCAGGATCATCAATAACCAGCACGGGGATAACGGGCGCCATGTCCATTAATTCTCTGACTTTCATATGGCAAGCTTTCTCTTGTTTGTATAAAACATGTTTGCGTAATACTGGTTAGAACGCACTGATGGCACCGGTTTCGGCAGTGCTGACGTGCGCGCGCATACCAGCGAATAAGGTGCGTCCTGTGTCATTGTGTTCGGACAGGTCTGGGTGTTCGTGGGTTCGTGCGTCCCAGTCTGCGTCGTCGACCAGTGCGTTTAATTCACCGGTTAGGGTGTTCATTTCTATTATGTCGCCCTGTTTGACTTTGTCCAATGGACCATCGAGCAAACATTCTGGTGATACGTGTATTGCAGCTGGCACCTTGCCCGATGCACCCGACATGCGGCCGTCGGTAACCAAACCGACTTGATAGCCTCTGTCGAGCAACACGCCCAGTATCGGCGTAAGCTGGTGCAGCTCTGGCATGCCGTTGGCGCGCGGGCCCTGGTATTTTATGATGGCGACAAAATCACGATTGAGCTCGTCTTTCTCGAATGCTTCTTTTAACGCAAGCTGAGAATGAAAGATTTCCGCTGGTGCTTTTATGATGCGGTGCTTCTCTTTAACAGCTGCAGTTTTAACTACCGCGCGACCCAAGTTGCCGTGCATCAGGCGCAAGCCGCCATCAGCCATAAATGGTTTGTCAACGGTTGCTATGATGGTTTCATCAAGCGACTTCTCGGGGCCGGGGCGCCATTCGAGCTTGTCGGCATTTAACCACGGCTCATCGGTGTAGCGACGCAAGCCGCCATCTCCTGCCACGGTGGTCACATCATTGTGCAGTAGTCCGGCGTCGAGTAGTTCGCGAATCACTAAAGCCAAGCCGCCCGCAGCATGAAACTGGTTAACATCGGCTTGCCCACTTGGATAAATGTGTGTCAGTGAGGGGATTACGTGGCTGAGCTCATCGAAGTCGTTCCAGTCAATCACGATACCTGCCGCCTTCGCTATGGCAACCAGATGCAACGTGTGATTGGTTGAGCCAGCGGTGGCCAGTAAGCCGATAATGCCATTGACGATGGTTTTTTCATCGACCATCTTACCTACTGGTGTGAATTCGTTGCCGCGCGATGTTAGCTGCAATGCGCGTGTGGCAGCAGCAGCGGTGAGTTGCTCTCGCATTGGCGTGCCAGGGTTGATAAAAGCAGCGCCGGGCAAATGCAAACCCATTATTTCCATTAACATTTGATTGCTGTTGGCAGTGCCGTAAAAGGTACATGTGCCAGGACCATGATACGACTGACTTTCCGATTCCAGCAGTTCTTGTCTGGTGGCCTTGCCTTCGGCAAAGCGTTGTCGGGTACGGGCTTTATCTTTGTTGGATAAGCCAGTGGTCATTGGGCCTGCGGGAATAAACACTGCGGGTAAATGACCAAAACTTAGCGCACCCATTAATAAGCCAGGAACGATTTTATCGCACACGCCCAGAAACACACCAGCATCGAACATGTTATGCGACAGAGCAATAGCGGTGGACATGGCAATGACATCTCGGCTAAACAGTGAGAGCTCCATGCCTGGCTGGCCTTGTGTTACGCCATCGCACATCGCTGGCGTACCACCTGCGAACTGCGCGGTTGCTCCAACTTTTTGCGCAGCCCGTTTTATAATATCCGGGTAGGTGACAAATGGCTGATGCGCTGAAAGCATCTCATTGTAGGAGCTGACGATTGCCAGATTTGGCTGATCTTCGGCGTGCAAAACAAGCTTATCATTGGGTGTGGCCGTTGCGACTGCGTGGGCAATATTAGTGCACGATAAGTTGCCGCGCTGGGCACGTTTGCCGCTGAGTTTTTCAACGCTCTGAAGGTACGCATCTCGGCTCGACTGGCTGCGTTTTATTACGCGCTCAGTCACCTTGGATACGGTTACGTTTGGTTTGGTCATGGTGGATTGCGATAGACTTTAAGTAAAAAAGCTACTTCAATTATGGCATATATGCCGCCAAATATCTGCTTCATGCTGTGTAGGCATTGTAGTTTTTACTAATATTTAGGTAATAAAACTACACAATCGATTCGCTTGCTATTACACTTATAATGTCGCAGCGGTAGTGCGGCGTGTGAATGCGCTTATCAACTCGTTAAGCAACGATAGTTCTTTAAAACGCGATAGTGCTTAAAAAAACAGAATTGTACAGCCCAGAACTTGTACATCCATAACATTGTGTCATCACCACTATGAATAAAGACAAACCGGCTGATATTACAAATCCTTTCGACTTTGTGCTTTTTGGCGGCACTGGGGATTTGTCGCTGCGTAAACTTTTGCCGGCTTTGTATTTTCGTCACTGCGAAGCTCAGCTACACGGTGATGGGCGCATTATTTGTGTTGCCCGACGAGACATGAATACCGAACAGTTTATCGAATTCATTCAACAGGAAGTTATCCAGCACATCCCGAGCGAACACTTCAAGCAAGCTTCCTGGGACGGGTTTATCGAGCGCATTCAGTATTTGCAGCTAGACGTCACTACGCTGGATGGGTACAACGTGCTTGGCGAAATGCTTTCCGGTAGAGAGCAAGTTGCGCGAGTTTTCTATTTGTCGGTTGCGCCCAGTTTGTTCGAACCCATATGCGCCAAAGTCAGTGAAGCGGGTCTTATTTCAAAAAGCACCCGAGTAGCACTGGAAAAACCGCTGGGGCGTGATCGAGCGTCCGCCAACGAAATCAACGACCAGCTGGCACGGGTGTTTGACGAATCTCAAATTTTTCGTATCGATCATTACCTTGGCAAGGAAACCGTGCAGAATTTAATGGCTTTGCGTTTTGGTAATGCCTTGTTTGAACCGCTGTGGCGGCGAGAACACATCAGTGATGTGCAAATTACAATCGCCGAGAGCCTGGGTGTTGGGACACGCGGTGGCTTTTATGATCAAACCGGTGCTTTGCGAGACATGGTTCAAAATCACCTGTTGCAGCTATTGGTTATATTGTCCATGGAGCCGCCGGCCAGTTCCGATTCCGATGCCATCAGAGATGAAAAAATAAAAGTGCTGCGCGCCCTTAAGCCGCTGGTTGGTCTTGATGCGGTTGAAAGCACGGTAAGAGGGCAGTACAAGGCTGGTGCGTATGCCGACGGTCCGGTGCCGGGCTATCTTGAAAACGAGACCGTACCCGATGACAGTAACACTGAAACCTTTGTAGCAATAAGGGCCGAAATCGAATCGTGGCGATGGGCTGGTGTGCCGTTCTATTTGCGCACAGGCAAGCACATGGAAAGCAAGCTCACCGAAATCATTATTAATTTTCAAAAGGTGCCGCATTCTATTTATGAAACGGCCGATGGTTTCTCAACACCTAATCAGTTGGTTATACGATTGCAACCGCAAGAAAGCATTCGTATGCGTGTTTACGTTAAAGCATGGGGTGATGATAATCAGCTTCAGCCGGTGCATTTAAACCTCGACTTTAACGATGTGTTTAAAAAACGTCAGATGATCGCCTACGAACGCTTGTGTATGGATATTATTAAGGGTAATCAAACCTTGTTTATGCGACGTGACGAAGTTGATGCCGCATGGGCCTGGATTGATCCCATTCGCGAGGCGTGGAAAACACATAATGTTGTACCCAAAGGGTATACCGCTGGCACCATGGGGCCAGCGGCGGCCAACGCACTGATCAGTCGAGAGGGTTTAAAATGGTACGAGGACTAAGCGAAGCGCAGTGGACTCAAGCGGCCGATGCCGATGCCATTGCAGACAAACTGGCATCAGCTGTCGAACAAAACCTCAGAGAAGCCATCGGTGATCTGGGCCGCGCCAGTTTGGTGGTTTCTGGCGGCAGCACCCCACTGCCATTTTTTAAAGCGTTATCGCAAGCTGACTTGGATTGGTCATCGGTCGATGTCACATTGGCAGATGAGCGGTGGGTGCCCGAATCGCACGAAGACAGCAACGCAAGTTTTGTTAAAGAACATTTTTTAGTTGGGCCGGCTGCCGCGGCAAGATTCTTCCCACTGTATCGCGATAACACGCCCGCTTATGCCTTAGCAGACATCGAGCAAGTACTTGGCGCCATGTGCCAGCCGTTCAGTGTTGTGATTCTGGGTATGGGAGGCGATGGACACACGGCCTCCTTGTTTCCACAAACGCCCGGCCTGGATGCGGCGCTAAGCTTGGATTGCAGCGCCATGCTAGCCATTCTGAAGCCCGCTTCGGTGCCACAAACCCGTATTACGCTCACACGAGCGGCTTTACTGAAATCCCGTTATCGTTATGTGCACATAACCGGGCAGGCCAAACGCGATGTGCTTGAGGCCGCGCTGGCGCCTGATGTTAAAAAACCGTTGCCGATTGCGTCTTTTTTTGAAAAACATCTGCCGCCTGTATCGGTATACTGGGCACCTTAATGGTCCCTGTGCATAGGCTATGCTGGCAAAAATAAAATCGGCACGAGACGGTCTTAGAAAATCTGAACAAAAAGTCGCTGACGTCATTTTGGCCGATCCCGACAATAGCGTGCAGTCGTCCATTCAGGCGATTGCAACAAAAGCATCAGTCAGTGAGCCCACGGTTATCCGCTTTTGTCGTGCGCTTGACTGCGTCGGCTTCCAGCAATTCAAGTTGCGTCTGGCGCAAGACTTAGCCAGCCGTGGTACCTTTTTCTATCGTGACGTCACACCCGAAGACTCGTCCAAAGAGCTAACCGGAAAACTGATTGACGGAGCTATTGCATCGCTTGTGCATGTGCGCAATCAACTTAATTACGAGTCGCTGGATAAGGCCATTGAGTTTTACGTTAACTGTGACCGAATAGAACTCTACGGTTCTGGAGGCTCTGCCATAGTTGCTGAGGATGCGCAGCTAAAATTGTTTCGGTTAGGCAAACCGGCCATAGCGTATTCCGATCCTCACATACAACATTCGGCGGCGGCGCTGCTGGACGAAAAAGCATTGGTGATTGCAATATCGCATTCGGGACGTAATCAGGATCTACTGACCAGTGCGCAAATAGCGAAGGACTCACGCGCTAAAGTGATCAGTGTTACTGCCACCAAATCACCGCTTGCTGAATTATCTGATGTGAATCTCAGTGTGGATGTCGCCGAAGACAGCGATATTTTTTCGCCGGTTAAATCACGACTGGCGCAAATGGTTGTGCTGGATATTCTCGCGGTCGGCGTGGCAGTGCAGGGTGGTGAGGCCATGCTTCAGCAACTGGCTAAAGCACGCCGCGCAATCGACTTCAAGTTTGTTTGAGTGTGCGTTTTTTGAGTGGTCGTGTAGGAAAGCCGCAGTGTGAATCTCCGCGGCTTTTTTAGGGTCTAAATTTATCTCTAATTAGATTCGCCAACGCCGCCAAACGCCGACACTCTTTCTGGTTCCAGTAGTATTCTTGCACGCGCGTAAATCTTGTCGCTTTCAAGACGGAAGATGGCTGATCCGGGGTTACTGACATCAACGCTAAGCGGGTCAGAGAATGTTTCGTTGGTTGAGACTTGAATTTCGTAACCGGGTGCAGCCTCTGGTGGGTCGATAACCTCTACCAGGAATTCGTTACCTTGTCTGCTAACGACAGTGTCAACAGGGCTAACTGAATCATCGATTGCTGCAACGACCAGCTTGGTTGGAGATTTGTAGCCCTTGATGCCATTGATATCGATGCCACGCACATTCATGAAGTATTCGCCGGCGTCCAAATCATCGCCAACTGAAAATACGCCTTGTTCCTCATTGAATTTGCCGATGACATCCATGCCGTCTTGATCAGCACTCAAATTAACCAAGTACTGATCAACATCGGAAAGTGCCCACCACGAAACAGTGTCACCAGAGGCCGCTCGTGTGGGTATGTAGCGATAGACCACGGCTGGCAGCAGCGCAACTGGGTCAAGCGGGGGAACATTTTCAGCGGCAACAGACCCGAAGCCTTCATCGAGGGGAACATCGTTAACACCAGCCTGGAGTAGTACTTCGCCCTCAGTCACGCCAACGATAATTTTTTCGCTGGCCGCATTCATCTCGAACATGGTGCCTCGGACCGCCGCTGATGCGTAAGGTGTGTTGATGGTGAATTCGGTAGGTTGTCCGTCTCGGCGTTGTACGTCTGATGAAACTTCACCTTGAGCTGAGTCGAGCACAATCAGGCAACTGTCGTCTGTTTCCAGGCAGTTAAGCCGTTCGAGTTTAGCGTGTGTTAAAGGCTGTAGGTTAACCACAGACCCCGAGCCAAACTGCAAACTGGCGAAGCCGTTATCACCGGTTTTAATCAGTTCTTGCAAATAAACTTTGTCATCGCGCTTTAACGGTTCTTCGTTTTTGCTGACCTCGCCTTTGGTGAAGATGACGGTGGCGAATTGACGTTCTACCGGCGTGAACAGGGGAATGCGAATGACCTGGCCCGGCGCAATTGGATCAGATTCCTTCATACCATTGAAGCTGGCCAGCATGTTCGACAAACCGGTTTTGCCGAACTCTCTGCGCGCAATTGATCGCAAAGTATCCCCCGGTTCTGCCACCACGCTGCGCGTAATAATGGTGTCGCTTGCGCTTTGCGCGAACGCCGAACCGAGCGGCGCTGTTAACACTGTGATCAACACGACAACGAACGCAAGAATGGTGGAGAAGCCAGCGCGCAGTGCAAGCCCCGCCCGCGAATGATTGTTGCGCGCGTTAGTGACAGATAAACCGGTGCTGTGCTGGATTTGCATTGGTCGCTTCAAGGGCAGTGTATTCATAAGTGAACCATACCGTGAGACAGCATTTGTTGCCACAGGCTTTGCAGCGTTCGTGAGGTTTTGCCTCAATATGCGGTGTAAATCATTGTAAACTGGGCACTATAGCGCCTTTAGTCGAGTCAATCTGAGCATATTGGTCGTTCCGGTTCGACCAAAGGGCATGCCAGCGGTTATGGCAATAATTTCGCCCATTTCACCAAAACCCTCTTGTAAAGTGATGTTGATTGCGTTGGCAACCATTTCGTCAACGTTTGACATTTCGGCTGACAATACCGCATGTACACCCCACACCAAAGCCAGTTTTCGCGCTGTTTCCTGGTATGGCGTGCACCCTATAACCGGTGCTTCGGGTCGCTCTCTGGCTGCTCGAAAACTGCTAAAGCCAGACTCGGTATAAGTGAACGTTGCTGCCAGTGGAAGGACATTGGAAATGTGATGCAATGAAGAACTGATTGCATCAGCGACGGTGTCTCCCGGAGCGGGCAAGCTGGCGTCAATAGACTTGCGATAGTAAACGTCTTTTTCTACCTCGATAATAATGCGGTTCATTGCGGTGGCAGCTTCGACTGGGTAGTCACCGGCCGCCGTTTCGGCCGATAGCATGACTGCATCGGAACCATCATAAATAGCGGTTGCCACATCGGATGATTCAGCCCTTGTTGGTACGGGTGAGCTAATCATGGATTCGAGCATTTGGGTTGCGATAACCACAGGTTTGCCCTCTCGACGAGCGTGTCGAACAATTTGGCGTTGTATAACGGGCACTTTTTCCTGTGGCATTTCAACGCCCAAATCGCCTCGAGCCACCATCACCGCATCAGCCAGCTGGACAATGTCTTTTAAGTGTTTAATGGCTGTTGGTTTTTCCAGTTTTGCCATGATGGCAGCGCGTTGCCCAACCAGGCCGCGCATCTCGGTGATGTCTTCCGGGCGTTGCACAAACGACAACGCAACCCAATCAACGCCTAATTCGAGCGCGTAGTCCAAGTCGGCCCGGTCTTTTTCTGTGAGTGGTGAAATAGGCAGCAACACGTCGGGTACATTCACGCCTTTGTTGTTGCTAATGGTCCCGCCGACGACGACTTCAGTAACCGCATGGTTGTCATCGAACTCGACAACTTTTAATCGAATTTTGCCGTCGTTTACCAGCAGCTGCGAACCGACCTGCATGGCGGCGAAGATCTCAGGGTGGGGCAGATTGACGCGAGTTTCATCACCGTCATCTTCTTTCATATCGAGCACAAAGCGCTGGCCGGTCTCCAGCTCGGCGGATTTGTTTTTGAACGTACCAACTCGAATTTTTGGACCCTGCAGATCTGCCAGGATGCCGATAGGCCGTTCGCGGGCTGCCTCGACTTGCCTGATGTAGCCGTGCGTACGCGCATGGTCGGCATGGGTGCCGTGACTGAAGTTCAACCGGAACACGTCTATGCCTGAATCGAACAGTTCGCCGATTTTCTCCAGCGAGTTGCTGGCTGGGCCCAGTGTGGCAATAATTTTCGCGTCTCTGCGGCGTCTCATAAGGATATGTTGGGGTCTATGTTGGGGTCTATGTTGGGATTCAATTAGATCGCTTATGGATTATTGGTGAAAAGTCGTCGTATTTGTCGATCACAATCAGTATTGGTAGTTCAACTACATAACCAGTCAGAGTCGCTGGCAACGCCTGGTTTAAGACAGATTCGAGAATTTTACACGCACGATGTCGCGAACATTAGCATCGGCGTCATTTTAGCTTATTTTTTGGCTTAGACGTCAGATCAATTGTCATTGCATAGAGCCAGTGCCTGCGCATCACCGCGAATGACGATTGGCAATTTAGGTAGCAATTTTACTTAGCGGTTTTAGGGTAGGCTATAGACCTAACTGATTGATTAAAAGTTGCTATGTCTCTTCAACCTGCCCAATCTGATTCTCAACCCGATTCGACCGACGCTGGGTCCAATGGCTCCAGCCAAGCCCGGGCCATAGCGCACAAACGCGAGCGCTACTCGAGCGCTTTGGGCCAGCTGTTACCTATTGGTTGCATATTGAACACACCAGAGCAGCTCAAGCCTTACGAATCAGATGGCCTGACCGTGTTTAAAAAAAGCCCGCTGCTGGTGGTATTGCCTGAAACCATTGAACAAATTCAGGCTGTTATCAAGTGGGCTAGTAGTGAAATGGTGCCTGTGGTCGCGCGGGGTGCCGGCACCGGATTGTCGGGTGGCGCTTTACCTCATGAAGACGGCATCTTATTGGGGCTGGCAAAATTTAACCAGATTCTTGAGCTTAACGTTGAAAAGGGTTTCGCTCGCGTGCAGCCGGGTGTTCGCAATTTAGCCATCTCTGATGCCGCAAGGTCACATGGTTTGTATTATGCCCCCGACCCGTCATCGCAAATCGCCTGCACCATTGGCGGCAACGTAGCTGAAAATTCCGGTGGGGTACATTGCCTGAAATACGGTTTAACGGTACACAATGTACTGGCTGTCACCGTTGTCACCATTGACGGTGAGTTGCTGCAAATCGGTTCTAATGCGCTTGACAGTGCAGGCTATGACTTACTGGCATTGCTTAATGGCTCTGAAGGTATGCTGGCAGTGGTTGTCGAGGTCATCGTCAAGCTATTGCCGACACCACCTTGTGCAAAGCTGGTTATGGCCGCTTTTAACAGCGTTGAAGACGCCGGTAATGCGGTTGGGCAGGTCATTGCTGCTGGCATTATTCCGGCCGGTTTAGAACTAATGGATAAACCGGCCATGCAGGCTGCCGAAGCCTTTGCGCAGTGTGGCTACCCAGTTGACTCTGCTGCTTTGTTGTTGTGCGAACTTGATGGACTTGAAGAGGAAGTGAGTGCGCAAATCGATGGCGTCACAACCGTGTTCAAATCGTGCAATGTATCTGAATTGCGGGTAGCTGAATCTGAAGAAGAACGATTGTTGTTGTGGAAGGGTCGCAAGTCGGCGTTTCCCGCCGTGGGTCGATTAGCGCCGGACTACTATTGCATCGATGGCACCATACCGCGCGGGCAATTGCCTTATGTATTAAGGCGCATGGAACAACTGTCAGCAGAGTATCAATTGCCCATTGCAAATGTGTTCCATGCAGGCGATGGCAATCTGCACCCACTTATATTATTTGATGCAAACGTGCCGGGCGAAACCCAACGCACAGAAGAATTGGGCAGTCGTATTTTGCTGCTGTGCGTGGAAGTCGGTGGTACGGTTACCGGCGAACACGGCGTTGGTGTAGAAAAAATCAACGAGATGTGTGTGCAATTCGACGAAGCATCACTGCAACAGTTTCATGCAATCAAGGTGGCGTTTGACCCGGACAGCTTACTCAATCCTGGTAAAGCCGTGCCCACCTTACAGCGGTGCGCCGAGTTCGGCGCTATGCACGTGCATCGCGGCGAATTACCATTCCCAGAACTGGAAAGATTCTAGCGCGTGCAAAATCAGGATCAAACAGACGAACTGGTTGCTCAGGTCAATCAGGCAATTGAGACAAAAACGGCAATCAATATCACCGGAGGTGGCAGCAAAGCGTTCTTGGGCAGAAGCCAGGACGCGCAAGTGTTGAACACCAGTGCTCATGTGGGTGTGGTGAATTATGAACCGACCGAATTGGTCGTCACGGTTCGAACCGGTACGCCAATGGGTGAGCTAAACGAGTTGTTAAGGCAAAACGGTCAAGCCTTGCCGTTTGAACCCCCCGTACTCGAAACAGGCACCATTGGTGGTGTACTGGCATGCGGATTGTCTGGTCCTGCCAGGCCATTTGCGGGTTCGGCTCGCGACTATGTGTTGGGTATGCGGGTTATAAACGGGCAAGGCCAGGCTTTACGATTTGGTGGCGAAGTCATGAAAAATGTGGCCGGCTACGATGCGGCCAGATTGCACGTGGGTGCGTTTGGTTCTCTGGGCGTCTTGCTGGAAACATCAATGAAAGTGTTGCCACTACCTGAAGCGCAAGTCACGCTTAAACACGAATTAAGCAAGCCTAATGACAACACGGCATTGGTAAAGATGATGCGTCAACCTTTACCGTTAAGTGCAGCAGCAATCATTAACCGGTCGCAGTATATTCGCCTTAGTGGCAGTGACTCTGCCGTGCGTGCAGCGGCCAAAACCTGCGGTGGCGAAGTGGTGCCTGAGGGTGAAGCATTCTGGCAAAGTATTCGCGAGATTAATCACTCGTTTTTCAATGACAATCGTCCGCTATGGCGTTTGAGTGTGCCCGAATTTTGTCCCGCTATAAGTATCGATGGTAGTACTGAAAGTGATTGGTTGTTGGATTGGGCGGGCGCTCAACGTTTTTTAAAGACAGATGCCGATGCTGCATCCATTTACGCGGCTGCAGCCTCAGTGGCCGGTCATGCAACTTGCTACAGTGCGAATAGAGTTGCCGGCAATGCGTCTTTGTTTCAACCGTTGGAAGGTGCGATGATGTCACTGCAAGCAAGGTTACGGGACAGCTTTGATGCGCATCGATTGTTTAACCCTGGCCGCTTTCATCCCGAATTGGACAACAACTGAATGCAAACTTCGATTGCTCCTGAACTCGCTAACGATGCGCGTGTTATCGATGCTGAAAAAACGCTGCGTAAGTGTGTTCACTGCGGTTTTTGTCTGGCCACGTGTCCCACTTATAATTTGCTTGGAGATGAGCTGGATAGCCCACGCGGCAGAATTTACCTGATTAAGCAAATAGTAGAAGGTGCGACACCCACCAGCGAAACAATGACCCACCTGGACCGGTGTCTGACTTGCCGAAATTGTGAAACGACCTGTCCCTCAGGTGTTGAGTATGGGCACCTGCTCGACAACGGCCGTTCTCTGGTGGAAGAACAAGTCAGTCGACCACTGCACACGCGTTTGCTACGCAAAACCATTTTATCTGTGTTGCCCTTCAAGGCACGCGTTACTCCATTGGTGAAGCTGGGGCAAACAGTGACGTCGTTTGTGCCATGGTTGTTGCCGGCGAAACTAAAGGCGAGTGTACCGGCAAAGCAAACCCCCGGTGAGTGGCCGAGCCCACAACATCATCGGCACATGTTGGTGCTCGACGGTTGTGTGCAGCCTGCCATGGCACCTGCAACCAACGCCGCTGCAGCCAGAGTTTTAAACGCCTTGGGTATTGATTTAATCAACATTGAAAAGTCGGGCTGTTGCGGCGCTGTGCATTTTCATTTAAACGAACAGAAT
Organism: uncultured Granulosicoccaceae bacterium; assembly: GCA_938035525.1. GTDB lineage: Bacteria > Pseudomonadota > Gammaproteobacteria > Granulosicoccales > Granulosicoccaceae > Granulosicoccus. The sequence continues at coordinate 58,628 of CALHOI010000034.1, forward strand.
AATGCAAAAGATTTTATGCGCCGAAACATTGATGCATGGTGGCCGCACATCGAGAACGGTGCCGAAGCGATTATCACCACTGCCAGTGGTTGTGGTGTCATGGTAAAAGATTATGGTCATGTGCTTGCCGACGATGAGCAGTACAAAGAGAAAGCCGCGCGTGCTAGTGCGCTGTGTAAAGATGTAGTGGAAGTTATTGAAGAGCAGGATCTATCGCTGTTTGAATCACTTGCCAAAAAGCGATCTTTACCTGTATCGGAAGAATTTGGCCCCATTGCATTCCATCCTCCGTGCACACTGCAGCACGGTCAGAAGTTACCCGACGTGACTGAAAAAGTATTACGCGGTATTGGCTTTAATTTGGTGCCAGTGCAAGATGCACATCTGTGCTGCGGTTCAGCGGGCACGTATTCCATTTTTCAACCAGAGTTAAGTCAGCAACTCAAACAAAATAAACTCACAGGTTTAACCACTAACGCTCCTAAAACGATTGCCACCGCCAATATCGGTTGCCAGCTTCATTTGCAGTCAGGCACACAAACACCGGTGGTGCATTGGATTGAGCTGCTTGATCGGTTACTGTAAATCGCTAATGTGCTTAAAACTATGTGATCTGGTTCACTTTGTAGAGTCGGGCCAAGGTCACTGTTGGCAGAAACAACACCGCCGCCACTGGGCATTCTTAGGCGATTCAAAACAGTGCCGACACATAGGCAGGACTTTTGAATCAGGTTACATGCCGTGTTGTTGTCAATCAAACCCAGTGCTGTTAGAGCTTCTGTAACGCGTGCCTTTCGCACGACTTTAGGCCTTATGTCTGTCGCTGTCGTCACCGCGTGTGGCGGTGGTGGTAGTGGTGGTGGAGGGACGATGAACGCACCCGTTGAACTTGGCGCAGCCTTACCCGATCAAGGTGATTACATTGCTCTGGTACAGCAAACCTTGAGTTTGTCTGAATCTGATCGCACGGGTTCAGTGACGGTGGCTCGCAGTGGCAGCGCGATGGCCGCCAGCTCGGTTAGCTATCGATTTGTCTCCGGGTCTGCAACGGCTGATACCGACTATCGGGGCAGCAGCGGTACGCTGAGCTGGTCGGCAGGCGATACCAGTGTTCGTACCATTGATTTTCTGGTGGAGTCAGATGTTGAATCTGAAGCAGATGAATCGTTCAGCGTGCAATTGTTTGATGTTGTCGGCGCTGAACAGTTAGGCATCAATGACCGCAGCGTGGTTACCATCAATGATGCGCCGTGTAATGCAGCATTTCCAAACGCTGTTGGTATGAACACAGAATTGTCGGCACCTTGTTATCGACTAAGCGGTTCTGCGGCGATAAGTGGCTCAGCTCAATTGAGTATTGCGGCGGGAACCACCATCATTGCTGACGCACAAGCATCGATCACGGTTGAGGGCAACTCGGTTCTGAACAGCGGCGGTTCTGCAAAGCTGCCCGTGACGTTTAAGGGCGTCAGTGATCAAGGTGGACTCTGGCAAGGAATAACGTTGGAGAGTAGCAGCGCCTTACACCGAGTTGTTCATACCGAATTTAATCACGCGCAAGATGCCTTAGCTTTAACCTCGGGTGGTTTCGCGGCGCTGTCAAACAACCACTTTAATAACAATGCTGGCGCGGCGATTGTATTACCGCTGGTTGATGCTGACACGATAGGCACACAAAATACCTTTACCGATACCGCCGGTGGCATAGCGTTGACGGGCAGTGTGATAGAGGCTAATCAGTCAGTGCAGCTGGCAGCCCAATCAACCTATTATGTTCTGGCCCAATCGCTGGTGAATTCTGGCACATTGTCTTTGGCTGCTGGCACAGAGCTCGCCATAGCCGACAATGTCAGTGTGCTGGTGCTAAGCACTGGTGCCATTAACGCCGTTGGTACCGAGCAGGCCCCTATTGTTATTCGTGGTGTGGAAGACGTGCAGGGCTACTGGGATGGTTTTCAGTACGTGTCCAGCAGCAGCGCGGCTAATCGCTTCGAATACACCGCCATATCCAATGGTGGTGGCGACCCGGCAAGGCCCGGCAACCTGATTGTCGATGGCCTGGGTACCCGAATAACACTGCAACACTGTGCGTTAACGCACAGCGCAGGCTATGGCATTTTGTACGATTCAGCTGATTTTGAAGTCAATCAATCTGACGTTTCTTTTGATCAAAACAGGCTCGGTGAACAGAGTCTGTGACCTAATTCCTCCCAGTTCGAGTGGTTTGTCTGAATTTGACTCAACGGTAGTGGAGGTCTGACCATCTTGCTGCAACTCTGCGAACTGGGTTGCCATATCATCACTGTGTAAGTGATACTTTTCGCTCCGACGTTATCGGAATTGGCCGGTAATCTATTTTTATGTCTGGAGCTGCTGCTATGAAGCGCACCTTTGATTTTATTGGTTTGAATTCGGTTATTTCTGAATCATTCAAACCGTTGCACCACGTTACCGCTTCTTCGGCCCGCAAAGCCGGTATGGACGCTGGTATCAAGGGCACAACGCCGGCAAACTGCCACCACTCCTACTTCACCACGAAAGAGCTCGAGAAAGAGTGGTACCGTGGCTACCGTATGGGCAAGCAAAACCGCGAATAAAGAGGAATGCCGGTTGGGATAGCCCAACGGGCATTCATTTTGGTTTAAACGAGGCTACTCAATCGCGCCATTGCGTTGTAAAATTGGCAGAATGAGCTGCCTTGAACTAGACGACAATGACATCTTGAAAGTAGCCAACCCAATGATGGATGACATCATCAGGGGCGTGGCGCGTCGAGATTACTCCCTCTATTCCTGTCACTTTTCAGTCGATCTGAAAAGCCTTGGCGGGCCAGATGATTTTCTGGCCCAGTGTGACAAGTACGCGGCCGACTGGGGTTCACCCGGTGAGCGCGACTTGGTGGCGATCTTCAGAAAACAAAAAAGCTTCACCCTGATTTGGAATCAGCGCTTCAGTGGCACCGATGGGCAAGTTATGTCCATGATGAGCGTAGCTTTGAAAGGTGGGCGGTATTTTGTTGATCAATTACTGCTACATTAATCAGTACTCTGTTCACAACTGTTGCCGCCTGATCCGGCGGCAACGGTGTATGCAGGTTAGTTAGAAATGGAAACGAAAACCCCCACCAAACGTTAACTCGTCGATCAGGTCTGCGCCAAAGTACAGCTCGCCAGCACCGATGGCTTTGACAACACCCCCACCAAAGCCGAATTCGGTTTCATCGAAGCCAATTGCATCGAACTTGTGCATGCCGACATTGGCGTACCAACCGAGCTCGCTTGTGCCTAATTGAGCACCACTGAAAAGCGCTTCTACTGCGATGACATCGAAATCGGCGGTATTGCCAAAGTCATCTTCCAATGTCGATTGATGAAAGGAGGCTTTTACGGCAAAGTCTGCAGATTGTGTGATGCCATCAAGTTGATAAAAAACGCCAATGCCAAACCCTTGCGTATCCACGCCTTCAAGTTCGTCAAATTCGGTTTTACCAAAATCCAGGAATACGACGGCTTCTGGCGAGAATTTATAGTTGAACCGACCACCAATATAGGAGTAGCCGGTTTTCGTCAAAATCTCCCGTGACATAACCAACTTCAATAGATGTGTCTGGAGCAGTTTGAATGTCGGCTTAACGGCCGGATGGTAAGCCAAAATACTCTGCCACTGCACTTGTTTGGCTTAGCACGTACACCAGCGCACCGAAGGATGCTTTTGCGAGGGTAGATGTTGATATTATTGTTGTTGCTTGCACGTTTTTACTCCTGATGTGTTTACAGTAACAATAACGAACGTAAAAGTATTTTTATTCATTACGGCCGCTGTTGATAAGCTCAAGCTTAATTGTAACCAATGTGGCAATGTCGCGTAATGATGCTTATTGCTACCATCGTAGTCAAACAATTGCCGAGTATGGCGGTGGATAACCAATGTCGTGGCCCGAAGAGGTGGTGGGGCACGGAGGTAGTGGCTTACAGAGGTAATGGCTTACGGAGGTAATATAGAAGTGGGTTGTTCTGCACAAAAAAAGGCAGAGGAACCGTTTTGGTTCTTCTGCCTTTGAATTATTTAGACTTAAGTCTAGGATGAGCCACGTAATTAACGATACTCAATTCCGCCGGTTAGTCGCTAGTCGGCATTGTTGTTGTTTCTGACTGGCGCTAACACAGCCGTACCAAACAAGCTTGGATTATTCCAGCTTTCATCTTGGAACGAAGGGGCAAACCAGGACCACTTGGCATCGCGATCACCGCCATCGTCGTCGTCGTTTATTTGCACGTCAAGGCCAAAGCGTTGTTCCGGGTTTAATCCAATGGATGCCATATTGACTTCTATTTCGTAAATCGATGTGGTCTGGTTGGCCATTTCCATGGCGCGACTGGAGCGATACCACGACCGCATACCTTTTGCTGAGTGCAGGCTGTCGTGAATATTATCGCTGGCGTCGTGGTCATAGCGGAACAATCGTTGATAGTCATCGTGTCCGTAACTCGTTTGTTTGTTATTGCCGATATCAAAATACAACTCCACTGAGTCGTCGTGCCAGATATCAGATGAATCGCTAAAGCGCTCAAAGAACGGTTCGCGTTTAACCACAATCAGTACGTACAGATTAGTGCCATCATGTTTGGCTCGCCAGTAGCTGCTGTTCTGTGTATCACGCCAGTCTGTGGCACCTGCACCGTCCTCAAAGTTGCCTTTTTCATCAATGTTCAGGTGGTTGATGTACAGATAGTTACCCTGATTATCTGACTGACCAGAATCACTCCATTCCCACCAACCGTAAGCGCCGTCAATGGTGGGCACTCGATTGGAAAACGGGATGCCTGCGATGGAATCATCCTGAATATCTGGAATGCCATTGTTGTCGTCATCGGGGTCGGCGTTATCACCAATACCGTCACCATCGGCGTCTGAATGTTCGTTGGCATTGTAAGGGAAGGCATCTTCAAGGTCACGGTAGCCGTCACCGTCTGAATCTTCGTTTCCGGTGATGTTCGGGTTTGAAGGTTGTGGATCTTCCAAGTCTATGGTGCCGTCACCGTCATCATCCAAATCGACACTGTTACCCAGCCCGTCAAGATCTAAGTCAAGGCTTTCGTTTGCGTCCAGTGGAAATTTATCATCAACATCGAGTACCGAATCGTTGTCGTCATCACGATCGCGATTATCACCAATGCCATCACCATCGGTATCGACCGCTTCGGAAGCGTCTAACGGAAACGCATCATAAGCATCACCAATGCCGTCGTTATCATCGTCGCTGTCGGTTTCGTTGGGAATGCCATCACCGTCAAAGTCTTCTGTTTGCAAACGTGGTTCTGAGCCTCGCTCAACTTCTGAGATATTGTCAAAACCATCACTGTCATCATCCATACTGGTGTCAAACAGCTGCTGTGGAATGGCCAGAGGTACGTAGTTGGCATCGGTGCTGACTGTGGTTTGCGCGGCAGCCAGAATAAGCCCATCGGAGGCGCGTTGCGCTGCCAGAAAAACCGAGTATTCGCGAAACAGCGGCAAATTGATATCCAGCGTGTAGAGGTCTCCAGACTTATTCATGGTCAAGGTCTCGCCACTGACTGTTGCGACGATATCAATAGGAATGCCGAGGTTCATCATGCGTTGAGGTAACCTGACGCTTAATGCCACTTGTGAGCTTGCAGCGTCTTGTTGCGCCTGTTGCTCTTCGGTGTTTTTCACGTCCGACGAGCCTGTGCCGGTAGCGCCTGCACCGCAACCCACCAACAGAACGGTGGACGCAGCGACAGCGATACAAAGTGTTGTTTTGCGAAACGGTTGCGGTAAAGGTTTCATGATCAAAGTCCTTGTAAACGTGCTTGTGAAAAGTAAAAATTCGGCGATAGTAGCGTTGCCGTTCGTTAAGCTTTTGTTAGTGTTTCCTGAGCTTTAATGTTTCTTGAGCTCTAATGTTTCTTGAGCTTTAGTGTGACTTCGTTACAAGCAGGAGGCATGACAATTGCACCAGCACACGACGGTAATAATCCCCGGATAATGTTGATTTGGGCTTACATAAGTGCGAAAAAGCGGGAATACGCCAGAAAATGGATTGCAGCAAAAGCATTTTGCCCAAATACAAAAAAACAGACCCGAGTTGGCTGTGAAACAAATGGGTGTATCGGGATTACCGACTCACTTATACAGACTCATCTATAATCAAGCCGTAATCCACATCAAGATAGCACCATGAGCGCAAATTCAAACCTACTTAATCCGCCGACTTTCCATCGCTGGACATGGCTGGGCGTCATATTGATTATCGCCGGCTTGCTTGGTTATGGTTATTACCTCCAATATTGGCTGTATCTTGATCCTTGCCCACTGTGTATGACGCAGCGGTTTTTCTACTACTGTCTTGCTGGTGCAGCGCTGATTGGTTTTTTCATGTACCGATCCTGGTTTGCACAGCGTCTGGCTGCGGTGCTTGGTTTTGCGGCCACTGTCGGCGGATTAGTCACAGCGGGGCGTCAAGTGTGGTTACAGCATTTGCCAGCAGATCAAGTACCCGCCTGTGGGCCCGGGCTTGAATTCTGGCTCGAAAACATGCCGTTTCTGAGAACGCTGGAATTGCTCTTCAAAGGTGACGGAAATTGCGCTGAAGTTAACTGGCGCTTTCTGGGCTTGAGTATCGCTGAGTGGTCACTCTTATGGTTTATTCTTTTTGCGATTGTCACGTTACGCCTGCTGTTTTCTCGAAAGCGTTTGGCGACTGCAGGCTGAATGTGGAGTCATGCACGCCGACTGCTTAATCTGCGCGCTGTGGTTGAATGTACTTTGCTATTCAGTTAACACCGACGACCATTAATGGAATCAATTCAAGATCACAGCATCAGCTGTCCCTATTGCGGGGAGTCTATCGATATTATGGTGGATTGCTCGATAGAGCATCAGCAATACATCGAGGATTGTCAGGTCTGCTGTCGTCCGATACAGCTCTCAGTGAGTGTTGATGGAGAAAACCTGGTGAGCGTCAGTGCGCACCATGAGAACGACTGAAACCACCCCGGTTTAAGGCTAGCTTGCGCCTCCCAACTGGGGCAGCGCCGCTAGTTTTCGCTTAAGCGCTGTTGCAAGGCTGTGTATGCAGGCTTCACTTGATAGCTTTCGTCCAACAGCAACGGCTTGTACTGTCGTCGCCATGAGTACTGATCAGTGAATCCCCAGGTTTGCAGGCCTTTACAGCGAGGTTGCTTTAAGCAAATATTCAATACGCGTCTGTAAACCTCTGCTTGTTGTTCCAGCGTACCGCCATCACCGATGGATACATCGAGTTCGGTAATGTAGATATCAAGATCAAGCTCGGCGGCTTTTTGAAAGTTGGCTTCTACCTCGTCAAACTGATCGAATGCCGAGAAGATGTGCATTTGAAATCCAACGCCATCGATCGGTGTGCCAAGGTCTTTTTGTTTTTGCAGCATGCGGAACATGGCATCGGCTTTGGGGCCAAACCAGGAAACGTCATATTCGTTGTAGAGTAATCGCGCATTGGGGGCAGACTGCTTCGCTTGTCTAAAAGCAATTTCTATATAGCGCTCGCCCATGGCCTCAAACCACACGCTATTGCGGTATTCGCCATTATCTTCAAAAGACTCGTTGACCACATCCCATACTGGTACTCGGTCCGAGTAACGCTTTAACACGCGATCAATGTATTCGCGCATGTGAGTTTCTCTTGTGTCAACGGAAGAAAATGTAATCCACTTGGGAAGTTGGCGGTGCCAGATCAACGTATGGCCGTGCACCTCCATACCTTTAACCCGTGCAAAGTTCACCAGGTTGTCGGCTGACGCCCATCGATAACGACCTGGAAGTGGGTTTAGCACGCTCCACTTCAATGAGTTTTCAGGTGATACAAAGTTGAACTCATTGGCCGCAGTTCTTGCGTAAAGCGCACCGTCTGGGCGGTAATAGAAGTCTTTTACTGATGCGTAGCCTAATCGCAAACCTCGTGCTGTTGCCAGCGCTCGCAGAGTGCTGCCCTCATGAACAAAGTCGGCTGCAGGGCGCACATCAATGTTGATTGTTGTGCTGCCTGTGCTGTCAGGATTGATGGCATCTGTGGCGACTACCGTTAAGGTGATTAAGCCCGTGGTGCGTGGTATGAATCGCAGTACGACAAAATCGGGTTCGATCGGGTGTGGCACAAGAGTGGCACCCGGTGGTTGGTTGAATACTTCTAACGTAGGTATTGTGCCGTTTGCATCAGAACCTTTAATTTCTATAACGACCGGATCGTTCACCTGTACCGTGTAGTCTCTGACGGTGTTGACAACAGGTGCAATGTTAACGATGGTGGAGGGATCGGATGGCATAACCACTTTGATTAAAATCGTGCTTTGGGTCCGATATGCCGGCTCATCATGATCAACGGCCTTTATCGTGAATGACAAGATGCCGACATCGGGCTGCAGTGGCCGCCATCGCAGTGTTTTAGTGCCATTAAAGTTGTCAATTAATTGCGCACCCTCTGGCAGTGCTTCGGGAAACATGCCCGGAATGTTGCCATCAGGATCGACCGGTCGTAGCAAGAGGTTAAGCTCACTACCGGCAAAAACTGTCTGATTGGTCAGGTTGTCAAAGTAGGGTGCTCGATTAATCGTTGGGTCCACATTGGCAGGGGTGATAACAACATCTGGCAATGGGCCAGCATCAAAGTCTGCATCGGTGAAGTCGCCGGTGGTGTCTTTGGGCAGTTTGGGGCCGGGGTCTCTAACCACAAAATATTCGGTGACGGTACTCACTGGTCCTGAGATTCCAATGGGCTCGTCGATCGCTGCTGGTGCAGCGCTCAGAGGCGGTTGCGGGAGTGGTGTAAGAACCACGGGTTCTGTTTCGCCTAATTGTGAGGTGTCGCTATTGACTGCATTGCCAGCGTTAGTATCACTACCATCAGTGGCATCAGTTTGGTCGTTGTTGTTGGTTGATGAGCCATCCGCATCAGAGCCATCCGCATCAGAGCCATCCGCATCAGAGCCGTCAGACCCGTCTGCTGAGTTTTGCGTCTCACCCGCATTTTGTTGTTCATTTTGAACATTATTTTGAGCGGTGTCGTTTGCATCAGTGACGCCGTCGACTGCGCCACCAGACTGCAGGGTATTATCCGTTTGATTTATCGTGCTTTGGTTGGAGCCAGTGTCGTCTGAGCTGTCGCTGCACGCACTCAATGACAGCAGACTCAGCAGTAAAATACTGCAGGCTGTGTGCGGCTTTGATGCACACCTGTGGACCGTGAGCGACTGTTGTCTATTAACGGTTTTAAATATCATGTTGGTCAATGTCATTGAGTTTGCTCAAATGGACGTGCTGAGTCTGACAAACTGCTTGAATCTTAGCGATTAAAAACGCACGCACACCCTTGTTATATAGATAACTTTAACGGAGTTGGAGGCGCTATTTTGTTAAATCCACTGCATATTGCAGCTGGTTTTACCCGAATAAGTAGAACTTTGTGAACGGCCGCGTTTTGTTGCCGTCGCAGGCGTGGGACACTGGATTACCGTCAATTCACACTTGTTGTGTGTATCGCAAAACGAAGGTTTTTGTATGGACAATGTTCACCATTTGCACACGGATGCTAATGCTCATGCGCGCTTATTAGCGCAATGGATAGGTGAGACCATAGCGCAACATCCGGACGCTGACGTGGCCAAACGGTGGTCTGAGCTGGCGCGTGAAACCGCATTAAAGTTCCCGGGGCCTCCGGCACCCAGTCAGCCTGACATTGACTTGAGCTCGCTCGATACCTTATCTGAACGCGATAAAGAGCGTGTGTTTGCAGAACTGCAAGGCTTTTTGAGCAGCTACTTTGATGATGTCAGAAAGCAACTGATGCAGGTGCATGGCGAGTTGTTGGCTTTGCAAAAAACGGTGGCTGAGCTCGAGACGCAGGTAAAACATCCGTCCGCGAGTCAGCCTGGTAAAGAGTAGGGTGTGTTTTTAAAGAAGGGAGCGCTTAAAAGAAGTAGCCCAGCTCTAGCTGAATATAGTCCTCGTTGGCGAACTGGCTTAGCAGTAGATCATCTTTTGTATTAGCCCAAACGACTGCTTCAGCGGTTAGTTTAAAACGATCACCTATGCGTCGGCTTGCCTCTGCAGTGAACACATTGGCACCGCCGTCCAAATCTGTGATAACCCCCACTAGCGCCTCAGTAGATTGTTCATCATTTAATGCGAAACGCAAACCGATCAGTAAATCGTTCTGGAAAACCGTATCGGCCTGATCGGCGCGGTCATCGTACAGGTACTCTGCCACAACCCCAATATCCAGATTGGTTTCGGCCACGGAGTAAAAGCTGTACTCCAAACCAGTGACCAGTTGCGCATGGTCTTTAATCACATCACCCGATCGATACACAAGCTCGGTTTTTAACAACCAGCTTTCCAGTGTAGCTTGAACATCGGCACCGACCTGAGTTATTTGATAATACAGCGGGGCAAAGTCCGGGAACGTCAGCAAGGGTTCGCGTGCTGTTCCATGAAAAACATGCAGGCCAAGGTCCCACTCGTTTACGGCGCCGCTGACTCGGGCTGCTACGTCAACGTGACGCTCCTCGTTGCTGGATTCGTATTGTGCGTTGTCGGTGTCAATAACGAACAAACCGCGCGGTCGGCCATCTTTACCTGCGAATGTACGTTCCCTGAATCCTGGCAGCACAAACAAGCTGATCTCGCCCCAATCTTTTAACAATAAAAGATTGATCATTGGTTGTCCCAGCTTGTTTTCCGGGTCTAGCCCTTCAACTGCGTCGCGTTGGTTAATGATGTCAACAATGTTGCTTGATTCGGCTACACCCCAAAAAATTTTGCCAAGGCCAACATTGGCCTCCCAGTTGTCCGCACTGTATCGATATAAAAATTCGCGCAAATCAACGTGGGTTCGTTCGGCGTCGTGTTGATCAACTCTGAAGAAGGGGCTGATGGTCAAGTTGCCATTTTCTCCAAATGGTCGATTAAACTCGGCGTTCCCGGACAATGACACGTTGCTTGATTGAGTGGCAGAATGCTGTGAGCTGGCGGTAAAAAATTGTGTTTGAAAGCTCAGGTCACCACGTTGTGACCACTCGGCCTGGGCTTGCGCGGTGCCTGTTAGCATAACCAGCGTCAACAATACGCGACACCAGCCGTGATTTAAGATTCGACTTAAATCACGGCTAGGGTTAGGCCGGACGTACTGCATGCCCGTTATCGATGGAAGGTTTGATTTCATCGCAGCTTTTTCAATGCATTGCTGCTAAAGTCTTTGTCTTTGAGACCAGTGGCGAATGCGTAATCCGAAAATTCAAGTATGGTGCTTTTACCTGTTTGTGCGTTGATCATTTCCATGCGACCGGGGCGCCAATGCTTACCTTCGTGGTGCTCATAGTCTGATAGTGTCAGGGTTTTTAGCTCGGCATTCTTCCGATCAAAGTACTCGACCTTAACCGCCACCAGTCTTTCTTTGTCTATGTAGTTAAGCAAGCGTGTATACCCTGAATATTTGTATGCTGGAACGGCCTCAATTTTATGCACAGCGATACCGTCGACTTCTTCTTCACCGATGTATTTGTATGTGTATTTGTCAACTTCTTGCGAACTGATGTCTTCAAAGGCAAATTCACTGCCCATAAATGCACCGGTTTTGTTTTTGGATGAAATACGTTTAACCCGTTTTAACGCAGGCAGAAACAACCATTGTTCGTCTGCTTTGGTTGCATGAGAATAAGTCAGACTCGCCGTGCCTTTTACGTCTGCAGGCTCGTCGAAGATGGTCATGCTCTTATCTCCATCACCAATAACCTCCAGTGTTCTTGCGCGCATACGCCTGACAGACTTCTTGCCTGATCGATTAATTAACGTCATGGTCATGCTGGAGGTAGAGTCGGCAAAGCCATCGTTTTGTGCACTGACTTGTTGGGCAATGTCGAGGCCTTTCTCTTCGGCCGTCTGTGCTAGCGCTATTGCGGACATACTAAACAGAAGCGTTACGGCCAGTGTTTGCGATAAAGTGTTTTTCATAGTGAGTTCCTTAAAAGTTCGAATTAGATTCAGGCAGTCTGACCGGCAGGGGTCAATGGGATTTCACCTTGCGAGGTTTCATCCTTTTTATCTTTATCCACCAACATGAGAAAAGCGGGTAAGAATGTAAAATCGACTATCAGCGCGATCACAATGGTGATGGCGGTCAATAAGCCCATTTGACTGTTGAGTAAAAAGTTGGACTGCGCCAGCACCATAAATCCACAGGCGAGCACAATCGTGGTGACCACCAAAGCCACACCAACGGTGTTAAAGGCATAGCGCACGGCTTGCTCAGGCGACATGCCGCGTTCTCTGCGAGCTCGCAGATACTTGCTTAAGTAGTGAATGGTGTCGTCTACCACGATGCCCAGTGTCATCGCTACCACCACAGACACGGCCAGGCTGACTTCGCCAACCAGCAATGCCCACACGCCAAAACCCATTAATGCAGGCACGATATTGGGTATCAAGCTGATGAGTCCAAACTTTACTGAACGCAAAGCAAACAGCAGTATTAAACTGATGAGTATTAGAGCGATGCTGGTACCGGTTAGCATGCTGACGATATTTCGCATGCTTATATGGGTAAACATGCTGGTCGCGCCCGTGGTGAGGGTGGCAATAGCCGGTGTGTTGGCTTCCATCCACTCCAGTGTCTGTCGTTCAAACTCCAATATTTGCTGAGTTGACCGTGTTTCCATGGTTATCGACATGCGGGTCTTGGATTTGTCCTGGTTGATCTGATTATTCAGATCAAGCCCCGAAGGCAGTGACATTTCATAAAACAACAAGTATTGGGCTGCCAGCTCACGCTCTTCTGGTAACTTGTAATAAGCATCGTCGTCGCCGTGCATGCTGCGATTAAGGCGTCGCATGGTTTCAGTTATGGTGCTAACGTGTTGGACGCCGTCGAGTTGTTCAACGAAGCGCTCAAATTTTTCTACGTCTTGCAAGAAGGCTGGATTGCCTACACCACCTTCCTCGCCAGAGTCGAGGTCGAATTCCAGAATGTATAACCCTGAAAGCTTGTCGGTGACTTCATCGGTTGCTACGCGAAAGGGTACGGTGCGATCAAAATAGTTCACGAATACATCGTTTAACTGGTTTTTAGGTGCCAGCACCGAAAAGCCAATCATGACAATGGCCATTCCCCACAAAAGCAGCTTTTGTTGGGCAATAACAAAGTCAGCAAAGCGCTCCATGAGTGTGCTTTTCTTGGTGTCTCGTGCTTGTACTTTAACGGGTAGTACAGACATCAGCGCCGGTAAGAAGAAAACCGACAGTAAAAAAGCGAAACCCACTCCCAGAGCCACAATGTTACCCAGGTCGTGGAATGGAGGTGAGTCACTGAAGTTCATACTCAGAAAGCCAATGGCGGTGGTGACTGATGTGAGAAAGATGGGTGTGAAGTTGACTCTGAGGCTCTCAACTATGGCTTCGTTCTTGGGCATTTTATCGCGCATGTTTTGCAACATGGTTACAAGAAAATGCACGCAATCTGCTACAGCCAACGTCAATATAACGGTAGGTGCCGATGCTGCCGGCGGTGTCAGCAGAATACCCATCCAACCCGCGGTGCCCATTGCCATCAAAATGGAAAACAGTACAACGATAACCGTCCCGATCATGCTGAACACATTGCGTAAAAACAAAATGACCCCAACAATGACGACCAGAAAAGCCATGGGCAGCAACGATTGTGCGTCGGCGGTAATGGCTTCTGGAAATGCCTGATTCATGGCAACGATGCCCGTTGTATGAAATTTGATTTCCGGGTAGTCGGCTTGCAGTTGCGCCACCATTTCGCGACCTGCGTTCATGGCCACGCCCAAGGCAATATTTGGATCTTTGGCTGCTCGATCTTCAGCTGAAAGCAACATGTCTTCTTCAGTGAGTGGCGCCGGTAATTCGACCGTTATATTGATGCCAGTGACTTTGCCAGAGGTCGAAACCAGCTTGTTGACTAATTGTGGTTGGTCAAGTGCGATAGCCTGAATACGATCAACATCGGCTTGTTCGAAAAATTCGGGTTCTTCGATTAGCTCCTCGACAAACATGTCGTCATCTTCAGCTCTGGTGTGCTGAAAATTACTGATGGAATCGACGCGAATGGAATAGGGGATTTGCCATGAGCGATCGGTTGCGTCAACAATGGCTGCCATGGTTGGCTTGTCGAACACCGTGCCACTGTCGGGTTCCATCATGATGAACAGATTGTCGCTTTTCGTATACGTCTCTTGTAAGTCGTCAAAGGCGAGTAACTGAGGATTGTCTGGACCGAAAAATACCCGGTAGTCATTGGTAAACACCAGAAATCGACCACCTGATGCTAGTAGCAGCATAACAATAACGGTGAGCGCTATAACCAGCCACCTAAATCGTAAAACCGTTTTGGCGTAACGTTCAATCATGATGAGATTTCCATAGTATTAAAATAGTTTTAAATTGGATCACTTCTGTCGTTGAGCGTGCTTACGTTGCCTGTTAATTTTCTCTTTATGCTTTACGTAACTCGCTCAATTTTGGTTGTCTTTTATTGATTGCAGTTTAACTTGCTCGAATTCCTCAGCGAACACATCTGTATTTAGTTTTGTAATCAGCTTTTTAAAATGAGCGTCTTTGTGTAGTGGTTGCCAATCGAGTCCGTCTAAGGTGTGCGTTAACATGCTCAACAGACTGCTTGACGGGTCGGTTATGCCGAGCTCACTAAGCCGTATATCGGAAGTCATGAGCAGTTGACCACCTGTGCCTAAAGACCAGCACGCGAACATAATTTCGGATGCAGATGGTTTTTTTCGATTTGGGAGGTCGCCCGTTTTGATGGCCTCTTCAATGATGCCCAAAGCACATGAAAATATTCGTTGTTCCAGCTGATCATGCGCCAGTAGGCTGGCTTCGGTGGCTTTGTCTCTGACACCGTGCATTGCTAAGTGCTGCAACATCTCGGTTTGATTACTGCCAATGCTTGACCAGAGCTGGTGCGCGTAAAACAAAGCGGTTATACGATCACGAGGTGTCCCGTCAAAACTGGCTGCCCGTTCAAAGAATGAACAGAGGGTATGCATTGATTGGTTGCACAGCTGCACAAGAATCTCTTCTTTGCAGCTGAAGTGCTGATAGACAGTGCCTTTTGAGTATTCGGCCAATTCGGCTATGCGCTCCATTGACAGCACATGGAAACCTTCCACAGACAGAATTTCATGCGCGATTTCCAGAAAAAGCGCATGTCGCTCTGCTATTTCACGTTGTTTGCGAGAAAGCGTCATATCGCAATAATAGACGACCCGTCAAAAAATGACAACCAGTAAGTCAAATTATGACGTTAAGTCAAAAAATAGGTTTTCCTGGTGCTGTGGCTTTGTTTCACCATGCTGAATTCACGCTGCAATGAATTTCAAGCTGGTGGGGAGATAAAAACTGCCCCAGCTGAGTGGTGCTAGACAACCTCAGACGCCAAAACATTCATCTCAGCAGTAGTAGCTCGCCGCTGTATCGCCCGGGGTGACAGGCACAGTAACTTCAATCGATCACTGAACACGTCAATAAAGATATCAATATGATCGGCTAATCGATCAGGGCGTTTTGTTGTACACCACGTTCGCCGGTTTAATCGATTGACTTTGGCGCGGATGGTGGCAAACGTATGGTTGATTGAAAACAGTTCATCGTGCCGGGTTTTCTTAAGCTCCCCTTGACCCACAATGCTCCCTCGAACGCTTTTGTATACATGGTGCTCGCCTTCCGGAAAATAGTCTTTAACCAACTGGCGATAGTGATTATGACCATCGGTTTTAAAGGAAACACCGGGCGGTAAATACTCACGAAGCTGTTCGAACAAATCGATACGCGCCTGGTAACTGTGGTCCTCCCGTTTACCGTATTTATTGCGTGATATCTGGGCTAAATGGCCGAAGGCGGGAATGGACGCAACACCAAACCCTAATGGTACCCGCTTGCCATCAATAACGGCTAATGGGACCGTCAGAGGCTTACACTTGGTGTGCTCGAAAGTAATCAAGTCATCGAACTGCACTTGTTTTATTGGCCCGTGTTCCCGCAAGTAAGCCTTCAGGTAGTGCTTGTTTTTCTCACGAGAAAGCTGCGCTTGCCAGATCAATCGAGCGGCAATGGTTTTAACGTTCACACCCACTAGCTCGGCGATATCCCTTGGGCACATGTTGCTGGCAAAGCAGAAACGCACCGTGGAGTTAATCCGGCGTTTCTTCTGCCTGTAGGTGGGTTTGAACGTCGCCGCTGAGCATTTTTTCCCGCAGTTTTTACACGCAAAACGCTGAATGGATTTTGAATCGTCGGCGCGATGATAGAAGCCGTCGCGTTTGAGGGCAGATCGGGGGGCTGCGCAGCCCGGGCAATGCATGTTCACGTCCTTGTGAACCTCGCTGGTTAGTTGAGTGATAACAGACTATCAGAAAAACTCAGCCCCAGCATACTGGGGCAGTTTTTGATACTTATGCTTAAGGATAGGATTGTTTGCGTACGCAATAACTAAAGTATTGAACGCTGTGACTCAGTAGTAATTTTTTTGTGCATTTTGAAAAGTATGAGCGTTAATTATCTAAACAGTTAGCCAACTTGAACTTAGCGCGGGTGCTTAAGGAAGATGTTGATTCGGTGATGGGGTATGCAGTTTATTTGTGACACTGCATTTAATACCTTGATAACCTTTGATTTAAGCAAAATTTAGATTCGCTAAGCTAGATTCGCTAAAAAATTTAAATTCACCAAAACAGATAAAGTTGCCATATGCTTCGTTTCGCCTTCCAGATATTTCTATCTGCATTTTTATTGTTTCAGATACAACCTATTGTTGCACGATTTATTCTGCCCAGCTTCGGTGGCGCGTCAAATGTGTGGACAATATGCCTGGTGTTTTTTCAGGTTTTTTTATTAATCGGCTACCTGTACGCGTATCTGCTTGATCGCTGGTTGCCACCTGTTAAACAGGCATTGGTGCATTCAGCTTTAGTTGCTATGGCAATAGTTGTGTTTCTACCGATCGACTTTAATATTGCCAGTGACATAGATCAACACGCCCCACATAGGGGAATTGTGCTGCTGTTGTTGGCATCCGTTGGCTTGCCATACGCGTTAATTTCCTCGTCTGGTCCGTTATTTCAAAGCTGGTTTAGAAGCCGATACCCAAACAACGACACCTACCGACTATACGCGTTGTCAAACGTTGGTTCACTGCTAGGATTGCTCAGCTACCCATTTTTGATTGAACCGCTGCTAACGTTGGGTAAGCAGTCATTGTTATGGTCAATTGGTTTCGGTATTTATTTTTTGTGGACGTTAACCTGTTTTTGGTCTTTGCGCAGAGCTAATCCAGTTGAGGCACAGCCGGATGTGCCTGACAGCCGGTCACCTTTGTCTGCAACTTTGTCCGCAAAAAATATTGTTTCATGGATATTTTTAGCTGGTACCGCAACAACGCTGCTACTGGCGACAACAAACAAGATAACCATGGATGTGGCCTCAATTCCGTTTCTTTGGGTTTTGCCGTTATCATTGTATTTGATTACTTTTATTATCAGCTTTGATAAGCCAAAGTGGTATGACAGGTCAATCTTTATTCCCTTGTTGTTGGCAGCCTGCCTTTTAGGCCTGCTGATGTTACAAATTGAACTCAAGCTTTCAATATACTTTCAGATAGGTTCTTATTTAATTATCATGTTCGTTGGATGTATGGTATGCCATGGGGAGTTGTACAGATTACGCCCTAACGCTCTGTTACTGACACGTTATTATTTATTCATTTCATTTGGTGGGGCCATTGGCGGGATATTCGTGGCGCTCATTGCACCGCTGCTGTTCAATGATTATTTTGAACTGCATTTAAGCTGGGTCGCGCTGTTGATAGTTGCAACACTGTGTGTCTTTCCAATTAGTTATTTCAGAAAAAACCGCCTTAATACTGCCGTGCAAGTCTCTTGGGTTTTATGCGCGGTGGTTTATTCGTTTTTACTATTTACTGTCGCTAAAAGTTTGAGGTCAGACGTGGTCTACCAGGTAAGAGGTTTCTATGGCGTGCTAAAGGTAAGCGATACACGGCTTACAGAAAAGAATACCAATGGAGCAGATCGGTACTTAACCTTGTCGCATGGTTCCACTCAGCACGGACGATTGTATTTTGACAATGAAACACCACTGTTTTTACCGACCGCATACTACACACATAACAGTGGTGTGGGTATGGCCATCTCGAATCACCCCCAGGCCGACCAAACGGGTCTTGACGTCGGTGTAGTGGGCATGGGTGTCGCGACGATCAGTGCCTTGTGCACGCAGTGTAAATCCATATCGTTCTACGAGATCGACCCAAATATACTGGCAGTGGAACGTGACTGGTTTGCTAACCTTGAGATGCTTAACGAGCATGGAGTTGAATCAAACGTGTACTTAGGTGATGGGCGACAATTACTTGAATCGCAAATTGCTAACGGAATGGACAAACAATATGATGTTCTGGCAATAGACGCCTTTAGCAGTGATTCAATTCCGGTGCACCTTTTAACGATGGAGGCGTTCGACATATATACTCGGCAATTGCGTCCAAACGGGGTCTTGGCTGTCCATGTTTCAAACCGGCACCTTGATCTGGTAAATGTGGTGAGTTCATTAGCGTCCGATTCTGGATATGAGGCTGTTTATATCGATAACACAGAATCTCAGAGCGAACTAGGTGTAGCATCACATTGGGTTCTAATGTCAAACGATAAAGAATTTATGGCAAGCTTCGATTTATCCAAAGAAAATATTGAAGAGTTAGCTATAACTGGATTTACTTGGACCGATCAATACAGCAATCTTTTTAGTGTTTTACGCTAAGCCCATGCTTCGCAGGCGTGTTTTTCAGGCCTGTTGTCATTGATAGTCATGTTGTGATGCTGAGGTATGCCCCGTTGGGGTCTTCGGCGGTGAAGTCATACCGCCGAAGATCAAAAAACAACCGCTCTACATGCTGTGCTTTTTCAAGGTGTCGCCAAATGGGGTGCGATCAACACCAGGCGCAAGTGTCGTGCTGTCGGAATAAATGATGTCACCATCGGCTGACTGGAATCGTTCAGCCAACTGGTTGCGATAGAGCAGTTGGCCATTTTCATTACTGACAAACTCACACTCTTGTCTCATTTCGCGATTGCATTGCACGATTTTATTCATGGTAGTGTCGTCCCAAGCAGCGATGTAATCCGCATGCAGGCTGTCTCCCTGAGTTGCAGCACTCTTATCTGACGACAGATACCATTTACTATCGTATGGCACATTGTATTGAACGTTGTAAGACAACTGAGGCATACGATACGGATGCGATGCTGGGCAATCCCCGCTGGTGGTCCCGGAGCCGTCAGCATAAGCAAGGTGAGAGATATTATTGGCGCTCTTCAACACCGGTTTATCACTGCCATTCACGCTTAAACAATTTGGAAACAGAATGCGCACGCTGAGAAATTTTTGTCCGTTGACAAAATCTGGGTCGATAGTGAAATTCCAGGCACCGCTATTTTTAACCGATTGATTTGCCAGCATTTGCAAACCATTTGGAATCGGGTTGATGGCGTAACGGTCAAAGCCAGATGTCACAGCGAAGCTTTTATAGTAGGAAATAACAGATTCAGGGAGCACCGCCTGGTCCTGTTCGTCGAACAGCGCTGGCATCCAATAGGATGAATTGTTGTTAATGCCGCCTTCGCAACTTGACAGTCCGTCACTGAATAAAGTGTCGACTGTAGAAAATGCATCCGAAGCAGTATTACCCCAGAACATGTGTAAGTGAGCTGCGCCCGGTTTAGCGGGGTGTACGACAGGATCGTCATAGGAGAAATGTGAAACCCCACAGTAAACACGCACACCGTGTGAGGGTTCTGCGACTATCGGACTGCTGGTGTCCATTTCAGCGCTGCGTGCTGTGCCTTGAGTGATGGGGTAATTTGTTGCGTTTGTATCCTCGGGTGGCACATCATCAAAAGCAATGCTAAGGCGCATTTCTCCAGCCCACTGGTAATCGGCATGCCAGGCTTCAATCAGAAAATCACACTCTACATTCGTCAAGTCGAGCTTGAACACGCCAAGACGAAATTCCCCTGAGCGCCGTGTCATATCAGGCAGTTGGTCAATTGGACAATCAGCATTCAGTGCTGAAAGTCGCATTCGAAAAACAGGGACATCAGAAAGTACTTGTATTTTGACGAATCCAGCCGGAACCTGGAGAAATTGTCGGGTAGAGAATCGGTGTAGTACCGCATTATCTGCATCCTTTATCCGCACTTTCAGGTTGGCTGGCTCGTTGCCAGAGGATGGCATGGGTACAAGCAACAGGAACGTCATGGATGCCAGGTAGGCAATAGTTGCCAGTAAAAACCGGTTTGTCGTATTTTTTGCCATTCCTCGTTGGCAATTCAGCGCTGCGAACATCGATACTGCTTCCTTGTGTTTTAAGTGAGTTGAAGTAAGCGGTCAAGGCTGTCCCAGATCACACGTTATTGCTAATTCCATCGTACTTGTCGATTGGTAGAGCTGATCAATTTGTGCCGAGTCAAAAGTTCGCCGTTGGCCAGTACGAGTCGAATTTAACATAATATTTGGAGCGCACTGCATAATGATCTTGCAATGTTTGTTGGTGTCTGGTGCCCGTGAGCAGTATGCGAGCTGGACTACTGGTCAATGCAAACTATTCTTCAGTAAGAAACGATATTTTTTTAGCATATCTACTGTCAAACCCAGTTCTCTTTTTGAGCTCAGTTTGCGATAGGGAGTGTCATTGCGTGACTATTCTTAGTGTTTCAGATGCCGCGTGTATCGCCGGCGTGGACTCGCATACCATTAACAGCCTGATTGATCGTGGTGTGCTCAGATGCACGCCCAATGGTGTTGATGTCACCGAATTAATTCGCGTCTACCCGGAATTGAAGCCGCTAGCAGGGCTGAAAATACGCGCCGTGAAAAAACCGCTGCAAGACGCTGGTGCTGCGTCATATTTTAATGGTGACGGGGCTGATAACACTCGAGTGATGGGCACTTCAGAAACACTTGACGTGGGTGAACCTGCGTTTGATCAATCGCAAGCGACGGCTAACACGGACACAGATTCCGGAACCGTCAGTTTACTCATCCGGGAGCTTGAGTGGAATAAAGAACTACTTGAACAGACCAACCGTCAGATGGCAAAACAATTATCAGATCAACGGGCGCTTATCGCTGACCAAGCCAGGCGTCTGGATGAAAAAGATCGCTTCTGGGCTCGGCAAGTGGAAATAGCGCAATCATTGCTGGCAGCGCCGGCACCAGCGCCACGTAAAAAATTCTTGGGCATTTTTTAGTGCACGGTTAACCGGCTCACAGGTACGCATTAGCGCGCACGTTATACTGTCGGTGTCATCGGCTAGACGATTGCCGGGTATCGAGCACCGATTATTGTGTCTGAATACTTAACCACCAACGAAGTAGCTGAACTACTTAGAATAAAAGAGCGCAAAGTTTATGACCTTGCCTCCTCTGGTGTCTTGCCGTGCAACAAGGCCATCGGCAAATTACTGTTTCCCAGAGATCAAATTGATGCATGGCTGGCAAACCATGCCGAACACGTTGTACAACCGTTAACCGCACGACCTGCAGTATTTCTTGGCAGTCACGATCCCTTGCTTGAATGGGCCTTGCGTGAATCAAGGTCGGGTTTGGCTATGCTTTTTGATGGTAGTCAGGATGGCTTGCGTCGTTTTCTTGCGCGCGAAGGCGTTGCCGTTGGCTTGCACATACATGATGAAAAAACACAAACCTGGAACGAATGTGCCGTGAAACAACAGGCTGCTCAGCATCCGGTAGTGTTGCTGGAGTGGGCCGTGCGGCAGCGTGGGTTGATAGTCGCGAAGCACTGCGTTGATCAGGTGGTTTCTGTTGATGATGTCGTCAATGTCAGGTTTGTTGCACGTCAGGCGGAAGCTGGTGCGCAAGTGCTTTTTGAACAGCTCCTGGTTCAGCGCAAAATCAACAAAGACTCAATGCAATACACCCATGTGGCTCGCACTGAAAGTGATCTCGCTGCCGCCGTGAGCAGTGGTCTTGCGGATGCCGGGTTTGGGTTAGCGTGTGTTGCGGCCAGTTACAATCTTCATTTTGTACCCATCATTGAAGAACGTTTTGATTTACTGCTTGATCGTGCCCAATATTTTGAGGAACCAATTCAGCGCTTAATGCGGTTTTGCACAACGGACAAGTTCAAGCAGCATGCGAGCGGTTTGGTCGGGTATGATGCAAGCAATATAGGCCGGGTTATATTCAATAGTTCAGCTGAAATGGGCTAACTTGAGGTCGTGGTACCCGGATTGAAGCGGCGGCCCAAGACAGTTACTGTGCATTGGGATAAAACAGTTGCGTATTATTGACGGTAAATTGGGCAATAATTTGTTGTGTTTCTGCAGATAAAAGCCAGTCTATAAATTGTTGTCCGGCTTTTGCATTAACAGATGGGCATTTGGCCGGGTTGACAAGAATAACGCCGTATTGATTAAATAACAAAGGATCATCCTCATACAAAACGATGTAGTCCTGTTTGTTTTTAAAGCTTATCCAGGAAGCTCGGTCGGTAAGCGTATAAGCGCCGAGGCCAATAGCGGTGTTAATTGTGGCACCCATGCCTGAACCTGTTGATCGATACCACTGCCTGCTATTGCTTTGTACATCAATTTGAGCGTGCTTCCAAAGCGCGATTTCTTTTTTATGCGTGCCAGAGTTATCACCACGAGATGCGAACAGCGCTTTAGCATCAACAATATTTTTCATCATATCGATCAGTGTGTTGGTTTCACTGATTTTTGCTGGGTCATTTTTTGGACCGACAACAACAAAATCGTTATACATTAAATTGAATCTTTCAAGCCCAAAACCATCATCAACAAATTGTTCTTCAGCCAATTTTGCATGCACGAGTAACACGTCTGCATCACAATTGCGTGCGTTTCTTATCGCTTGCCCGGTGCCAACGGCAACCACGTTTACCTTTATGTTGTTGCTATCTTCAAATAAGGGAATGAGATAATCGTATAAGCCGGAGTTGGCCGTCGATGTGGTTGACTGGACCAGTAGATGGTTTTTATCTGCCTGAAGCCCTGAGCTTAACAGTAGGAGCCCCAAGGCGAACCATGCCGAATTTACTTTTAGGTTGCGATACATTTTTTAGTTTTCTCCAAGCGTATCCATTGGTGCGCTGTGTGTTATTTGGTTTTGTCCGATATCGCTGGGTTTAATCTCACTGCGCCCAACATCATTGTGTTCAACATAAAGCTGACCACTTAAATACGCCTGTGCAGCAGCAGAAGTCGGCTGTGTGAAAAAGGTATTCGCATTACTGTACTCAGCCACTTTTCCAGCATCCATAAATACAATGTCCTGCGCCAGGCGTGCGGCTTGCGCAGCATCGTGTGTAATGAAAATGACCTTTGTACCGTTCTGGGCTTCTTTGGCAACAATGCGCTCAATAATGGCCGTAGATGCAGGATCGAGGCTGGCAGTTGCTTCGTCAAGAAACAACACGGCTGGTTTGCATGCCAAAGCGCGTGCTAAAGCGAGACGTTGTTGCTCGCCACCTGATAAAAGTCGCGCTGGTTGTCTGAGTTTTGGAAGTAAATCCACCTGCTCAAGTAAATGCTGTCGCAGGGTCGTATCGGGTCTGCGCCTTTGTTTTAGCACGAAGTCCATGTTGGCTTTGACGGAACGACGCAACAGCACGGGCTTTTGAAACACCATCGCCTGAGCAAGTTTGTGTTCAGCCGTGCTGGTCTGTCCGCCCCATAAAACCGTGCCAGCACTGGGCTGGACAATGCCGTGCATGAGCTTTAGCAACAGGCTTTTTCCGGCGCCGTTAAAACCCATTATTGCCGTTGCACCATTGCTGCTTAGTGATAAGTTAACTCGATGCACCAGTGGTTTGCCACCAACTTCAAAGGAGACATCGTTTAAGGTCAGTTGTTGTGAATGCTCAGGCATAGGCCTGCCGCTTTGCAGTTAAATTAAGTCCCGACAGTATTGCGTTAACAAGTAAAGCCAAGCCAAGCAGCAATATCCCCAGCGCCAGTGCCAGACCTAAATCACCTTTTGATGTTTCCAGCGCGATGGCTGTTGTCATAACGCGCGTTAAGTGTTCGATGTTGCCACCGACTATGATAACCGCACCCACTTCTGATAAAGATCGTCCAAGTCCGGCCAGTGCGACCGTTAATAAGGAATACCTTGCGTCCCACAGTAGTGCCTTTATTTGTTGCGCAGTGCTTAATTGCAAAGACAGAAATTGATCTTTGTACTCAATGTAGAGATCTTCAATGACTTGACGAGAAAGTGCTGCAATTAACGGCGTGATTAATATTGTCTGCGCGATGATCATGGCCGTTGGCGTGTATAGAAGCCCTAGCCAGCCAAGCGGACCCGATCGAGACAAAGCGAGATAAACCAACAACCCAACTACGACCGGTGGCATGCTCATCAGCGCATTGACCGCAATGGTTGCCAATGCGCGACCGCGAAATTCTGTGGTGGCCAGCGCAGCTCCAGCTGATAAACCCAGCACCAAAGACAGGCAAACGGCGCTCAGACTGACCCGCAGCGATAAACCCATTATTTCAAGTAGGTTGGCGTCACCCCTGAGGATCAACCCAAAGGCGAGTCCAATTGCAGATTCCTGCATAATTTACGCGATTGTCTATATTTTGAAAATGCTGCGTATAGACTGCCGTATTTTAACTGTGGTGGCAAGCCTGCAACTGGCTTCAAAACTATTAGGAATTGCTCAGATTAGTGCTGAATATTAAGTCTTTAGGCTCTGAAAGAATGGATTAAATTTATTTTGGTTTATTTTAATAGTGCCATGCCTGAGCCTGTTGTCTCTCATTGAACGAACCACAGGAAAGACAAGATGAAGCAATTATCAGGATACAGCTTGGCAGCGCTACTGCTGGGTGCCTCTCTACTTAGCGCCACACCTGCGGCTAAGGCTGCAGGACTCATGACACCGGTAGGAGACAATCACTCTGCACTAACAATACGCTCGCACGATGTCAGTGTGATCATCGAAGACGGTTACGCCATCACCCAGGTGGATCAAGTTTTCAGTAATCGTGACGGTCAGGATCTGGAAGCGATTTATCATTTCCCTGTACCGGAAAAAGCGGCCGTTTCAGAATTTACAGTCTGGATAGATGGGCAGCCGGTTATTGGTGAAGTGTTTGAAAAGCAACAGGCCACACGCGTGTATCAGGAAGAGAAAGCGGCGGGTCGTGATGCAGGCATTGCCGAGAAAAACAAACACTATAACTTTGAAATAAAAGTGTCACCGGTGCGTGCCGGTCAGGATACGCGGGTCCGTCTGGTTTACATGCAGTCGGTCAATGTGGACACCGGCATCGGACGATATGTTTATCCACTTGAGGATGGTGGTACTGACGACGCTGCTGGTTCGTTTTGGACAAGTGATACATCTGTACAGGAAAAATTTTCTTTCAATCTGGATTTGCGATCGTCGTATCCGGTCACCGGTGCGCGCGTGCCGGCACATCCACACGCTTCAGTAACCCAACTCAATGATGAGGAATGGCAAGTGTCCATGAGCAATCTCATTGGCACAGCGACAAGTAGCAGTGAAACAAATGTGATCGATGCTGATGAGTCGGCCACGCTGTTAGCTGGCGAGGGCTTAAACAGAGACGAAATCAATCATTTGAGTAATCAAACGGGGCATGTCGCCACTCTGGACAAAGATATTGTCGTGTACTGGCGTCTTGATACAAATGTGCCTGCAGCAGTTGATCTTGTGACGCATAAAACAGCGGGGTCAAAACAAGGCACGTTTATGTTGACTTTAACGCCTGGTGATGACCTGGCAACAATAAGCGAAGGGCGAGACTGGGTATTTGTACTTGATATGTCTGGTTCGATGCGGGGCAAGTACCACACGCTGGTTGATGCTGTGCAAAGAGCGTTGGGGAATCTAAAGCCTACCGATCGTTTTCGTATTGTCCGGTTCAATGATTCGGCATCTGAGCTGACAAACGGCTGGGTAGGGATAAACGATGAAGCCGTGCGTTACTGGAGCCGGCAACTTGCCAGCACACAGGCCAGTGGTGGAACAAACCTGTACTCAGGTACTGAAACCGGATTAAATGCGCTGGATAAAGATCGAACCAGTGCAATTTTACTGGTGACCGATGGAGAAGCTAATGTGGGCGTACGCGAAAAGAAAATTTTTCTTGAGCTGATGAAAAAATACGATGTGCGCTTATTTACTGCTGTTATGGGTAACGGGGCGAACCGGCCTTTGCTCGAATCCATGACAGAAGCCTCC
>CALHOI010000035.1 GCA_938035525.1 uncultured Granulosicoccaceae bacterium
AGACAACACCGTTTGAAATCTACGACCCGACCCACACGGGCAAGGATCGTTACGACCTAATTTTTCGGTTAGGTACTTATCCGTACCAACTTTTCGCACGCCACGCTTTACTTTGGTTTCGGAAGGGTAGCCTTTGCGACGTTTGCTCGTCGGCTCAAAAGGAAAGTTGTTCGATTTGCTTTTTCATGATGATTCTCCTTATCGGCAATGACTATGCCGGGCGTATTGTAACGCGTATTCAGATATCAGCACTCGAACATGCTTCTAATTTCTGCAGTTAAAGTCACCCAGTATTTTCAAGCCAACCTAGCGGGTCGTCAGGATTTACCCCGTCCATAAATGGCAAGTGCCTTTCGGGACTAGTAATCTGGTACACCAGTCCTAGCCAGTTACCTACCACGGCTTCTCCACTGTCATGCCATGTGTTGCGCAAATGCGGTAATAGCAGGCTTTCTGGAAAATCAGGAATGCTATTTTTGGCTCGCATGGCTGCCAACACGCTTTCGCGGTATTCCACCAATAGCACCGTGACAAAGTCATCAAAGTAATGCTTGGGCATGGGCGGATACGCATCAAGATCGCCACTGACAAACAGGCCAACCTCTCTTTTGTATTCTTTCATTAGGCTGATTCGGTCGTACTCAGGATGTCCCTGAAAAAAAACAGTGCGAAAACCATCAGGACTCACGGCCAATTGCACACCGGGCTCGTCGCCCTGTGCCAAAACATGGATGCCTTTGTCATTAAGGCTTTGCGCACTGACATCATTAAAACGGGAATGCGGTACAACAATATGCGTATTAACATCGCTAACCATCGGGTGAGAGCGAATCGTCATTTCGTGTTCAAACACACCCCAACACTTTTGCGTTAATGGTTGCCTCTCAATGCCATACTGACCCAGAAACAAAGCGTGACTGGCCAGGCAAGAACACAAGGTGGAGGTAACGTTGTCTTGTGCCCACTCAACAACTTCCATCAATGAATCCCAGAATACTTCTTTGGACAAATCAGCTTCGGTGACATTAGCACCAGTGATGATCAACGCATCCAGACCGTGCTCTTGTATATCTGAGAATGATTCGTAGTATCGTGAAACGTGCTCCGACGCTGCATCACCCCGAGGCAAACTATCAATCGTAAACGGGTGCATATGAAATTGGGATATCGGGTTACTCGAGCCCACCAGCCTGAAAAATTGCCGCTCGGTTGCCGCCAGTGCAGCATCGGGCATCATGTTAAGCAGCCCCACATGCAGCGGGCGAATGTCCTGCTGTTTTGAACGTTCCTGGGTTAGTACGTTGTGCCCTTCCTGGCGCAAACGATCGTACGTTGGCAGATTATTGGCTTGGACCAAAGGCATGAGACTGCAATACTCGTTTAGGTTTTTACGACTTGGTGTGCTGCGTGTCCAAAGCACTGGCAATCAGCTCAAGGAACTCATCAGCGTTGGTCACCGAAAACGCATCACGCGCGGCAACGGTATAACCGTATGTTTGTGCTATCGCTTGATACCGAGGCACTCGCGACCGGAAAAGCTTTGGAAAAACCCAACGGACAAAATCATCTGGCTCAATTTGCGCCACAAACTCCACGCCCGTTTCCTGCATGTAGAGCTCAAGGTGTTCATCAAGAAACGCTTCTCGGTAATACAAGGGCTTGGGCTCTCGTTGAGCTCGCTCTATGAGCATTTTTTCATCTTGGGCATCGGCTTCGATGTAAATCATGACCGTATTGTCGGCCACCTCTTCGATGATTTTCTTGTCATCAATTTCGCAAAAGCTGCCGCTGACATCGTTTAGAAAATTATCGTAGCCGTAAACTGTATTGGCTTTTTCGATAAAGCTGGGTACATCGCGCATGGCGCGCACTTCGGCGTCAAGGTGCAATGCCTGACGACGTTTGAACTCGGCCAAAGTCAGACCTTGCTTATCGGGGTTACCCAATTTGGCTAAAAACGTGGACAACGGTTTTAAATTATCAAAGGTAATGTTGTTGGCGATGTAAATGGAATCGGTTAACAACAGCTCACGCAGAAACGGTACCTGCATGGCCTGTAATTTAATATTATCCAGAATGGCCTCGCCAACGTAGCGAGTGCCAATGCGGTAGTCCACCGAATAATGAAACCAGTTTTCACCGCGCAAGATATTCGCCAGGCGGGTTTTGCCCACACCAGACATACCCAATAAGGTGACCCGTTTACTGGGACTATCAAGAAACGCTTGCTTGCTTAAACGCATAACAGCTAATCGGTTATCAACACATTAAGGCGAGTGACACCAGGGAAAAAAGATTATGAGACATCCCTAAACGTGTCACACACTTGATGATCACCATTCTCTAGGCCTCGATATAACCAGGTTTGACGCTGCTGCGATGTGCCGTGTGTGAATGCATCAGGGTGCGCCCGTCTGCCAGCGCTGCGCATTAACGCATCGTCACCGATTTTAGCCGCCGCGTTCATGCCCTCTTCCAGGTCACCTGGTTCCAGCAGCTGATATCTATTGTGTGCGTGATGTGCCCAGACGCCTGCATAGCAATCGGCCTGTAGCTCGGTGAGTACCGAAAGACGATTTGCCTGTACTTTGGGAAGTGCACGTTGCCGTCGTTGTACCGCCATGGATACGCCCAACAGATTTTGCACGTGATGACCAACTTCGTGAGCCAGTACATAAGCCTGTGCGAAATCTCCCCCAGCACCCATCTTTTGCAGCTCACGGAAAAAAGACAAATCAATATAGACTTTGTAATCACCCGGACAATAAAACGGACCGGCGGCTGAGGATGTAAAACCGCACGCCGAATTTACACCGTCTTCAAACAAAACCAGTTTGGGCGGTTGGTATTGTTGACCTGCTTGTGCGAATAGTTCGCCCCAGACTGTTTCGGTAGTGCCAAGAATGCTGGCGATAAAATCAGCCGCCTCATCATTGGAACGTACCGTTGTGCCAGTGCCTTGAGTTAACGTTGGACCTTGCGTGCCTGCACCAATCCCCGCACCGCCACTGCTTAAAGGCCCGATGAGGTCTTTACCAAAAAACAATCCAATCAGTAATAAAATGATGCCAGCGCCACCACCGACTTTCATGCCACCACCAGCGGGGCGGCCCGTGCCAAAACGTCTTCCAGCGCGTTGCCCGCGACGGTCTTCAACGTTTCGACTTTTTCGTATGTTTTTCCAGCGCATGTTTGGCTCCTACCTTTTATTACACTCTGGACCGACAGGTTCGCCCGGCCCAACGCCTATGCTACATTCTCTCATGATCCTGACTCTGGATTAAACCTTCAATCGTTGTATGTCTTTAAATAGTTCACCTATTCTGGTCGATAGCCACGTCCACCTTGACGATGACCGGCTTCGACCCGATCGGCAGGAAGTCATTAATTCAGCACGCACTAACCGTATTGCCGCGCAGATTGTGCCAGCCGTCAGTGCGCAACACTGGCCACGTTTAAAAGTGCTGTGCGACAACTATGAAGATGTGTACGCCTGCTACGGATTACACCCGTGTTTTTACGTGGAACACACCGACGAGCATTTGCGCGACCTTGCTTTGTGGCTTGGCCGTGAAAGGGCCGTAGGGGTTGGCGAATGCGGTCTGGATTACGCCATGGCAGGTGCCGACAAAGCTCAGCAACAACATTTATTTTCTGCTCAATTGGCACTGGCAAGAGAATTTAACTTGCCAACGGTTATTCACGCAGTAAAAGCCGTGGAAGATGTGATTCGAATGATTCGCGCTTCGGGGCATTATTGCGGCATGGTGCACAGCTTTAACGGGTCAATCCAACAAGCCAGCAGGCTTATCGATTTGGGTTACATGCTGAGCTTTGGCGGCGCGGTGACCTACCCTCGAGCCAAAAAGCTGCGCGCCATGGTATCGCAACTGCCTTTGGATTCATTATTACTGGAAACTGACGCGCCCGATCAGGCGCCCATCAGCCACCAGGGCCAGCGCAACGAAACGGCGTACCTGGTTGATATCTGGCAGGTGGTTAGCGAGCTTCGCCCTGAAGATCCAGACACGATTGCCGAGGCCACTACGGCTAATGCGCGGCGATTGTTTGGGCTCTAACCTAACTGAGTGAGAATTACCCCACATTATCTCCACCCACTATTTGCCTCTCCTTTATATTTGGGCTATTATTCCCAAATATACCAAAAGGAGAGAACAATGAAATTCACCGCCACCGCAGCCGCCTGTTGCTTGCTCGCCCTGGCCGCTTGCAGCGAAAATAACCCAGAATCAAACAACACTGGCCCAGTGGACGACCCGATCAACCATCAGGTGACCGCGGGGATTTCACTCGACCCAGCTCAAAGACCCGAGCTTGAGGCGTTACCCGACGTTACTTACGACCCAAACCTCAGCACCAATACCGATGTTGTTTCGAGTGTTTCGGACAGTGCAGATGATGGTGCTACTGGCGGCGACACGGGTGGCGACACGGGTGGCGACACTGGGGGAACAGCAACCAGTGGGTCGGCGACCGATGGCAGTGGGACTGGCGGTACAACCGGCGAATCCTCTGTAGCCGATGGCGACATGGTGGGCACATCAGTGCCGCCGGGCGATACATCCGGTGGAACATCTGATGAACAATTCAGAGCCGGCACCTTAACTGCCGCCGACTATGACGACCAATTAAACCCACATTTATATCAGCGCTACGCATCGGACTTTTTGCAAAACAACGGTGGCGTGCTTGATGTGCCCTACCTGGATTTAGCCAACCGTATTCCTATAACTGTGACCAGCGCAGACGGAGACAGCTACGGTGGCGCTAAGTTGGTGTTGTCGAATGCCGGCATCACGTTTTTGTCTTTGATAACTCCGCCCTCAGGTAAAACCTACCTGTATCGCGATATCGATGCTTTACCATCAGAATTTACGGTTCAGGCAACCGGTGTTTACGGTGCTGAAGTGGTGGCAACCATTAACCTTGATCAAGCGATGTCTGCTGCTGGTATCAACATCGTGATGCCGGCCTACCCGGACACTGCTGACCAAGAACAAGCAATACCCCAACCGCTGGATATCATGTTTGTTATAGATACCACGGGCAGCATGGGTGATGAGCTTGCCTATTTGCAAACCGAACTCAGCGCCACCATCGAATCACTTCCCTACGATGCAGGTTCACTTAACCTTGGTTTAACGTTTTACCGAGACATAGGCGATGAATACGTGGTTCGTGCACATGGCTTTACCAACGATGTGAATACCATGCAGCAAACCTTAAGAGCCGAAAGCTATGATGGCGGTGGCGACTACCCGGAAGCCATGGATCAGGCGCTGCATCAAGCTGTTGATGCAAACTGGCGAGAAGACAGCACGCGCATATTGTTTCTGGTTGCCGACGCACCACCACACGATAACAAGATGCGCGACACATGGAACGCGGCAAGCCAGGCGCGCAGCAAGAACATTCATATTGTGCCTATTGCAGCCAGCGGAGTTGGTGAACACGCCGAATACTTAATGCGCAGCATGGCCGCGTTAACCAACAGCCGATACGCGTTTTTAACCGACGATTCTGGATTTGGTAATCCGCACGCCGAACCAACGGTAGATTGTTATGTGGTCACCCATTTAAACAACTTGATGGAACGCATCATGAACAGCATCATCACCGGCACACGTCATGAACCCAGTGATAACGAGATTATTCGACGAGTTGGCGATTATCAGGGCGGTGTGTGTAAGCCTGAAATGCAATCACAGCAATAGCGACTTAATAAGGAAACCGATCAGTCACGGTAATCTCGGCCATGCGAGACTCAATCCAGTCTTGCGTTTCAGCCATGATCTGATCGGCAACCTTGCCTTCGGTTTTTATAATGGGGCCAAAAATCACGGTTATCTCACCTGGCCACTTAATGTATGCATGACGAGGCCAAAACTCGCCGGCATTTAATGCTACGGGCAATACATCGCAGCCAAGCTTTTCGGCAATCATGCCACCACCAATCCGGTATTGCGGTTCAGCACCAACAGGCACACGTGTACCTTCAGGAAAAATGATCACACTAATACCTTCGGCGAAACGCTGTTCAGACTGTTCTATCATTTGCGAAATGGCAGACCGACCCGATGAGCGATCAATCAAGATAAATTTAAGTGCCGCAATGGCCCAGCCAAAAATGGGGATGTAGGCCAGCGATTTTTTTGCCACATACACAATGCGGGTTAGCATGGTGGGTATGAAATAGGTTTCCCAGGTTGACTGATGTTTCGCCATAACCAAACACGGGTAGTCGGGAATGTTTTCTGCACCCTCAACGCGCCAGGTGATACCGCAAAAATGCCGCAACCCAAACAAATTAATTTTTAACCACACCACACTGAGCCGGGCAGACAGTTCAAACGAAAAAATGCGGGTACCCAGTACTGGAATAGCCATTAACAATGTATTGGCAATTGACCATAACCAAAACAAGGTGCTGCGCAGCACCAATAACAATCGGTTGTGCTCAGTCTTCATCTTCGGGCGCCAGTAATTTATCAACAAAATGCGCCAGGTCATCGTAAGCCGGAATGTGTTCCAGCCCTTTGTTGGACTCAAGCGTTCGTTCACCTTTACCCGTCTTAACCAGCACAGGTTTGGCTGCAGCTGCCATCGCAGCCTGAATGTCTTTTAAGGAATCACCCACCACTGACACTTTGGTTAAATCGATATTAAGTCGCTCACTTAATGTGTACAGCATACCCGGAGCCGGTTTGCGACAATCACATTCGTCGCTATCGCTGTGCGGGCAAAAGACAACGGTGTCGATACGTCCGCCAGCCTGTGTTACTTGCTCGTGCATTTTTTGATGAATGGCATGTAAATCATGTATTGTTAAAACACCGCGAGCCAGACCCGATTGATTCGTTGCGACAGCCACTTGATACCCAGAGTGAGTGAGTCGCGCTATGGCATCCAGGCTGCCTTCAATTGGCTCCCAGGCAATGGGTGACACAATCGGGCCGTCAACATCATGATTAATCACACCATCTCGATCAAGCACTATGAGCTTCAATCAACTCTCCTCAACTACTGGATTGCAGACGAGACAACTGCGCTGTGCACGAACAAAGCTCATTAAGTTGGCTGAGCAAAGCAAGCCGGTTGTTACGTGTGGCAGTGTCATCGGTATTAACCATGACGTTATCAAAAAACGCATCAACCGATTCGCGCAGACTCGCCGTTGACGTCATGGCTTTTTGATAATCGCGCTTTGCCATATCACTTTCAATTGAGGGCGCAATATTGGCCATTGCTTCAAACAAGGCTTTTTCCGCTGGCTCTATCAACAGGTTAGCGTCAACCGCCAGGCTACCGGACAGCTCAGCCTTTTTAAGGATGTTGCCCGAACGCTTGGCTGCTGCCGCCAAAGAACTTGCTGCATCTGTTGAACGGAATTGATCAATGGCTTTTAGCCGCGCCATAATATCCAGCGGGTTCGATAAAGACTTTGCCAGCACCGCGTCTACGGCATCGGTTGAGTAGCCTTGTTCTTGCGCATAACCTTTGAGTCTTTCAGTTATATAGTCAAGTAAGGTTTGCTGATTAAAGTCGACAGGCAATCGAGAGCCATACGTTTTAACCGATTCAGCCACCACATCACTCAAATTAATATCAAGCTGCTTTTCAACCAGAATTCTGACCACGCCTAAGGCACTGCGACGCAAACCAAAGGGATCTTTTGCGCCGGTTGGCTTCATGCCCAAACCGTAAATACCCACCAGCGTATCGACTTTGTCAGCCAAGGACACAATTTGGGCTACTGCGTGTTCTGGTAAGGTGCCGCCAGCTTGCTTTGGGTAGTAATGCTCTTCCATGGCAGCCGATACCGCTTCGCTGTGGCCATCGCGCGCCGCATAGTAACGACCGGCAATGCCTTGCATTTTAGCCAGCTCTTTAACGATTTCCGTATTCAGATCGCACTTGCACAGACTTGCCGCCAGCACACAGTCGGCTTCTGATTCACTCAGTTGTTTTGCCAACCAGGCGCTAACGGTTTGCATACGTTCAACTTTGTCACCAACCGAGCCCAGCTTCTCCTGAAACAACAGTGATGACAAACTGCTTTGGTGATCGGCCAGCTTGAGCTTTTTATCTTGCTCCCAGAAAAACATGGTGTCAGCAAAGCGTGGCCGGATAACGCGTTCGTTACCGTCAATAACGGTTTGCTCTGAGCTGGATTCAATGTTTGCCACCGTTATAAAAGAGGGCATTAAATCACCTTTGCTATCCAACAAAGCAAAGTAACGCTGATTTTCTTGCATGGTTTGAATCAACGCCTCTTTTGGAATTTCAAGATAGCTTGATTCAAACTGACCAGCAACACTAACCGGCCACTCTACTAGTGCCGTGACTTCGTCAAGCAAAGCCGCATCACTGACAGCAGTACCGCCTAGGCTGGCCGCTTTTGCTTTCACCTGATCATCAATCAACTGCCGACGCGCATTAAAGTCTGCAACAACATAATGCTTTTTAAGCACATCGCTATAGCTTGATGCATTATCCAATGTAATGGCATCGGGTGAATGAAACCGATGCCCCAGTGTTGTGTTGCTTGATGAAAGCCCTAATACTTGCAGCGGTAAAACGTTAGAGCCATGCAAAGCACATAACCAAACAACCGGTCGCAAAAACTCATGCTGTAAGTCTGACCAGCGCATGCGCTTTGGCATGGGCATGGTTTTAATGACATTAGGCATGGCATCGCTAACCACCACCTGCAACGACTTACCAACCTGCGTTTGCTTTAAAACAATCCACTCGCCTTTGGGGGTGTCGATGGTTGATATGTCATCGACAGTCGCGTTGGCCGATTTTAAAAATCCCGCCAAGGCCTTGGAAGGTTCACCGTCGACATAGGCGGCAGCCACAGCCGGGCCTTTTCGTTCTACCTGGGTATCCGGCTGTTGCTCACCCACGTCACGCCACAAGGCAGCAATACGACGCGGCGTTGCAAACACGCTTGGTGGTGCGGAGCACAGCTCGGCTTTACTGAGCACCTCGTGCAATGCTTTACCAAGATGCTCGGCTAAAGGCTGAACCGAACCGGCGGGTAAGTCTTCGCAGCCTATTTCTATTATTAAATCAGCCATTGGCTGGCTCCAAATCGGCTGACTCATCTTTTAGCAGCGGAAATCCCAAGGCTTCGCGTCGATCGTAATAACATTGCGCCACCTGTCGTGCCATGGTCCTGACTCTTAATATGTATCGCTGTCGCTCAGTAACCGATAAAGCATGCCGAGCATCAAGCAAGTTAAAAGAGTGCGAGCCTTTGAGTACTTGTTCGTAAGCAGGTAGCGGCAAAGCCAACTCGGTTAGCTTGGTACAGGCTTTTTCACATTGATCGAAGTCGGCAAACAAGGCATCGACATCAGCATGTTCATAGTTATAGGCAGATTGCTCTACTTCGTTTTGATGAAACACATCGCCGTATGTCACAACACGATTGCCCGAAAGCCCCCAAGCCAAGTCATAGACACTCTCAACTTTTTGAATATACATGGCGAGGCGTTCGATACCATACGCCAATTCACCCAGCACCGGCTTGCAGGCTAATCCACCACATTGTTGAAAGTAGGTGTATTGAGTGACTTCCATGCCGTTGAGCCAAACCTCCCAACCTAGACCCCAAGCACCCAAGGTGGGTGATTCCCAGTTGTCTTCAACAAAGCGTATGTCGTGCTCAAGCAAATCAAAACCCAGCGCTTTAAGCGATCCCAAATACAGATTTTGCATATCCGGTGGTGATGGTTTCATCGCCACTTGAAATTGATAATAGTGCTGAAGCCGATTAGGGTTGTCGCCATAACGCCCATCAGTTGGACGACGCGATGCCTGTGTATGACACGCAGACCAGGGCTCTGGCCCTATGGCACGAAGAAACGTTGAACTATGAAATGTTCCGGCACCCATTTCCATGTCGTAGGGCTGCTGCACAATACAGCCTTGTTCTGCCCAGTACTGCTGCAGCACGGCCACCATCCCCTGAAAAGTTTGTACATCATGTTGCTGTGCCGAGGTCACCGCGTTTCTCCGAGTTAATCTGGCTTATTTGTTCAAGTTTACTGGACGTCGCCAAACAGTTGCGTTTATTTCTGGAACAGGTTGTATGCAGGTACTCAACAACACTGTGGGGTTATTCATGAACGTTCTGCCAAAGCAAGGTTCTTTCACGTTATCGCCACATCAGTTAAACTTGGCAACTCCAATTAAGCGCTGCACCATAGAGGCGCATATTACGCTAATTTCGCACTATCGTGGTTCATTCAAAAACAATGCGCCTTAAGTAACATATTGATTTAAAAGTAATTATTAGCTGATCTCGGCATGATACGAGGGATGCTCATGAAAGCACAGGGTCGGACGATTTCAGCGCCAGCCTATTAATACAAATAAAAGTAAAGACGAGGAAAGCTGACTATGTCCGCAAGCGATATTTTAAAAACCATAAAAGACAACGAAGTCAAATTTGTAGACTTCCGATTCACCGACCCGCGCGGCAAGGAAATGCACTTCTCGCTTCCTGCAAGCCAAGTCGATGAAGACACCTTTGAAGGTGGCAACATGTTCGATGGCTCATCCATTGAAGGCTGGAAAGGCATCAATGCATCCGACATGATCATGATGCCAGACGTCACAACCGCGGTGATGGACCCATTCACTGAAGTTGAAACACTGAACGTACGTTGCGATATTGTTGAACCTGACACTATGCAAGGGTACGAGCGTGACCCTCGCACCATTGCCAAACGCGCTGAAGCCTACCTGCAGCAAACCGGCATTGCCGATCAAGCATTCTTTGGCCCTGAGCCAGAATTTTTCGTGTTTGATGATGTTCGTTGGAACACCGACATGAAAGGCATGGGATATGCTCTCGATTCTGAAGAAGCGGTATGGAACACCGGCAAGAAAATGGATGGCGGCAACACGGGTCACCGTCCTGGCGTCAAGGGTGGATACTTTCCAGTACCTCCAGTCGACTCTTTAAATGATCTGCGTGCCAACATGTGTCTGGTACTAGAGCAAATGGGTGTAGAACCTGAAGTTCATCACCACGAAGTTGCCACTGCGGGTCAGTGCGAAATCGGCACCAAATTCGACACACTGGTAAAACGTGCTGACGGTGTTCAAATTCTAAAATACGTTGTTCACAATGTCGCACACCTGTACGGCCGTACAGCGACCTTCATGCCTAAGCCACTCGTTGGTGATAACGGCAGCGGTATGCACGTTCACCAATCACTGTTCAAAGGTGGCGAAAACTTGTTCGCCGGCGATCAATACGGTGGCTTGTCTGAAACTGCGCTTTACTACATTGGCGGTGTTATCAAACACGCTCATGCCATTAACGCTTTCTCAAATGCATCTACAAACAGCTACAAGCGTTTGGTACCCGGTTTTGAAGCACCGGTTATGTTGGCGTACTCCGCACGTAACCGTTCTGCATCGGTTCGTATACCTTGGGTTTCAAGCCAAAAAGCACGTCGCATCGAAGTACGTTTTCCTGACCCAACAGGCAACCCATACTTCACATTCTCAGCACTGATGATGGCGGGCCTTGACGGCATTCAAAACAAGATTCACCCTGGCGATGCTATGGACAAAGATCTTTATGACCTGCCTCCAGAAGAAGAAGCAACCATTCCAAAAGTTGCACATTCATTAGATCAGGCGCTTGAAGGTCTGGACAATGATCGTGCGTTCTTGACCGCCGGTGGTGTATTCACTGATGACGCCATTGACGCATATATCGAACTGAAAATGGAAGAAGTTACTCGCTTGCGTATGTCTACGCACCCGGTTGAATTTGATATGTACTATTCCTTGTAATTTAGTTTTCGTAGTTCGTGAAGTTATAGTTCGTAAGATTTGTAGTTCAATAAAATAGCTAGAACCACAAGGAAGCGGTTCTGGTTAACACCAAAAGCCAATATTTAAAACTCCTTAAGCACTCTAATCAAAGCAGCAGCAGACTCCGGCCGATCTACCGGGTTCTTGCTAAGGCATTGCATCGCAACGTCCTCAAGCAGCTTCGGTACTGCCACACTGGCAATATCGGATGGTATTGGCGGCACATCGTTTAATGTACTGTGTATAACTTCATCAATCATGTCGCCCGTTATCGGGGTACGTCCTGTTAGCGCTTCGTATAGCAATACGCCTAAGCCATAAATATCAGATCGAAAGTCGATATCTGGAGCCCGCTTAATTTGTTCCGGTGACATGTATAACACGGTACCTTGCAGTTTCTGATAACCCGTTATACCGATATGCTGCTCGCTGTTTTGTGCATCACTCTCATCCAGCCGATCAAGCGTACCTTCTTTGTCCCACACTTTCGCCAGACCCCAGTCAAGCAGCAACACTTCGCCATACGCACCTATCAGTACATTTTCGGGTTTGATATCACGGTGTAACACACCCATGGAATGTGCGTATTCAAGCGCATAGCTTACCCGGATAATGATATTGACCAACTGACTTAAATCGTAGCGCTCACGGTAATCAAATATTTCGCGCAGCGTATAGCCATGCACCAACTTCATCGTGAAATAGTAGTGGCCCTTTTTGTTACGGCCCAGTTCGTAAGTTGGCACAGTGTTCGGGTGCTGCAACATGGCCGATACTCGGGCTTCACGTAAAAGGCGTGTTTGCTCTACTTCATCATCGGCGAACTCAGGTAACAATGACTTGTAACAAATGATCCTGTTGAGATGCAGATCTTTGCATGATTGAATCAGCGATTTACCGCCACGGGCAATCGTTTTGAAGTAAGCATAGCGGAAATTTGGATCGGGTTTCTGCGCCAGTTCCTTATCCGTTTGCTCCAGCAGCAGCGGTTGATTTTCGGGTAATTTTAGTTTGGGATATTCGCTCATTTCAGCTACCGATCACGGGCTCCAATGAATCATGAATCAGTATATTCCAGCCAGATGCCCAGCGTGTGGCTGTATTACCAGCGAGAGGCAATATCAGCAAAAAAGCTAAAACCAGCCAATTTATGCATCATTAATGATCATACGCACTCATTAGGTGCGTAAATTCAGACTTATTCTAGCTAAATCCGTCATTAGCCTTATGATATTTACTGAAGATAGTCCGAATCCTTGAACAGAGAGTTATTGATACTTTAGACTTGCAATCTTCGTAATATGCGCTATGAGGAATTCGATGAAAAGCAAGTTGGAATACATCTGGCTGGATGGCTACACGCCAACCCAAAGCCTTCGCAGCAAAACCATGGTGAGATCAGACTTCGGTGGAAAACTGGAAGACTGCCCGATGTGGTCTTTCGATGGTAGCTCTACCGAACAAGCAGAGGGCAACGACTCAGATTGTTTGCTCAAGCCTGTTGCAATCATTCCCGATCCTGACCGCAAGAACAGCTTCTTGATCATGACTGAGGTACTCAATGCTGATGGTTCTCCACATGCATCAAATGGTCGCGCCACCATCGAAGAAGATGACGACGACTTCTGGTTTGGCTTCGAACAGGAATATTTCCTGATCAATACCGCTACCAACTTGCCTTTGGGCTTTCCAGAAAACGGATTCCCAAGACCACAGGGTCCTTACTACTGCTCTGTCGGTGGCAACAATGCCTACGGCCGTGAGATCGTAGAAGAACATCTAGATATCTGCCTCGAAGCTGGCCTGAATGTGGAAGGCATCAATGCCGAGGTAGCTGCTGGACAGTGGGAATACCA
This sequence comes from uncultured Granulosicoccaceae bacterium, assembly GCA_938035525.1. Lineage (GTDB taxonomy): Bacteria > Pseudomonadota > Gammaproteobacteria > Granulosicoccales > Granulosicoccaceae > Granulosicoccus. The sequence goes on from CALHOI010000035.1 coordinate 13,719, forward strand.
GATCTTTGCAAAAGGCGCTAAGCAAGCTGGTGATGAAATCTGGCTGGCTCGTTATCTTCTCGAGCGTACTGCTGAGAAGTATGGCGTAGCAGTGGACTTACACCCTAAGCCTCTTGGCGCTACAGATTGGAATGGTTCGGGCATGCACGCCAACTTTTCAAACACTGCGATGCGTGAAGCTGGAGATGAAACAGTGTTCAACAAGATCTGTGAAGAGTTCGGTAAGAACATCACGCGTCATATCAGTGTTTACGGTGCAGACAACGATCAACGCTTGACTGGCGCGCACGAAACTCAGTCAATTGATCAGTTCAGCTATGGTGTATCAGATCGTGGCGCCTCTATCCGAATTCCGGTAGGCACTATTGAAGACGGTTGGAAAGGACGTCTGGAAGATCGCCGTCCAGCATCGAATGCCGATCCTTACAAGGTAGCTGCAGCGATCATCAAGACGACTGGCGAAGGACTTGGTTAATTAAGCCTTAAATCGTTCTTGGCACAATTTGATATGCCCTACAGCTGCCAAGCCAGCTGCTTCGCCTGATATTCCAGGCGAAAACAACCCAAAAGCCCCGAATTTCGGGGCTTTTTCATGTCCGCTTGTTAATTCCCTGAAAATCGGCCAGCGCTGGACTGGAATATGCATAACGACAGCAATGTCGAAATCGATTTTCTCCAGCCACAAATGCGCATTAAACGTATCACCTGACTCAGTGATGCATACGGTGCTGGGGCTGTGCCTGCTGCTTTCGTTTTTACCTGGCTCTGGTGCTTTTGCCAATGGCATTTATAAATCTGTTGATGCCGACGGCAATGTTATCTTCACCGACCAACCACTTGAGGGTGCAGAGACACTGGAAGGTGCGGACGCACCGCCACCGGCGGCAAACGGTGACGACGACGATGACGACGAGCCTCAAAACAGCGGCGCTGAGCCTGTTAACAGAGGCCTTGCGTTAACGCCTGACCCTATCGACCCACCCAAGCCGCAACCCTACGAATTTGAAGAACCCAAAAAACGATTGCCGGTTACTGTGGTAGAGATACTGACACCCATTCACGATGCCGTACTGCAAGACCCGATTGGTAAAATCTGGGTTGAGTTACAGTCCTACCCTACCCCGTTAAAAGACACGGGTTTGACTGCACAGCTTTGGATGGACGGAGAATTAATTAACAGCGGCCAACGGCCCATGTTAAGCCTGGCGCCTCCAGAGCGTGGCACCCATGTACTGCAAGTAAAGTTAGTTGATGAGAACGGACGACTGTTTCTGCAATCAAACCCGACACACATACACATTAAGTACAGCGTCGCCAGCCAATAACCGCACCGCAAATCAACCACTTTATTCGTGCTAACCTAGCATTGAATAACAAGCCAGCCTGATTAAAGCCACAGGCTCAGTATCAAGCCAAGCATACAACATAAACCCCGACTCTCGAGTAAAACCATCATGGATTACCAGCTGCGCGCGGCAACGGCAAACGACGAAGACGCCATATTAAAACTGTTACCACGCCTGGCAGAGTTTAACTTGCCCAATAATCGAAACCCAAAGCACCTGTGGGAAGGTGACGCCAAGATGTTTCTTGAGTGGGTAGAAGGCACCCGTCCCGATATTGATGTCAGCGTTGCTGTTTCAAACAATCAGGTTATTGGTGTGGCAATTGTATCGGAGCGAAAGGAACTACTCAGTGGCGAACCCAGCGCTCACTTAGAAGTACTGGCACTGGATAAGTCTGCCGAAGGTTTTGGTGTGGGCACAGCGCTAATGAACGAAGCAGACAAACTGGCGCAAAACAGAGGCGCTAAAAGTATCACCCTCCACGTATTCGCTAACAACACCCGGGCTCGAGCTCTGTATGAGCGGCAAGGCTATGATGGGGAATTGCTGCGGTACATTAAGCCGCTGGGTTAATTTCGCTGCCTTAGTCTTATCCGCTTATTCTAGCTGAGCTAATTTCATCGGCTTTATTTCGCTCGGTTATTTACTTCAGCTTGGACATCAAACCCTGGGCGACTTTTTGCTGAGAGGCATCGCCATGCGCTAACACCTCTGCTAATAACCCTTCTGCACCTTCCGTGTTACCAAGATCAATATACACCACAGCCAGATCAAGCCTGACCTCGCAGTCCTTCCATGACAGCTCCGGTTTAAAGTACGAAACAGCTTCAGAATCATCGTGTGCTTCAGCCGCGTCTGGTGCTTCAGGCTTACTTTCACCTAAATCAAAATCCGACTCAGATTTCAGTTCGAAGTCGGAGTCGAGCATCATTGGTGTTGTTGGCTCGATCGGTTTTAACGTTTCAAGCTCATCGTTTGTCAGACCCTCTTCCGGTTCGCTCTTCCATACAACGTTGTCAAGTTCCGCCTCGTCCAGAACTGGCTGTACTTGATCTGGCAGCTCATCCAGGTCAATATCCAGCTCTTGCTCGGCAGTCGAATCGTGCTTGTTCACCACCTCATCAAGCCCGACCCTTGCCCTATCAGAAGACGCCGACACTTGATTGTTCTGATCTTGTTTAACAGCCGGAGTGCTGGCTACGGATTTTCCGCCCGGCACGCTTGTGACTGCACTATCGCCGATATCAAATTCTTCTTTGAATACAAATCCGTGATCGCCGGTTTGGTCATAGAAAGACATATTCGGATCCAGCGACAAACCCATTTCGATCACTTCGTGCCACTCTTGGTTCTTGCCACCGGTCATGGCGTACATGTCGCGTGCAGTTTGCGCAAACATTTCCAATGAACCGCGGTCACGGTAAACACGCAACAACTCCAAACGCATGTCTTGTTGTTCGGGTCTTTCTACTAAAGTGTCTTTTAAAGCCTGTTCTCGGCGTTGCTCACTGGTAAGTTGTTCACGAAAATATTCTATTGCCGATAAAGGATTAACGACGTCAGACACTTCGCCTGGTGGCGCACGACCTACTTCCAATTCAATGCCGATACTGTCACCATTAACCGGTGTTGGTGACACTTCAAGCTCCACCAGATTTTCATCATGACCCAAGTGCTTACGAAATAATACATAAGTGAGCAATGTCGCCAGCAGAACCAAACCGGCATTGCGTAAACTGTCAGCCACATTTTTATTTTGTTTCGCGTCAAAAAACCATGAGAACAAACCGGTTTTTTCTATCGAATCAGTGGACGTGGTTTTTACCGCTGGTATGGCTTTGGCTTGAGGCTGTTCTACATCTGTCAAAGTATTTGCTTGCCCCGCGTCGACTTGCTCCTCGACAACAGCATCAGAGTCAACATCAGCACCAATAATGACAGGCTTTGTATCAGCAAGCGCCGCGACAGGTTTGCCAGAAGCATCATCATCGATATCCGCTTGCAGCTCGACTTGCAGCTCGACTTGCCGCTTTTCTGACTCCTCGACTGGCACTTGCTTAACTGCTGTTATTGGCACAACCAGTGTTGCGTTATCGGTAGTAGAACCAGAAATAGCCTGTTGTTGCTGTAAGTTATCAACACGCTTACCGATCTCATCAAGCTGACTGGTTTTTACATCAAGTTCTCGACCAAGCCCCACCATTGCCGTACGAAGCTCCGTTATCACAACTTGAAGAGCTTTGACAGAAGACGCACCCTCGTTAGACTCAACAGCTGCCATGTGCCTGGTTACTTCAGCCACGGCCTGGTTAGTAGTTCGTTTGTTTATATCAGCGGTTGAGTTTTCCTTGATGCGCGTTGCAACATCGGACGTAACAGCGTCAGCATTCTTATGTTGGGGTAAGTTCGGTAGTGGCAATTGATCAGGTAATCGCTTTGCAGGTTTGCCGGCAACAGATTGACTAACACCCACACGCAACCGCTTTCTGGCGTTGGAGGCCGAAACAATCGAGGCTGTGGCAGTGTCGGGAATGATTAGCTGTGCACCACGCTTTAATTTATGCACTGAACCAAAAAAAGCATCTGGATTGGCATCGTATATGGCAATCGCCATTTGCTCAGCCGTTATATCCACTAAAGGCAGGCTGCGGGCAATGTCCAGTAAATTATCGCCACGCTGCACAACAATAATTTGCTCGGGCACAATGGTCACTGAGTCCGAGTCAAGCTTCAAAGCCTGCTCGCTCACAATAACACCATCACCAGGTTCAAGCGTGGCAGCTTCAACAAACGCCATATCTAACTCATCACTGGCGCGTGAACTGTGTTGCACCATAACCGGGTCAAGCAAAAATGTATATTCGCGTAAATAGGTGCCGCCGTTCCACGACAGCTCCACCACTAAATCCAGAAAGGGTTCGCGAACCGGCTCTAAGGAGGTGAGTTTTAAAACGGCACCACTGCTGGCCGTTTTATCGATATCGAAACGTATGTGCTTGAGCACCGAAACCGGCGCAATACCCATCTGCGCAAAGATCTCATACGACGCCATGGATGCGCGGATGCTTTCAAGCTCGGTGTCGGTATCGGTGATGACTTCAATTTCAGCATCCAGATGCTGTCCCAGGCTGGAGTGCAATGTCAACGAACCCAAACCGGCCGCACTGGCAGACGCTGAGATGCCCAGCAGCAAACCGGCTAAGACGAAAACCAACTGTTTTCGACTAAGCGCGGCCCACTGAATGGCAAACCTCAAACGGAATAAAAATGGCACTTTGTCGTGTTACCACAAGTAGACAATAAATTCGTTGCACAACTATTCCGTTAGTGAGGGACCCGAAACGGTCACGTGCACTACCAATAAGTGTAGACAACAAAAGCAGAGCGGACTTAAAGAAATTAACGTGCGAATACTGTGCTTGATTGGATTCCGGCTACAGCATGCACGCTTAACCTGCCTCACACGCACTCGATACACGGATCACAATACGCACTATTTAAGTGCATATATTCATCTCAATGCATTATTATAGTGCAAATGAATTAACACAACACAGCAAACGACTCTCTGTAACTTATTGTTTATATTGATTTTTATTCATCTCCTAGCGACATCCACACGCCATTTTATTAGGGATTGAATATTGCACCAATACCTACGTGATGACCACAGATACCGACATATTGGGTGAGTTCGCGTTGTTGGACCAACTGTCCACATCCGTACTGTTGCTCGACAAAAAGCTACACATCGTTTACGCGAATGCGGCTGCAGAACAGCTGATGAGCACAAGTCGGCAACGTACGCTGGGCAAACGCCTGATCGACATCGTAGCCGTGTCCGATGAGCTGCTGCAACGATTGCGCGATGCCATTGCGCACAACCAATCCTTCACTGACCGGCAAGCGACGTTAGAACCGCACGGGTACGATCCGGTTGTGGTGGACTGTGTGATTACGCCACACACCACGCAAAATAACCAACGCGGTTTACTGGTGGAAATCGATGCACTTGATCGCTCTTTACGTATTGCCAGAGAAGAAGCCATGTTGTCGCAACAAGAGCACACACGCTCTTTGTTAAGAGGTCTTGCACATGAAATTAAAAACCCCCTGGGCGGACTCAGGGGTGCAGCGCAGTTACTGGACAAGCAGTTAATCGAACCCGAACTGCACGAATACACATCCATCATCATGGACGAAGCCGACCGGTTGCGGGTTCTTATAGATCGGATGCTGGGGCCAGTTACACGACCACAGCGTGAAGCCGTGAACATTCATGAAGCACTTGAGCACGTTAGAAAAATCCTGCTGGTTGGCGCACCCAGTGGTGTCAAGATCCAGTTTGACTATGATGTCAGCATCCCTGAATTTACGTCCGATCGTGATCGACTGATTCAGGTGATATTAAACATCGCCGGCAACGCCATGAACGCTGTTGGCGATAACGGCAACATACTGTTTAAATCACGTGTTATCAGCAGTTTCACCATAGGCGCTGAGCGTCACCCACTGGTTGCATCACTGGAAATTCAGGACGATGGGCCAGGAGTACCAGCCGACATACTTGATCAAATTTTTTATCCGATGGTTTCAGGCACGGACAACGGCACCGGGCTTGGTTTGTCTATTGCGCAATCCATCACGAATCAAATTGGTGGCCTTATAGAGTGCCACAGTGAACCAGGTAACACGGTGTTCACCATACTAATTCCTTTGGAGCTAACATGAACACAGAAAACGTTTGGGTTATCGATGACGATAAATCAATTCGATGGGTGCTCGAAAAAGCCTTTAAACAAGCACAGATAAACGTCACTACGTTTGAGTCGGCTGATGAGGCGCTGGAGTTAATACGAGCCAATGCGCTACCACCCAATGCCGTCATCAGCGACATTCGTATGCCAGGTTCTGACGGCATATCGTTACTAAAACAAGTTAAAACGGTACACCCGGATTTGCCCATTTTAATCATGACCGCGTTTTCTGATCTGGACAGCACAGTTGCCGCTTTTGAAGAAGGTGCGTTCGAATACATACCAAAGCCCTTCGATGTTGATACGGTGATAGAACGCACACGCCAAGCGTGCGCTGCTCAGCGGGAGAAAACCAAAAAACCGGTTCGCCATAACAAAACACCAGCAAACAAACCGACACACGAAGAGCTCATTGGTGACGCACCGGCTATGCAAGAGGTGTTTAAAGCCATTGGCCGCATGAGCAAATCCAAAATAACCGTCATGATCAATGGTGAATCGGGTACCGGCAAAGAACTGATAGCACAGGCACTGCATCGTCACAGCCCCCGCAGTCAACAGCCGTTTGTGGCATTGAACATGGCTGCTATTCCACACGACTTAATGGAATCAGAATTATTTGGGCATGAAAAAGGCTCGTTCACCGGCGCGCAATCGACCCGCATAGGACGATTCGAACAATCCAACGGCGGCACATTGTTTCTGGATGAAATTGGCGACATGCCAGCCACCTTGCAAACGCGGTTGTTGCGCGTGCTGGCAGACGGACAGTTTTATCGTGTGGGTGGACAATCACCGATTGTTGTGGATGTGCGCATTATTGCTGCAACCCATCAAAACCTAGAAGAGCTTGTTGAACAAAAATTGTTTCGCGAAGATCTGTTTCATCGCCTCAATGTGATACGCATAGAAGCACCGCCACTGCGCGAGCGTCGTGAAGACATTCCAATGTTGCTGGAACACTTTTTAGAAAAAGCCGCGGTAGAGCTCAATGAAACCGCTAAAACCATGTCACCCGAGTTTAAGGCGTATATCAGCGCATTGCCATGGCCTGGCAATGTGCGGCAATTACAAAACACGGCCCACTGGCTAACAGTCATGGCAAACAACAACGAGCTGGAAGTCGCAGATTTACCCAAGCACAATCAGGATTTACCTATCCAGGTTGATACTGACTGGCAAGCAGGCTTCAGACAATGGGCAAACAAAGCCTTGCACGAGGGTGAAACCAATTTATTGGCCACTGCAACACCTGCCATCGAACGTATATTGATTCAAGTGGCGTTAAACAAAACGCAAGACAAGCGCCAGGAGGCTGCACGACTATTGGGTTGGGGTCGCAACACTTTAACGCGAAAAATAAAAGAGCTTGAATTGGATTGATGCCTGCGATTGTTGACATCAAGTCCGACAGCAATGCGGGTTACTAGGTCTGTAAGAACAGTTGTAAGAACAGTCAGAAAGAACGGTCGGTATAAACTTGGTTATAACGTTATGACCTGGAGCCGCGTTTTATCAAGGCTTCAATATCACCAAATGATGCAGCCGATTCAAATGCATCGAATCGACCATCATCCAATATAGCATTGGCAGCGCTAATCATGCTGCCAATGGCAGTACGCGCCAAAGACGACCCAACACTGACACGTTGCACACCGCACTGTTGTAGCTGATCAGTGGTCACACCACGCAGTGCAATACCAGCCACCACATTCACCGGCTTGGTGAGCGCATCACACACCGATTTAATAGTGTGGGTATCGGGCAAGCCCGGTGCGTACAACACATCCGCACCAACGGCTTCATAACCTTGCAGCCGCGCTAACGTATCGTCAATATCGGGACGTCCGTGCAAGTAGTTTTCAGCACGCGCTGTTAATGTGAAGTTAAAGTCGAGAGTGTTAACAGCCTCAACCGCGGCTTGTATGCGCTCAATCGCAAACGATTTTTCATAAATCGGATTGTTTTTATCACCGGTGGTGTCTTCTATGGTACAGCCAACCAATCCAGTCTGCGCCGCAGCATAAATGGTTTTTTGAACCTCCTCTGGAGAATCACCGTAGCCATTTTCCAAGTCGGCCGATACGGGTAGATCGGTGGCTTCAACAATTTGCTTTGCGTGCTCAAGCGCTTCTTCGCGTTGCACAGAACCAATTGAATCAAGCTTGCCTTGCGAAAACGCGTAGCCGGCACTGGTGGTCGCCAGCGCTTCAAAACCGAGCGCTGCCAACATTTTTGCTGAACCCCTATCCCATGGATTAGGCAGCACAAACAACTTATCGCGTTGATGAAGTTGAACAAACTGATCTGCTTTCGCGGGTTGAGACAAAGCACTCCTCCATTAAAGCATTGTTGTTATGCCAATCACCGTTATGCGTTTTTAGTCAGAAATTTGTACTCTGAAATTTGTACTCTGAAGTTTTTACTCTGACCCCATTATTCTCTGAGTACGCCGGCGCAATTGGTGTGACCAGATTCAATGTCCCACTGTCCGTCTTTGGTGCAGGCGGTTCGGTAGGCGCGGTGTACTCGAAAGCGACCGGTGGATGGCTGTCCATCGTCAAGCTTGGCATCCAGCTGCGATAAAATGCTAACGGGTATTTGCTCGCCGGTGAAAATTTCGTGCGCCAGGCCATCGACATCGGCCGCCTGCGCGCTATAACTGATTTTATAAAAGCCGTTAAACGGATTTTTAGGGCAGGTACCCGGAGCGCAGGTCATGTCTGAGGCTGAGCCGGCTGAACCGTGTGCGCCATCGAAGTTGCCGGGAATAAATCCGGCCAGTGCCATTTGCTGCCAAACACCCGCACGCTCCTGGCTGTCGTCAATGCGCCCGTTACCGTTGCCCTGTTTGGCCGCACTGTCGATTTGATTCTGGGCGTTGGAAAAATCTCCGGGAATGGAGCGATAGCGCTCCTGAAACGAATACCAGGCAGCACGGATGCCCGACACATCGGTGGACAATGAGCGTACCCGAGCAGAATCAATTAACGACTGACCTTTAAAAACGCCACCGAGAATAAGGCCGATAATAACCAGCACGATGGCAATTTCCACCAACGTAAAACCACGCTGCGCACTAAAGCGGCGAGTCTGCTGGCGTTGAAAACCCGGGGTTATCTTTTTTTGAACAGCTTTCTGAATAGCTTGATGGGCTACTTTTTGCGTTGCTTCGTCAGCGACTTGTTGAGCTACTTTTTTGATTGCGATTGTTAGTGGCATGGCTGTCTGTGACATGGTTGCACCTCCGTGAATAATAATGTCAATGTGTCTATCTGCACGACTCCTTCGCGCGACCACAGTGTCTGACATCAGCAATAAAATAGCAATGACTTTTTCGTTTTAGTCTGATTCTAATTTGAACAGGTAAACGTCAAACGTAACAATGTACAACTGACCAAATTGCGCAAAAAAATGCGCAAAAAATCCTGGTTAAAAAGGCGCACTGCGAGGCACACGCGGAAATGGAATGGCATCACGGATATTTTCCATACCGGTAACGTAGGTGACCAGTCGCTCAAAACCAAGACCAAAACCGGCGTGTGGCGCGGTACCGTATCGGCGCAAGTCGCGATACCAGCCCAAGTGCTCGTAAAGATCGTTCTCGTGTAATCTGGCATCAAGATAATCCAGCCGTTCCTCACGTTGCGAGCCACCGATAATTTCGCCAATGCCGGGCGCCAGTACATCCATTGCCGCCACGGTTTTTTCATCGTCGTTTAAACGCATGTAAAAAGCTTTGATTTCTTTGGGGTAGTTCATGAGCACAATGGGGCGACCCACGTGTTCTTCGGCCAGGTAGCGTTCGTGCTCCGATTGTAAATCCAGCCCCCAACTCACTGGAAACTCGAATTTCTTTTTGGCGGATTTTAAAATCTCGATAGCGTCGGTGTAATCCATTCGTTCAAAGTTCGACGTCACCACCGATTGCAATCGGTTTAGCGCTTCCTTATCGACACGTTGAGAAAAGAACGCCATGTCACTTTCGCACTCTTCCAAAACGGCATTAAAAAGATACTTCAGGAAGTCTTCTGCCAATGCCGCGTTATCGGCCAGGTCGGCAAAAGCAACCTCAGGCTCAATCATCCAGAACTCGGCCAGATGACGACTGGTGTTTGAGTTTTCGGCACGAAAGGTTGGCCCAAAGGTATACACCTTTGACAAGGCCATGGCGTAAGCTTCGGCATTCAGTTGCCCTGATACGGTCAGGAAGGCCTCACTACCAAAAAAATCCTGATTAAAATCAACGTCGCCTTTGTCGGTGCGCGGCGTGTTTACCATGTCGAGCGTGCTAACCCGAAACAACTCACCAGCACCTTCGCAATCACTGGTGGTAATTAAAGGCGTGTTTACCCAATGAAACTCACGTTCATGAAAATAACGATGCACCGCACTGGACAACGTTGAACGTACACGACTGATTGCACCAAAAGCGTTGGTACGAGGACGTAAGTGCGCCACGCTGCGCAAATACTCGAAGGTATGACGCTTTTTGGCAATCGGGTAGGTTTCCGGATCGTCAACCCAGCCACTGACACTGATTTGGCTGGCAAGAATTTCCACACTCTGACCCTTGCCTTGCGACTCAACCAACTTGCCGGTAACTTCCACCGCACAACCAGAAGATAGTTGCAGCACTTCGGTTTCATAGTTAGTTAAGTTCGACTCTACAACCACTTGCATGGCATCAAAGCAGGAACCGTCGTACACGGCTACAAACGACAAACCCGCTTTGGAGTCTCTTCGACTACGGACCCAACCTTTAATCAGCACATCGCTGCCAATAGAACCGGATTTAATAACACTGTCGATAGATTGATAAGTCATAGTGAAGATAATAGGGTGCAGATTATGTTGTTGGAAGATAGGACTACATGCTACGCAGTATGTGAATGTGCATACGCTAACCCAATACTGCCTGATCAATCGGTGAAACGGTTTGCGATGTTCCGCAGAGTTTAACCACCAGCGATTCAAACGTATCCCAGACATCACCGGTCGCGTGACCTTTAACTAATCTGTCGAGCTGGGTGGTAGCGCCAAGCATGTGCAACCAGCTGGCAGCGTTATGCCGAGCCAGTGCTGTTTTAAGTGGTGCTGCTCGGCTCTGCCAAACACCGGCCCCTTTTAACGCCGCGTCAACACCCACTCCTTGTTCGCAGGCTTCGGCAGCACGAGCACCGCTGCGAATTTCCTGCGACAGTGCCCATAGAATTAACACCGGTGCAACCGCTTCGTCACGCAGTCCACGCACAACACGCACAGCTCGCGCACTTTGGCCGGCCAATGCAGATTGCACCAAATCACCAATGGAATAGCGAGCACTATCGGCCACCGCCTCGAGCACTTGCTCGGCAGTGAGTTCACCTTTGGGATAAAGCAAGGCCAGTCGTTCAACTTCCTGAGCAGCGGCGAGCATGTTTCCCTCGACACGCTCAGTGATTAACAACACCGCCTCGTTAGTGGCCCGCAAACCGACCCCGGCTAACTTGTTGCTTAACCAACGCTGGAGTTTGGCCGCCTCAATAGGCCACACGGCAATGGTGACGCCCACTTTATCGATGGCTTTAAACCAGGCACTGCTGCTGCCACCACGATCAAGTTTTGCACTGGTGATAATAAGCAACACATCGCTGGCTGGATTGGCGCAGTATTGTTTAAGCACCTCGCCGCCAGTGCGACCAGGCTTGCCGGTGGGCAGGCGTAACTCGATGATGCGCTTTTCTGCAAACAACGACATGCTGTCGGCTGCTTCACGAAAAGCCGACCAATCGGCCTCTTCGTTGGCGATAAGCACCTGACGCTCATCAAAGCCATTGGCACGGGCATGCTCACGCAGTTGGTCACCCAGCTGCATAAGCTGATAAGGCTCATCGCCGTGCAGTAAATAGACAGGCGCGGTTTGTCGGGCTAGGTTGGCTTCAAGCTTGTCTGGGTAGATTTTCACCGTTTCATAGTAACAAAAACGGCTGGTTTTTAATTCAGCATGCCCTCGTGCCGAATAAAGTTGGCAATGGTGCTAACCCCATCGCCTTGCTTCATGCAGGTAAACACAAATTGCTTGCCATCGCGCATTTTTTGCGCATCGGACTCCATCACAGCCAGAGACACATCCACATGTGGCGCTAAATCGGTTTTGTTGATGACTAAAAGGTCTGATCGCGTGATACCCGGCCCGCCTTTTCGAGGTATCTCCTCACCTTGCGCAACATCGATTATGTACAGGGTTAAATCAGCCAGCTCTGGGCTGAACGTTGCCGCCAGGTTATCACCGCCGCTTTCTATAAAGACAATATCGAGCTTGGGGAATTTCTCGACCAGCTGATCAATGGCCGCCAGGTTCATGGATGCATCTTCTCGAATGGCGGTGTGCGGGCACCCGCCTGTTTCAACACCCACTATGCGATCGGACGTTAAGGCCTGGCTACGAACCAGCGCATCAGCATCTTCTCGTGTGTAAATATCGTTGGTCACCACGGCGATATCAAAGTCATCGCGCATGTGTTTACACAAGGCGTCCAGTATTGATGTTTTGCCAGAGCCAACAGGCCCACCGAGTCCAACCCGTAATGGGTTAGCAGTTTGTTTATTTGGAGTCATTTTGATTCAAGACCGATATACACGTGAGTATTGCACTTCATGGCCGCAGCTGGCCCTCGCCACTGCAGGAACAGAAAATCCTATGGATTCGTTGGATACACCCAAGGCAGTATCAACTGCTTCACACAATTTGGGCAGCATGGCATGCAGCAAAGCTTGACCGTCGGATTGCCCAAGCGGAATAATTTTTACGCCATTAACAATGTAGGCGTCAAGCCAGTTATAGGCGAACGCGTGCAACAAGGCTTGCTCTTCTATGTGCCAGTTAACGCTGGCCCAGGCTATCGAGGCAAAAGGGGTTTGCTGCATGTTGGCTCTGTAGTTGTCGCAAACCTCATCGGGCAATGCATCGAGCACACGCAAGTATGCTTTCGCACGCGCGCGTTCTTCGGTACGGGACTCTGCAGTGTCACGAAAAGCCAGCGTCTCCTGACACCAATAAGTCACGCTTTGGATATCGTTGTTGGCACACGCACGATAAATATTGCGTAACAGTGGCAGTTCCTGCCTGGCTAGGGGACCAACTGTAAGTTCATTGAGCCACTGTTCCAGATCAGAGCAACTAGTCACCCAACCTTCGTTGACGGCCCATTCAAGCCCTTGCGAATAGCTATACGCTCCAACCGGCAACACCGGGCTAAGCAACTGCATAAGACGCAAGTTAGCGAGCACTAGTCGGCCTCTGCGTGGTCATGCTGGTGATGTGAGTGAGCGTGGGTGCGCGCGCCAACTGCCTTTTCGCCTTCTTCATGTTCATGGGCGTGATCATGGGCGTGCGTGTGGGCGTGATGATCAGAGCCGCTGTAAGCACCGTTTTCAGGATCGAAAGGTCGTTTTTCCGCTTTAACGGCTAAACCTAAACCAGCAAGCATTTCATCAAGCACATGATCGTGTAAATAAATGAGTTCGTCGTGGCCTATTTGCACTTGGGCATGACGATTGCCCACGTGATAGCAGGCACGAGCAAACAACTGTTTATCGTCGGTTGCAGCCACAGAAACAGCTTCGGGTTCGGCGCTCACCTTTAATATCGAGCCGTCTTCACTGGCAAGCAAAGCACCATCAGACAATACCGCACCACGTTCAATATCGATGCCTGCATCACCAGCTTGATTTTCCAACGTAATCCTTAAGCGTCCGCGCACGCGCTTATCAAACGAAAGTGCAACCCGGTAGTCTGGCGTTTTTTCACCTGCTACATGTTTGTTGAATATCAGCATGATCAGAACAATTGATAAAGTTGCGCCAGCGGAAGTGAGCTAGCCGGTTCGCATGTTAATGACTCACCATCTGCAATAACCTCGTATGTTTCAGGGTCGACACTGATGTCCGGCTGCCAATCGTTGTGAATCATATCGGCCTTGCTGATGTTTCTGCATTGACTGACCGAGGAGGTGAGTTTTTTTAGATTGAGCGCATCGGCCAGCCCTGCACTTTTCGCGTGCTCAGACATAAACGTCATGGACGTTGCATGTAGCGCGGCGCCATAAGCGCCGAACATGGGCCTGTAGTGAACCGGTTGCGGTGTTGGTATTGAGGCATTGGGGTCGCCCATTGGTGCACTGGCAATCATGCCCCCTTTAATGATCATGGAGGGCTTGGATCCAAAGAACGCCGGTTTCCATAAAACCAGATCAGCCAGCTTACCGACTTCAACAGAGCCCACCTCGTGCGCAATACCGTGAGTAATGGCAGGATTAATCGTGTACTTGGCGATGTAGCGTTTAACGCGAAGGTTATCGATATCAGCTTTATCACCGGCCAAGCTACCGCGCTGTTGTCGCATTTTATGCGCCGTTTGCCATGTACGGCAGATCACTTCGCCCACACGCCCCATTGCCTGCGAATCGGATGCAATCATCGAAAACGCACCCAGGTCTTGCAGTATGTCTTCGGCGGCAATGGTTTCGCGTCTTATACGCGACTCTGCAAAGGCGACATCTTCGGCAATAGACGGATCAAGATGATGACACACCATCAACATATCCAAATGCTCGTCAATGGTGTTGACGGTATACGGCCGGGTTGGATTGGTTGATGAGGGTAATACGTTTGATTGCCCGCATGCCTTAATGATGTCGGGCGCGTGCCCACCACCTGCGCCTTCGGTGTGATACGTATGAATGGTCCGCCCTTTCATGGCCGCCAGAGTATGCTCAACAAATCCTGACTCGTTTAATGTGTCGGTGTGTATGGCAACCTGAATATCCATTTCGTCTGCAACACTCAAACAGCAATCGATGGTGGCTGGCGTTGTACCCCAGTCTTCATGCAGTTTTAATCCGATAACGCCGGCTGCAACTTGCTCTTTTAACGGGTCGGGTTGACTGGCATTACCTTTTCCAAGCAAACCCAGGTTCATTGGAAATTCATCAGCGGCCTGCAGCATGCGATGGATATGCCATGGACCGGGTGTTGCAGTTGTTGCGTTGGTGCCCGTTGCAGGACCAGTTCCACCACCTAGCATGGTTGTGATGCCAGAACACAATGCTTCTTCTATTTGCTGTGGGCATATAAAATGGATATGAGCATCGATACCACCTGCGGTAACAATCATGCCCTCACCTGCAATCACCTCGGTACCAGCACCAACCGGGATAGTAATGGCTGGCTGAATATCCGGGTTACCGGCTTTACCAATCGCGTGTACGCGACCAGACTTAATGCCGATGTCGGCTTTTACAATACCCCAGTGATCAACAATAAGTGCATTGGTAATAACTGTGTCTACCACATGCTCTGAAGTTAACTGGCATTGACCCATGCCATCACGGATAACCTTACCGCCACCAAACTTAACCTCTTCACCATAAACGGTATGGTCGTCTTCAACCTCTATCCACAAATCGGTATCGGCCAAACGAACGCGATCACCTGTTGTGGGGCCGTACATTTCTGCATAGGCTTTTCTGGATATCGTTGCCATAGTGGTTTCCTATAGTGAGCCCATGATGGCCTGGTTAAACCCGAATACTCGCCGCTTGCCCGACAAGGCAACCAACTCAACTTCACGTTGTTGGCCCGGCTCAAAACGAACTGCCGTTCCCGCTGCAATGTTTAACCGAAAACCGCGAGTGGATTCACGATCAAATGTTAGCGCTGGGTTGACTTCATAAAAGTGATAATGCGATCCAATTTGGATGGGGCGATCACCTTCATTGGAAACAGACACGGTGAGCGTTTCACGTGACTCGTTAAGTGTGATGTCGCCCTCCTTTACGACAACGGCGCCTGGCTTTGTTGTTGCTGATTGCGTTGCACCCCTGGCTGGCTGAATAGGCTCATGCACAGTAACCAGCTTAGTACCGTCGGGGAACGTTGCCTCAACTTGCACATCGTGAATTAAATCAACAACGCCATCCATAACCTGATCGGTTGATAGCAACTCGCGGCCTTTACTCATGAGTGCCGACACAGATTCGCCATCGCGTGCACCCTCAATAATATGCATGCTGATAAACGCAACTGCTTCGGGGTAGTTCAACTTGAGCCCTCGCTCGAGCCGTCGCTCGGCAAGCAGCGCTGCTGTGAACAACAAAAGCTTGTCTTTTTCCCTGGGGTTTAAGTCCACAGTATTTTCCTGATAAAAATTTGCGTGATAAATTTATCGCGTTATGTTGACCAGATACGCGGCACACAAGGTGTTTGTTGATTAAGCCGGTAACGCAGCTGCGACCAAACAGAAGCAAACCCCTCTTTGGCCTTTTGCGCGTTATTGCCAATGTACCTAACAAGCAATAGCGAGTCGACGAGAGTCACAAAAAACTCTGGCAGATGCTGTAGTTTTTGTCGAGCCATATCGCACGCATCTTTTGTCATTTTGTTGAGTATCAGTGTACCCGTAACACAACAGTGACGCAGGCCAGTATATTGAGATAAGTTGTTTGTTTCATCAACAATCAAACGGTCCCTGAACACCGACGCACCATCGACAATGACTTTAAGTTGATTGCACACCGAACCTCGCTCAAAAAAAGCTTGACCAGCAGGACGACCAAAGCAGTGGATGTCCCACAGCGCCAGCGATGACTGGTGCTTTATATCGACCGTGGTTTCTATATTGGCTAAACAATCATTAAAGTAGATGTTCTCTTGAGGAAACCATTCAAGCGAACCGCCGTGCACATCAAGCTTTTGCGATACCTGGGAAACCCGTCCGCTGGAGCGATAAAACTTTGTTGCTCCAGGCGTTGTCACCAATCCCGCGGCACCCGATTCTGTGCTGGTGTTAATGGACAGTGCATCTCCGCCCACAACACCGCCCGGCGGATGCAACAGATACACATGGGCAACTGAGTTTTCTGGATAGAACGGACGCTGAATGGTTAGCGGGCCACTGTGACGCCGCCGGACAACCGGTTGTTGTGGTCCAGCCTCAAACGACAAGTCAAGACTGGCTTTCCATCCTTTATGATTTGATGAGCTTACTGCTACAGATTTTATAGGTGTGCGCTGTGGCAGTGCTGACACATTGTCGGTAACAACCGCCGTCATAAAACCTTGCTTTTAGCTCGGTATTTATACAGCGCTAACGTGACCAACACCAAAACAGATAAAACGGCGCCAGCTGCAGCAATTGAGGTTGCATACCCGTGATGTGCACCCCCGGCATGTGCATGCCCGGGATGTGCAAACGCTGGCACGACAACCATTGACATGCCCGTGATGACACTTGCTATCGAGAACCTCACGGGTTTGCTTGTTCTTAAACGCTTCATAACATTACCCTGAAAAATACCCTGAAAAACAACCTGAGTTGCCGCATTGAAAACGCGCATCTAATTTAAAAAAGCGCATATAAACGGTTGAATCATCTATACGGTTAAATATTGATCGACTATGGTGTCATCGAGATCACTCATTAGCCCCTTAGCCATGAGTCGGCCTCTATCCAATATGACGTAGTGATTGCCAACCTGCCTGGCAAATGCCAGCTTCTGTTCCACCAGAATAACAGTAATTCCTTTGTCACGAACCAATGACTTAATAACATCGGCAATCTCTTGAACAATGGTTGGCTGAATGCCTTCTGCAGGCTCATCCATTATAAGCACAGTGGGTTCCAATACCAAAGCTCTTGCAATCGCCAACTGCTGTTGCTGTCCACCTGAAAGGTCTCCACCGCGACGACGACGCATCTCTGCCAGCACCGGAAAGAGCTCGTAGATAGTTGCTGGTACGTTTTTAAGTTTTGACCGGCTGGCAAAAAAGCCTGTGCGTATGTTTTCTTCGACCGTAAGCTGAGAAAATATTTGCCGCCCTTGAGGGATGTAACCGATGCCCATAGATGCACGACTTTCTGCGGGCAGCTTCACCATATTTTGCCCACTGAACAACACTTCACCTTGTACGTTGGGTACTAATCCCATGATACTTTGCATTAGTGTGGTTTTACCTACACCATTACGCCCCAGCACACAGGTGCACTGACCTTGGGCAATCTCTATATCAATATCCCACAGTGTATGGCTCTGACCGTAATACTGATTAAGCGCCCTAACGTCGATCATGGTAGTCATCATTGCTTCACTCGCCAAGATAGACACGTCGGACGTCGTCATTGTTTTGAATTTCTTCCATTGTGCCCTCGGCCAGTACCGTTCCCTGATTAAGCACAGTCACTCTGTTGGCTATAGAGCGTACAAATTCCATATCGTGTTCGACCACAACAATGGTGTGATCACCGGCCAGACTCAACAGTAACTCACCGGTTTTATCCATCTCTTGATGCGTCATACCAGCTACCGGTTCATCGATCAGCAACAGCAATGGTTTTTGCATTAGCAACATACCAATTTCTAACCATTGCTTTTGCCCATGCGACAAATACCCAGACGGTTTGGTTAGCATCTCTTTGAGCCCGACCAAATCGGCTGTTTGTTCTATCCAGTCACACTGAGAAGAGCTAAGCTTACTGCGCAAGGTCCACCATATCGATTTGTTATCAGCCATGGATAACTCAAGATTAGTGAACACGCTCAGGTTTTCGAATACGGTTGGCTTTTGGAATTTGCGCCCAATACCGGCTATGGCAATCTGTGCTTCATTAAGATCTAACAGATCGACGTTCTTGCCATAGACAACTCGCCCGGTGTCTGGTTTAGTCTTTCCGGTGATGATATCCATCATCGTTGTTTTACCCGCACCATTGGCACCAATCAGGCAACGCAGCTCACCGTTATCCACATAAAAATTTAAATCATTGATTGCCTGAAACCCATCAAACGCCACGCTGACGTTTTCCATGTAAAGCAAAGTACCGTGCGATCTATCTAGCTGATCACTGATGCTGGGTGCCAGAAAATCAAAGACCCTGTCGCGGCGCAAATAGCCTCGTGTTTGTGTTTGCATCATGCGCTCTTCCTGCTAAAGATGCCCATAACACCCCTGGGTAAATACAAGGTAGAAAATACAAATAGTGCACCTAATGCAAACAACCAGTACTCAGGCAAAGCCGCCGTAAACCAGCTTTTGGCATAGTTAACCAACAAAGCACCAATAATGGGGCCGTATAATGTGCCACGCCCACCAAGGGCAACCCAGACCACGACTTCGATAGAACTTAACGGCGCCATCTCGCTTGGATTGATAATGCCTGCTTGCGGTACATACAATGCGCCGGCAACGCCCGCTAGAATGGCCGAAAACGTAAACAACCAAAGTTTGTAACTCTCGACATTAAAACCAATGAATCGAGTTCGCGACTCGGCATCTCGAATGGCTTGCGCTACCTGCCCTGCACGCGACCGCACAATGCGTATACAAACAACATAGCCAATCACCAACGCCAGCGCAGATGCGACAAACAAACCATTACGCGTTTGCGCACTCTGCAATGAAAAACCCAGAATATCTTTAAAGTCGGTTAGACCATTGTTACCACCAAATCCCATTTCGTTACGGAAAAACGCCAGCATGAGCGCGAAGGTCATTGCTTGCGTCATGATGGAAAGGTAGACGCCATTGACTCGGCTTCTAAAGGCAAACCAACCAAACACAAACGCCAGCAATCCGGGTGCAAGCACAATGGCCAGCATGGCAACCGGAAAATGCTCAAATCCGGTCCAAAACCAAGGCAGCTCCTGCCAGTTTAAAAACACCATAAAGTCTGGCAAGTCAGGATTGCCATACACGCCCCGATCACCAATCTGTCTCACCAGATACATGCCCATGGCATAACCACCCAGCGCAAAGAACGCGCCGTGACCCAAGCTTAAAATCCCGAGGTAACCCCACACCAGATCAACCGATAAGGCCAGTAGTGCCAAACACAAATACTTACCCAATATCGCGACATTGTAAGTATCTACGTAAAAGAAACTATCGGGACTCAAACCCAGGTTGGACAAGGGAACGGCAATGATAAGAAACAACAACGTGACCAGTACCAATCGGTCAATCAAAGAATACGTTGGCATATCAGTTCTCCACCGCTCGGCCACGAGCTGGGAAAAGCCCACTGGGGCGCTTTTGAATAAACAGAATGATAAAAACCAACAAGATAATCTTGGCAAGCACAGCGCCCGCCCACGGCTCTAACACTTTATTGCTGATACCCAGTGTCATACCTGCAACCAAGGTACCCCACAAGTTACCGACACCGCCAAACACAACCACAATAAAAGAATCAATAATGTAAGACTGACCAAGGTTGGGCCCAACATTGCCCAGCTGACTTAAGGCAACACCAGCAACGCCAGCCACCCCCGAACCCAGACCAAATGTCATTGCATCGACTCGTGCCGATCGAATGCCCATGGCTCTGGACATTTGTCGATTCTGGGAAACGGCACGCATCTGCAAACCAAAACCCGTTCGGGTAAAAATCAGCAGCAACAACGCAAATACAAACAGACAAAAACCAATAATAATAAGCCGGTTATATGTCAGTGATAAAGCAGGATTAAGCACCCAGGAACCGGTCATCCAGGATGGATTGATAACCGCCACATTCTGAGAAGACACAAACGTACGAACGGTTTGCTGTAGCAACAAGCTGACGCCGAAGGTTGCCAGCAGGGTCTCCAGTGTTCTTCCATACAGATGGCGAATAACAGTTCGCTCAATCAACACACCAACGGCACCCGACACCATAAACGCTGCCGGTACGGCAAGCAAAATGGAATATTCGATAGCCGAAGGAAACAACTGTTGAATAAAGTAGGTGGTATAGGCGCCGAGCATAATCAACTCGCCATGCGCCATGTTAATTACTCCCATAACGCCAAAGGTAATGGCCAGCCCAATGGCTGCCACCACCAACACCGAACCGAGACTCAATCCAAAAAACAAGGTCTCCAGATGCCGGTACCAACGCTGACGGGATTCTGCTGCTGCAAGCAAGCTTGCAGCCTGGGTTGCCACTGCAGTATCGCTTGAGGAGTCAGCCAAGCGTCTGAGTGCGTTTAAAACATCCGAATCTAATTTGCCGTCAACAAAATTTAAGGCGTCGGCCTGTTGTTGCTTTGTGCCGTTTTCCAAATCGTGAATGGATACCAGAAGGCCCATAGCGGTACTGACATTGTGATCGGGTTCTTCCACTACTAGTTCGCGAACACGATCAACTGTAGCGCCATCAGCCTTACCGACCAGCGACTTAACCGCCTCATAACGTTCCTGTGCTTCACCGCTGGTTAGTGCAAAGGTGCCTATCAGGGAACGCAGGTTTTGACGCATCGAATTGTCGACTTTTATTTTGCGTAAAGCCCGTTTTTTTTCAATGCCCAATGCGGAGCCATCGCTCGCTTTGGTCACGGTGTAATCTTTACCGTCTCTAACGGCCAGCACAATTTCGTCTGAGCTTTTTAGCTGATATAAATCGCCATCTACCATGGCCTGCAGCCACACCATCTTGCGAGGCGCAGAAGACTCTGCAATTAAATCGATTGCTTTGAGCCTGTCGGCTTTTGACTTACTGCTAAGTTCAGGTGCCAGGCTCTGTATCAGTTCGTTTTCATCGTTGGCCAGCAGCCCGCTTGAAAACAAAGCCAGACAAAATAGAAGAATAAGTTTCATGTACCCAAAAGCTCAAAAGGTTACCGCCTTAAAAAAGACGGCAACCCACTTGGTTTTAACGAGAGAGGTTTTTTTACTTAAAGGTTTTGCCCAGCGCAGGCACCTGTGTCCACATTAAAGTTGCCACATGCCAACGGTGCACGCCAGTCTGAAATTAATCGCTTTGATTCTGGCAGAAAATCAGACCAGGCATCGCCAGCAACCAGACCACTGGTTTCCCACACAATGTCAAACTGACCATCATCCTGAATCTCACCAATCAAGACTGGCTTGGTGATGTGGTGGTTGGGCATCATGGTTGAATAACCACCAGACAAGTTTGGTACTGAAATACCTATGATAGCGGCTTCAACTGCATCGGTATCAGTGGTGCCTGCTTTTTCAACAGCTTCTACCCACATATTAAAACCAATATAGTGTGCTTCCATTGGATCGTTAGTCACCCGGTCTTCGCTTCCGATAAACGAGTGCCAGGCATCGATGAACTCATCATTTTCATCGCTCTCAACACTCATGAAATAATTCCATGCAGCCAGGTGACCCACTAGCGGTGAGGTATCAAAGCCTGATAGCTCTTCTTCTCCGACAGAGAAAGCAATGACAGGAATGTCTTCTGCCGACACACCTTGATTAGCAAGTTCTTTGTAAAATGGCACATTGGCATCGCCATTGATGGTGGATACCACGGCGGTCTTCTTGCCGTCACTGCCAAACTGTTTGATTTCGGCTACGATGCTTTGCCAATCGCTATGACCAAATGGCGTGTAGTTGATCATGATGTCTGCTGCGGGCACACCTTTATCGAGCAGGTAGGCTTCGAGGATTTTGTTGGTTGTTCTTGGATACACGTAGTCTGTGCCAGCAAGGACCCAACGGGTTGCACCGACATCATTCATTAGGTAATCCACAGCGGGTATAGCCTGCTGATTGGGCGCCGCACCCGTGTAAAACACGTTTTTGGATGATTCTTCACCCTCATACTGAACTGGGTAGAACATCAGGCCGTTCAGTTCTTCGATAACCGGTAGAACGGATTTTCGAGAAACCGAAGTCCAGGAACCAAAAATAGCCGACACTTCTTCTTTCTCAATCAGCTCACGGGCTTTTTCTGCAAACAGAGGCCAATCTGAAGCAGGATCAACCACCACCGCTTCAAGCTGCTTGCCGAGCAAACCACCATTTTTATTCTGCTCATCGATCAGCATCAGCATGGTGTCTTTCAGGGTTGTTTCACTGATTGCCATGGTTCCTGACAATGAATGCAGGACGCCGACTTTAATGGTATCCGCAGCTGATACGCCAAAAGATGCCGTTGCGGATGCGGCAGCCAACAAGGCTCCGACTGCTTTGGTTCTGTAATGCTTTTTCAAAATACTCTCCAGACGATCAACGTAATTAATTGACGAAAAACCCGAATTCAGGCTCTGGAAAACACGTTACCGGTTGCCTAGCGCTGTGTATTCTGCCCATTTTGCAACGTAGCGATGCAATAAATGCATCGCTACGTGCTATTCTGCTGGGCATCGTCATTCAACCAGCCACGCATGGTCGCGCTGGAAACGGCTAAATGAAACACCTGCAAACGCTCCAATACGTCGACACCATCGCCAGAGTGGGCTCCATAAGAAAAGCTGCCGAAACGCTTTTTATTACCTCAACTGCTCTAAATCGTCGAGTGCTTGCATTGGAAGAAGAGCTGGGCGTACCCATTTTTGAACGCTTACCCAGAGGGGTTCGGCTTAGCGCTGCAGGTGAAATTCTGATTCACCACGCGCGCATGCAAATGGCCGATATGGAGCGTGTTCAATCTCAGATAGCCGATCTTTCTGGTGTACGCCGTGGTCACATTTCCATTGTTTGTGGGCAGGCACTGCTGGCTTACTTTATGGTTGACCATGTTGCCCGCTACAGACAACAACATCCTGGTGTTACTTTCAGTGTGAGTGTGTGTAACCGAGCGGACGCCATCAGCGCGTTAAGCAATTACGATGCAGACTTGGCCATTGTTTTTGAGCCCGTGCGAACACCCGACTTTCATCCTATCGGGTCTGTACCGCAAGCCATTCAGGCCATTATGTCTGCAGAACACGAGCTAACAAAAAAAAGTGAACTAACCTGGTCCGATATACTCTCGGCCAAGCTCATTTTGCCTACCCGCGCAAACGGTGTCAGGCACTTACTAGAAGAAGCATTGGCAAAAAAAGGTGGCGAACTTAATACAGTGATAGAGTCAGACAGCTTTGACTTTATTCGCAACTACATCGTTAGTGAAAATTGTATTTCATTTCAAATTCCAATTGGTTTGCCTAAAAAATCTGACAAATCAAGTTTTATCACGCGTGCAATCGGTATAAATGCAATACCACATGGACACGTTTTTGTTGGGCAAATGAACGGCAGAGCCTTACCGGTTGCGGCGTCTTTGTTTGCTAATGAGTTAATAAAATCTTTGGAAAATCTTGACCCCAGAAGTAATAACTAAAACCGAATCTTGTTTTTGGTTACACTTTTTAATCCATCGGATTGCACTTAAGCACGAAAACTAAAAAGAGCAACAATTGAACGCATGAACACCGAAGACCCAACAAAGGCCAACACACCTACAGATCTGTTGTATCGGATAACCAGATACCCTCTGTTTAAAATGGACCCTGAAAAAGCCCATGACTTTGCTTTGGCATTAAGCGCCACAGGCATTGCAAAATCGCTAAACCGTAAACGTTACGCCATTGAAGCAAACCCGGTTAACTGCCTGGGCCTTACCCTGGCCAATGGGGTTGGCCTGGCTGCCGGACTGGATAAAAACGGCGACTACATTGATGCACTGGGTGCGTTTGGATTTGGTTTTATCGAAATTGGCACCATCACACCGAAGCCGCAAACCGGTAACCCAAAACCCAGAATGTTCCGGCTCACTGAACACGGAGCCATTATTAATCGCATGGGTTTTAATAACCTGGGTGTCGATCACTTGATAGCTAAAGCAGAAAAGCGTGAATACAAAGGGTGTCTTGGCATCAACATTGGTAAAAACGCCACGACAGCGTTAGAGGATGCACAAAACGATTACTTGATTTGTCTTGAAAAGGTCTATCCGGTAGCCGACTACGTTAGCGTCAATGTATCCTCCCCCAACACACAAGGCTTGCGAGATTTACAACACGGTGAGCATCTTCGCGGTTTGTTGGGTGCCTTGAAAAACGCCCAAGCCAAGCTAGCAACACAACACGGACAATACAAACCAATCGTGGTTAAAATCGCACCCGACATGAGCAATGACGAATTACAAGCGTTTTGTTCTGCCGTTATTGAGTTCGGGATAGACGGCGTCATTGCCGGTAACACCACAAACGCACGACACTGGGTAGAAGATCACAAACATGCAAACGAGCAAGGCGGGTTAAGTGGTGCGCCCATGCGCTCGCTGGCAGATGAAAAATTAGCCACCGTTGCCGAACATTTGACAGGCAAAGCAGCACTGATTGGCGTTGGCGGTATTCATTGTGGTGAACACGCGCAAACAAAGCGCCAACTTGGTGCAGATCTTGTACAACTTTACACTGGACTCATTTACCACGGACCTGCTTTGGTTCGCGACTGTATCAGGAAAACGGCATGACACACTACGACGTATTTAATGGCGACGCCGATGGCATATGCGCACTGCATCAATTGCGCCTGGCCGAACCAAAAGACAGCGTGCTTATCACCGGTGTCAAGCGCGACATAGCACTGGTCAAGCAGGTGCCGGGCGATACGGCAACCAGCGCAACCATCCTGGATATATCCATGGATAAAAACCGCGACGCCCTGTTACCTTTGGTTAATGCGGGCATCAAAGTGAGTTACTTTGACCATCACTTTCCGGGTGATATTCCTGAGTCTGAGCATCTCGATGCGCATATTGATACCGATGCAAACACCTGCACAGGCCTTATTGTCAACGAACACCTAAACGGTGCTCACTTGGCATGGGCCATAACCGCAGCATTTGGTGATAACTTATTAGACTCGGCACGCCAGGCCGCCACCGCGTTAAATTTATCTGATGCTGAGCTATCGCAAATTCAGACGCTGGGTACACTACTAAACTACAACGGCTATGGCAGCTCTTTAGAAGACTTATTTTTTCCGCCGGCCGAACTTTACCAGCGAGTTAAACCATATAAAGACCCACTGGCGTTTATCAATGAAGACGACGCCTACCAAAAGCTGGAAACCGGTTACAACAGCGACATGGAAAACGCCAAGAACACAAAGCCACTGCTGGCCGATGAATCCACCGCTGTGTTTGTTTTTCCTGAAGACGCGTTCGCCCGACGTGTTAGCGGCGTGTATGCCAATGACTTGGCTCAACAGAACCCAAACCGCGCCCATGCCATGCTCAGCACCCTGCCGGGTGAAGGATATTTGGTGAGCGTGCGTGCACCACTGGCGAACAAAACCGGAGCGGATGAGTTATGTCGCCAATTTGAAACCGGCGGAGGTCGCAAGGCGGCAGCCGGCATTAACTTTTTACCCGCCAGCGATCTTGACAAATTTACCGATGCGTTTAAAGCCCAGTTTGGCTGAGTTTAAACGTGTAACACGAATCAATCGCTTCAACTAACTCAGCTTCATTAATTCGCGCACATGCGCACTGGCGCTTCGGGCCAAAGCGGGTAATGAGTAACCGCCTTCAAGCATGGATACAATGCGCCCATTGGCGTGCTTATCGGCGATGCTCATTATTTGCTGGGTAACCCAGACAAAGTCGTTATCACCTAAGGCCAGTTGCGCCAGTGGGTCTTCGGCATGCGCATCAAAACCGGCACTAATAAAAATCATTTGTGGTTTGAACTTCTCAAGCGCTGGCACCCAGTGCTCCAGTATGGCGTGACGAAAATCATCGCTGCCGGAGCCTGCAGCCAAAGGCACATTGACTCTTTGCCCGGCAACGTTCGGTCTGTAGTTGCCGGGGTAAAACGGATGCTGAAACGATGAGCAAAACAAAATACGGCTATCGCCTTCAACCAGATCTTCTGTGCCATTACCGTGATGAACATCGAAGTCGAGTATGGCTACCCGCTTTAAACCATGATTGTCCAACGCGTGCTTTGCAGCTATTGCAATGTTGCCAAAAAAGCAAAAACCCATGGCTTCTGATTTCTCGGCGTGATGTCCTGGAGGACGCACAGCGCAAAATGCGTTGTCAACCTCACCCGACATAACCACATCGGTTGCCTTCACAGCAGCACCCACGCCCCTAAGTGCCGCAGTCAGTGAATGCGGGTTCATTGCTGTGTCGGCATCAAGCTGCACGCTACCTGATTCTGGCGAACTGGCAACAATGGCATCGATATATGACTGAGGATGACATGAGCTTGCTTGCTCTGGCTGAGCAATCGGTGCATCAAAGTGTGTCAGATAATCGTATAAGTCCTGTTTTTTCAGCTGATCAAGAATGGCACCGATACGTTGCGGCGACTCGGGGTGGCCAGGGCTGATTTCGTGCAACACGCAATCGTTGTGAGTAATCAATGCGGTAGGCATGAGCAGTGGTTATTCAAAGTTAAAAGACAACCGCAATATACCAGTAACTGAGTTACTATCGCCCTATGTCGACAATTCATCTGGACAAACTACTCAATCCGCAATCCATCGCGGTAGTCGGCGCTAGCGACCGTGACGGCGCACCGGGTCGCGCAATTGCTGCAAGCCTGCTGGCCGGTAACTTCAGCGGCGTGTTGAGTTTCGTTAACCCACGATACAAAACTGTGTTGGGGCAAACCTGCTTTCGCTCATTAAAAAAAGTCGAGCCCGCCCCCGATCTAGTGATTGTTCTGGTGCCCGAGCGGATTATGCGTCGCACGCTGATTCAAATTAACGCCTGTGGCTGCAAAGTGGCGATTGTTATGTCCGCCATGAAAAACAGCAAGGCGGCACACAAGCTGGCGCAAAAGCTAGGTATTCGTATGCTGGGCCCTTTTTGCGCCGGCATCATCAGGCCGCACCTAAACTTAAACGCAACCTATTCAACTAATTCAATCAACGCAGGGTCGCTGGCACTGATTACGCAGTCCGCCTCATTGGGCGCCGCTATTGTTGACTGGGCCGAACCCATGGGCGTCGGGTTTTCTGCCGTGCTCTCAACAGGCTCAGACACCGACGTCAGCCTGCCCGACTTACTGGATTTACTCTCAGAAGACCACCATACAAAAGCCATCATTGTGTATCTGGATAGGGTTCGGCACACCCGCAGTTTTTTAAGTGCCATTAGTGCTGCCGCCAGAACCAAGCCTGTTGTCTTAATGAAATCCACACAGGAGGGTGCTCGGTATTGCGATGCCTATACGCGTACCGGACAAATCTATTCCACCGAAGCAGTTTTTCAAACTGCCATGCGGCGCGCTGGTGTTGTACGGGTTCGCACGTTTTCAAATTTATTTGCTGCAGCAAGAATACTGACATCAGGCCTGCGTATAAAAGGCAAACGTTTAGCCATTATCAGTAATGGCGCGGCACCTGCGATGCTGGCTTGCGAACGTATGGCCAGCAAAGATTTTGCCCAAGCCAATTTGTCCGACGCTACATTAAAAGCATTATCTAAAAACATGGATGGGCCGTGGAGTGGACAAAATCCGATTGTTTTACGTGATGCAGACCATCTAAACCATCAATACACTCAGGCGTTAATGGCGTTTAAAGACAATCAGGACATTGATGCTTTATTGGTTTTGTTTGCGCCAGATGCCCGCAATAGTCCAGAACAAATCGCCAGTACCATCATTGAGCATCGTCCAAAGCACATTCCTGTTATCAGTAGCTTTATGGGCGAAGCCAGTGTAACGAGCAGCCGCGAATTGCTTGGCAAGGCTAACATACCTTGTTTTCGTACCCCGGAAGCGGCCACAGATGCCGTGGATTTTTTATACCGGCATTTACTAAGCCAACAAGAATTGCTACAACTCCCCAACCCAACCTCTCGATACACACGAGCCGATGTAGCCAGCGCAAAGACCTTAATAAACAAAGCGCTTGAACAAGGTGAGCGTGTGCTTGGCCCGCAAAAAACCCGAGCACTGCTGGGCTTGTTTGATATTAAAGTTCTGCCTGCAACACGCGTCACCAACCTGGAAGATGCTAAAAGCAGTGCAGAAAAACTGGGGTATCCCGTTGCCATGAAACTGGTGTCGCCCAATATCCGCTACAAATCAGAAGTGCTGGGCACCATTCTGAATATTCAAACACAAACCGAACTGGTTGAGGCTTATAACAATATAAGTGAACTCATGGCCACCCGCAGACCCGATGCCGAATTCAGAGGGGTGCTTATAGAAACCATGCACAAGCCAACTAACACCCGCAACCTTGCTATGAGCATTACACGCGACGCAAGTTTTGGCCCCGTGATTAATATTGGCATAGGCGGCGACTTATCAACACTGGTACAAGAGCGAGCGTCACAACTACCACCATTAAATAATTTTTTGATCGATAGCATGCTGGCCACCCCGACCATTGCCACTTATTTGGGCGAATTCAGGCATCAAAAACCCGTAAACACAAAAGGCGCAGCACACGTCTTAAGACGACTGTCCGAAATGGCCTGCGAGCTACCTGATGTGTTTTCAGTGGACATTAACCCTGTAAGAGTCAGCCCCGATGGCGCTGTTGCAATCGATGCTCAAGTGGTGCTTGAACAATCAAAAGCAAACAAGGAATACGGCCATCTTGCTATTCATCCCTATCCGTGGCGATGGGTTCGCCTGGAAAAACTCAAACGCGGACGTACAGTACAGTTACGCCCTATACGTCCAGAGGATGGTGTTTCAATAAAGGAGATGGTTCAGAATATGTCGGCCGAATCGCGCTACTTTCGGTTTATGCATGCCATTAATGATCTGTCACCGCAAATGGTCGCCCAATTCACCAAGCTCGATTACGATCGACAGATGGCGTTTGTTGCTATCGGCGATGTCAACAAAGGCAATGTGGTGGGCGTGAGTCGCTACACCATGAGTTCAGATCAACGCTCAGCAGAATTTGCAGTATCTATAGCAGACGACTGGCAAGGCCAGGGCTTGGCATCCGCATTAATGCGTTTGGTTATTGAACATGCGAAAGCGCAAGGCCTGGAAAAACTGGTTGGCGACGTGCTTACCACCAACGCACCCATGCGCGGACTCATGAAGGCTATGGGGTTTAGCGCCACCAGCGACCCTGAAGACAGAGAGCTGCTGATCTTTAGCTTGCCATTGCAAGATACCAACCCAAACGCGGATAATCCACCATCACCATAGTCTGATCATTCAATGCGAAACTCTCCCGTACCACGTCCAGAGTCCGTTAGCCTGAATATTGATGGTAAAACCATTGCTGGTATCCGTCATCGCGTGGCCGACGAAGAAGCGCCTACTAAAGTCTTGTGTTTACACGGCTGGCTCGACAACGCCAACAGCTTTTTACCGATGATGTCGTTATTGCCAGAGATTGACTTATTGGCCATCGATTTACCGGGGCATGGATACTCCGATCACCTTGACGCTGTTTACACGGTGCCCGATTCGGCTTACTGGGCAGCAGCGGCGATCAAAGCTATCGGCTGGGAGCGCTGTCATATTATGGGCCATTCATTAGGCGGCATCATTGCACCGCTGGTTGCAGCGGGCGCGCCAGACATGGTTGAATCATTAATATTAATCGAGTCAAGCGGTGCCATTACCAACGAGGCCGATGAATTTGTAGAGCGCTTGCAAAAATCCATAAGCGACCGGCTTGAGCCACATAAATATGCATCAAAGCTGTATGCAACTAAAAATGAGGCCGTCGATGCTCGACTACGCTCAGCAAAAATGGAAACCATTTCCGCTCGCTTGATTATCGATCGCCAAGTCAGTGAATTTGGTGATGGTTGGCGATGGCGTTTCGACCCAGCCCTGCGCATTAGCACAGCACATCGGCTGACTAATGAGCACGTTAAAGCGGTTAATGAATCTATCAGCTGCCCGGTTTTAACCATCGTGGCAAAAGATGGTTTTTTAACCTCGCGCCCCGAAACCGCTGAGCGCATGGCACAAATTAAAAACCATAAAACCGTGACCCTGGCCGGTCATCATCACTTGCACATGGATACCCCCGAGCCAGTGGCTGCGGCAGTTAATCAATTTTTAGGCACACGCCCTGCCCTTGGTGGATAAGCATCACCTCGCACATTGCACGCGGTTGATAAACTGTCGCAAAGCTTAGCTATTGACTTACCGAATAGCCTGGCCACGGTTGTGGGCGAATAACCCGATTGTTATGCACCATGACAGGTGGAGATTGATAAATGGTGGGCATATTAGCCAGCATGGTGGGCGCACCATTGCGGGCATCGACGACAACCATGCCATTGTGTTGATCGTTGTTCTCATTATAGTGATACGCATCGGTAAAATACAGCAGTCCAGCTGCAGCCAAAGGTGATTCCTTTGCCGTTATATTGATGCCATTCTCGGGAGACTTCCAAACAATCTGTCCTGATTGGGCATTAACAGCAAACGGGCGTCCTTGCTTGGTTCGGTAACCAGCCACATTGCCGTATTCGGTAACGGCGCCATAGAAGTTAACGCCGTCAGACTCGGGGTTAAATCGGAATCCGTCTGCATCGCCTGAATTAACCGCCCATAAAATAGCGCCAGAATTAACATCAACGGCAACCAGCCTTCGCTCATCAAAAAAGTCATCACCGTTTGTTTCGATAAACGATTCAAACGCAATCACATTACCGGCCACCGCTATAGGACTGGTACGATAAAGACCAAAGTTCAGTCCGTCAAAGTCGGTTTCCCATAATAATTGCATGCTCTGGTTATCGTAGCCACGCAAACTGCCCCATAAAGGCACTACCAACACTGAACCCACTAATCGGGGAGTTGCGTACGCATAATCTTTTAGATCGAAGCTCAGCGCAACCTCACCTGTGAAGCGATTCATGATGGTTAAAGTGGACCTATCTACGTGATGGTAATTACCAACCACATACACCCGATCGTCAGCAATCATGATTGTTTGTGTTAGCTGCGAGTCGAAACCGAGTAAACCCGGACCTGCCAAAAAACGAATGGCTCCACAAACTTCGTTGCGACTCAACATCAACGGCAAAAAGATCACCACCGGAACCGATTGCATAGCATATGTCTGGCGCACAATGCGCCTCAACGTCGGCACCAAAGACTTCATAAAGACCAAGCCCAAATTCCCACACGTATCGCCCAGTGTTGACATCGATAACATTCAGCGTATTGTCGTCTGCAGTAACCACAACTTTATCGCCAATCAAAGTCGCCGGTCCATTGAACTCGATACAACACGGTAATTCGTAAAGCGTTCGGGATCGCCCGGTGGTTGCTGATATCCGGATAAGCTCATCGCGGGCGGTCATCACCAAAAAGCTTTCGTTATTTGGGGGATCGGCTATGGGTTGCCCGGTAGTGGTGGGGGTGGTGCCTGTGTTGTTATTACCGCCCGTAAGACCGCCAGCGCCGCCTCCACCGCCTTCTCCTGAGCACGCCGTGAGCGCTAAGAGACATACCGGTAAGATCACCTGTCGGGCGCGTAAATATTTCAGATAAGATAGAAGCATACCCATTACCTAACGCACCTGGACCGTAAAAATATCACAAAGATACTTGTACTTTGGTATAGGCAATGGGGATTTGGCTGGCAAACACGCCGATTCTGTGAGTTTTTCGCGCTGCCAGCCAGCAACTAATAAACCCAGAAAAATGGCAGGTAGCGATAAAAAAAGGATAAATCCTCTGTATCACTCCCTGCCTTTACATCAACAACCGCGCTTAAATCAACACTAAAAGCGGAGTCAGCCATGACATCAGATGGGATGTGAGGTGCCACATCAAGCGCAACTTGGAAGCAAACCCACCTAAGCTCTTATGATTGGCTGCTTACTCAGCCAGTTGACTCACCTGCGTTCCGATATCCGGAAAAATAACTTCGACACGACGGTTTTTCTGTCGCCCTTCAGCCGTGTTGTTATCAGCCACTGGCGCCGACTCTCCCAAATTACGCGTAGTAATTCGGTTGGGGTCAATGCCGCGGCTAACCAAGGCTGTGCGAACCGAGAACGCACGCTCTCTGGACAAATCAAGATTAAAATCATCATCGCCCATGTTATCAGTGTGACCTTCTACAATGGCCTGGCGCTCGGGGTAGCTGCGCATAAAGCTCGCGATTTTATCAATGTCACCGTTTGAACTACTCTTTAGCGACGCCTCGCCAATATCAAACAACACGTCATTCAGGGTTGCCACTATGCCGCGCGCTGTTACCTGAGCCTGCATGGCCTCAAGCTGTTGCTGCAACGCCAGGGCTTCTTGTTTAGCCTGATCAACCTCTTGCGCACGCACATCAAGTTGCACACGTTGACGCTCAAGATTCATGCTTTCGAGCCGGGCATCGTCTTCGTTACGTTGCGCAATAAGCTTGGCTATGCTGACTTTTTTACTGGCAACATAGGCATAGTGCTCCGCCATACCACCCTTGCCTTCCTTTTTCCAGATACGGTCACCCTTTGCAATAGCATTGCGGGCATCATCTAATTCGTTGGCAGCATGCTTTACAACAACTTCGTTTTGGCTGGCACTTAAATACGCCGCTCGTGCCGATTCCAGCGAATCAACTTTCTTTGGCGAGCTACCACAAGCGCTTAGCATAATGGCAGCAACAGGAATCATGATTAATACAGGCTTGTTCATTTGGTTATCCTTTCAAAGTGAGATGGACTAACAATACGATTCTGATTATGTTGTTTATTAATCGTTTGCTCGGTCCAACTCGGTTCGAATAAGCGAAATACTGTCTTCCACTTCTTCAAGTGCAAGGCGTGATTTTTGTGCTTCACTTTTTGCCTTTGCAAATTCAGCGTCTACTGCGGCTTGCTCTGAAAGCTGCTTTGCCGTGGTGAATTTATCTTTCGAATAAGCCGAATCCGCCAGCGCTTGTTTTTCTTGTGCGGTGCGCAACTCGATAGGTGCATGTTTGCTCGCACCCGCAACTTGTGCGTTTTGCAAAGCCGAATTAGATAGCGCCATTTCTGCTTTGGGTTTTGGCGTACCTGAGCAGGCCGATAAAACGGCAACCAGCATCGCGATTACAGTGAATTTCAGGGAAGATTGATACATGCGTTTCTAACCTCTTGAATATGTAAACGAGGTAACGGCAAACGCACTAGCAGACTAAGCACAATAAAATTACACAAACACAACAAAGCATCCAAGCAGTTGAAAGCAAAACAAAAATCGGTTGATCACAGCAGGCATCAATCACTTACATAACCATTCATACATGAACTATTGGTAAGCTTGGCTGACAATGCTAGTCTGTATGGGTAACGAGCTTGTCAATGCAACCCTTTCGCCGAGTCATTCGCTATGAGCTATCAAGCACCCAATATCCTGTTTATTCAAACCGATCAGCTGACCGCTTTTTCACTGCAAGCTTATGGCAACAACTTTTGCAAAACACCAAACATAGACAAGCTGGCCAACAACGGTGTTGTATTTGAAACGGCTTATTGCAATTTCCCGCTGTGTGCACCGTCGCGCTACTCCATGGCGGCAGGTCAACTGGCATCACGTATTGGTGCATACGACAATGCCGTTGAGTTTCCGGCCACCATCCCTACCTACGCACATTATCTGCGTGCGGCGGGTTATCAAACGTGCTTGTCCGGGAAAATGCACTTTGTAGGCCCCGATCAACTGCATGGTTTCGAGCAACGATTAACACCCGACATATATCCGGCAGACTTTAGCTGGGCACCAAACTGGGCTGATGAGGGTCAACGCGACACATCCGATACCACCGGCGTAACAACCTCAGGTCAGTGCGCTGACAGCGTGCAATTAAAATACGACAACCTGGTTCAGCAACAAGCGCTAAACAAATTAAACGACATTGGCAACGGCTCAGATAATCGCCCGTTCTTTTTACAAGTTTCATTCACTCACCCACATGATCCTTACCTGTGCCTTAAAGAACATTGGGACAGATACGAAAACCAGACTGTGCCAATGCCGGCGGTATCGGCACAACCAGGTGAATGGCATGACGAACATTCTCGCCGTATTCTGGCTCAGCACAGCATGCTTGATTATGAATTTGATGTTGCCGATATCGAGCGTGCGCGTCGTGCTTACTATGGCTCAGTCAGCTACATAGACGACCGAGTGGGCGAACTTATCAATGCATTGGCTGAACACCAACTTGTCGACAATACCATTGTGGTTTTCACTTCTGATCACGGCGAGATGCTGGGCGAACGAGGCATGTGGTTCAAGAAAACATTCTTCGAACCCGCTTTGCGTATACCCATGATAGTGAATTGCCCAAAGCGAATACCGGCTAAGCGTGTTTACACGCCGGTGTCACTACTAGACCTGTTACCCACGTTCATGCGCTGGGCCAGTGATCACCCACTAGAACCAATTGAGCCACTTGATGGCGAAGACTTAAACCAATTTATAGACAGCAATGAGGACAACCTTGATCGGGTTATCAGAGCCGAGTACCTCAGTGAAACCACCACGTCTCCCATCTACATGGTCAAACGCGGCCCGTTAAAATTTATCAGTTCAGCTGATGATGCCGATTTGCTGTTTGATTTAGGGCACGATCCCAACGAGCTTAACAACGTGGCAGAGCACCCCGACTACGCTGAACACGTGAAATGGTTTAAACAGGATATCCAAACACACTGGGACAACGCCGCCCTGACACGCGACATTCTGCTGAGTCAAAAACGCCGCCAACTGCTGATTAAAGCCAACAGCACCGGCCAGAACACTCCCTGGGATTTTGCACAAACTGGCACCAACCCCGCAGCCAATCCCACAGCCAACTCAAGCGCAAATCCCAACGAAAACGCGCAAGAAAACCCACAGAAAAATTCAGAACCGTGGTATCGAGGCCAGCAAGGTTACAATGCGTGGGCCTACGACTACACACCTGTGCCAGACAAACAATAATGAGCAATTTAACTTGCTCGAATAACCAACATACAGGGCTTAAGCGGGTACAATCACACGGTGAACATCCCGCCACGCGTTATAAATTTTGATGATGTCATTGAGCTGTGCGGCTCAGTGGCTACCTCTCGTGGTCGAGTGTACAAAACCAGCGGTGCGGTCAAAGAGCTGGACTGGATAAGCGACGGCAGCGTGCTGTACAGCACGGTGCAAGGCTCAGAGTCCGAGCCCTACCAACAACGCACGCTCATTGCCGCCCACCGTCTCGATGGCGAATGTTCTTGCCCGGTCCACTACACTTGCAAACACGTTGCAGCAGCCCTGCTGTGCTGGATTGACAAACAATCCACCAAGCCTTCTGCAGACGATCAAGCACTGCGTGCCGTTAATCGATGGCTGCAACGGCTGGTTGAGCAAGGCAAGGAAAGCTCTTCACGCAGCGAACACCATGAGCTCGGCGAACCACTGCTGTTTTATCAACTCGATAGCAGCGCGCTCACCCAAAGCAAAACCGGTATCACCCTGGAAATTTTGCAAAGCCGGCTATTGAAACGCGGTGGCTATGGCAAAGAAACACCTTATCGGTATCACGGTCACTATCACCACCCAGAATGGGTACTTGCCAGTGATCGTTCCATACTCGAACTGGCCGTCGGTCGGCATTCCGATTTCACCTACCGAACCCTAACCATCGATGGCGACATTGGCCATCTACTCATGGGAAAATTATTAGGCACAAACCGATGCTACTGGGGCAACGACAGAGAAGTCCCATTGCAGCTGGGCGAGGCAAAGACCTTAACATTCGACTGGGTAGACACCACAGAGGATGCGCTGCAATTACACATCGCCCTACCGGGCGTTGAACATTGGCAGCTTATTCCCGCCGACCCACCATGGTATATCGATACCTCAACCATGCACGCTGGCGTTTTACGCAACGTGCCATCGTCAGCCATACTGGGCAATTTAATCAGCGCACCCAACTTGCCGCAGGCGCATGCGCAAGCGGTGAGTAATTATTTAGCCTCGCGATTACCCGATGCGGCCTTACCCTTACCAGTCGAACCAAATTTTGTGCGTGTCGATGTATCACCCGAGCCCATGCTGGTGTTGCACTCACGCGAAGACAGCGCTGATATTCGCGAATTCTACGCATCCATTCGGTTTCGCTATGGAGAGTACTTACTGCCATTTGATGGCATGGATGCTGAAGCCACATTAGAAGGCAAAACCAGTGACGGTAATCCGCTGATGCTCACCCGAGACCTGGGCGCAGAAACGCGCTTCTCGGTTGAATTTGGAAAGCGCTTTACCGAATTTGAATCAGCAATTCAAAGCGACCCTAACTTTTTCTCCCGTGCCGATCGCAAACCACGTGCCCGGGATGTTCAGTCTATTGCACAAGCCTGGCACGGACTGTTGGCACAGCGTCCGGCACTGGAAGCTGAAGGCTGGAAGGTGCAATGCCGTGAGCCGTTTAACCTGGATTTTAAATCCGTTACTACAATAGAAGCCACGCTTAGCGACAGTACGTCAACCTGGTTTGATATGGCTTTACAGCTCACCCACGACAATCAAACATTCGACTTACTGCCACTGGTCATTGAATGGCTGCAGTCAGACACGCCAGACCAATCCATTTTGCTGCAAGCCGAAAGCGGACAATGGCTGGAAGTGGCACCCGAGGTTTTTTCACCCGTGGCCGACACACTGCTTGAACTGTTCGATGACCCATCACAGGGTGATCGTTTTCGTCTGCCGCGCCAACGCGCAACAACCCTGGAAGCGCTGGAGCAAACGTGGCAGGACTCAGGCATGAACGTGCGCTGGCACGGTGCTCAGGATATTTTCCAGCTGGCAGACAAACTCAATAACTTTGAAGGCATTGAAAACCCGGTTATGCCCGATACCCTCAATGCTCGATTACGACCGTATCAACTTGATGGCACTGGCTGGCTAGGCTTTTTGGCCGAGTACTCTTTTAACGGCATACTGGCTGACGACATGGGCCTGGGTAAAACCTTACAAACCCTGGCACACATACTTAACGAAATTACGATTGGTCGGCTTGATAAACCCACGCTTATCGTGTCTCCAACCAGCTTACTTGGAAACTGGTCACGCGAAGCGGCCCGATTCACACCCAGCTTGCGCACCCAAGTATGGCATGGCAG
Source organism: uncultured Granulosicoccaceae bacterium (assembly GCA_938035525.1). Classification (GTDB taxonomy): domain Bacteria; phylum Pseudomonadota; class Gammaproteobacteria; order Granulosicoccales; family Granulosicoccaceae; genus Granulosicoccus. The sequence goes on from CALHOI010000035.1 coordinate 51,620, forward strand.
TGATCGTAAGTCTCAAGGCCTGCAACTGGAAAACCTGGACATATTAATTACCAGCTATGCGTTAGTCACGCGGGACATTGACTTACTTAGCGATCAAAACTTTGGGTTTATTGTGCTCGATGAGTCCCAGGCGATTAAAAACCCAGGTGCTAAAGTGACTCAAGCACTAAAAACACTGGAAATACCACGCAGACTTTGCTTAACAGGCACACCACTGGAAAACCACCTGGGCGAGCTGTGGTCACAGTTTGATTTTTTAATGCCCGGCTTGTTCGGCACGCGCAAGCATTTTAATCGTTATTTTCGCAACCCTATAGAAACCCATAACAATACAGAACGCGCACAACGATTAGCAGAACTGATAAAGCCGTTCCTATTGCGCCGACGCAAGGAACAAGTCGCAGCCGAGCTTCCACCTAAAACTGAAATCATTCGCGAAGTGACACTCGAAGGAGCACAGGCACGCTTGTACGAAAGTATTCGGGTCACCATGGAACACCGCGTGCGACAACTACTGGCAGATCGCGGCCTGGCCCGCAGCCATATAGAAATGCTGGATGCGTTGCTAAAGCTCAGACAAACCTGTTGTCACCCAAAGCTTGTCAAGCTTGACACAGCACGAGGCATTGAACAATCGGCCAAAACCGAATTACTGATGTCAATGCTGCACGAACTCATAGCAGAAGGTAAAAAAATTCTGCTGTTTTCTCAGTTCACAGAGATGCTGGCTTTAGTAGAGAACGAACTCAATGCTGCCAATATCAGTTACGCCAAATTAACCGGCAGAACTCGCAAGCGTGACGAAGTCATTGACTCGTTTCAACATGGCGATGTACCACTGTTTTTAATCAGCTTAAAGGCAGGTGGCACGGGTCTGAACTTGACGGCTGCCGATACGGTTATTCACTATGACCCCTGGTGGAATCCGGCAGTTGAAAATCAGGCCAGTGATCGTGCCCACCGAATTGGTCAGACCAAGCCTGTTTTTATCTACAAGTTAGTGGCCAGCAATACCGTTGAAGAAAAAATCCTGACAATGCAGCAGCACAAACAACAACTGGCAGACCAAACGTTAAATCAAGCTGAACCACAAGCTTTAAGTGCACTGACTGCAGATGAAATTCTGGCACTTTTTCAGTCCGATGTGATGACTGACTCAGACGACCAATCGGTTGCCTGAGTTTGATTTAACTGTAGTTACCCCTTACTACTACTCGTCTGTGCTTCGTTTGCTTCTCGCTCTCGCGCCTCAAGCTCGGCACGAATAGCCTTGTGCTTGGTTTCGGTAATGGGATAACCACGCATCATAAATAAAGCAGTCAGTTTAAATGCTATACATGGCAAGCCGTACAATACCGCCAAGCCTTGTATGGCGTTACCGTCGTTAGCGCCGGTCGCACTAAAGCCAATAACATCGAGTAACGGAAAGGCGATACCAATAGCCAAAGCAAACGATAACTTTGTTGCTGTTCCCCACAGGGCAAAAAACAATCCCGGTCGCCTGTAACCGGTTTGCAAGGCGTCCCACTCTATTAAATCTGCGTTGATTGCAGCAGGCAGCACTAAATCGGCGCCAGTAGCAAAGCCTGTCACAATAACAATAAGATAAAAAATGGTTAGCGAGTTTTCATTTAAAAATGGCGTCCAGATAAAAAACGCTGCGGCCAGAAGAATGGCTACCGTCCAGGTTTGATGCTTACCTATACGCTTCGACAATGCCACCCAGAAAGGCACCGAGATAGCTGAACACACAAAATACAAAAACAACATACGCCCTACTGCATCGGCGGCCCCTATAACGTGGGTAACAAATAAGATAAACAAACTGGCGGGAATAGCATTGCCCACAGCATTGAGAAAAAAGCTGCCCAGCAGTTGACGAAACGGGGTTGGTTTGCTGACAACTTGCCAGGCGGCACGCACAGTATTGCCCGGCAATTCTGTGTCTTTGTTATCCGGCACCAGCATCGCGGCTAATGCGGTGGCAACTAGTAAGGTTGCAATAACCAACCACGTTACCCCTGCCAACGTTCGACCCAGCTCTGCTGAATCTGAACCAGAGAGCACAACGGCAAACAGCAAGGCTGCCAGAGAACCAGTCAACCCAAACGCCACTCTGATTCCGGCAATAGAGCTACGCTCATTGTAGTCTGAACTTAGCTCGGCTCCCCAGGCTCCCATCGGCACGATAGACAAAGTCCCGGCAATGTATATTGCGATAGTCCAAAGCAACAAATAAGTGGTAGTAACCTGCTCTGGTGGATTGAATAAAAAATAAGTGGACACAGCAATTAACGGCGCTGCCAGAACCACAAACAATTTGCGCCGACGCCACGCGGTGGGCGTGCGATCAGACAAATAGCCAACAATAGGGTCGGTAATGGTGTCGCACAACCTTGCAATGAGCAGCACAACGCCAATGCTGGTTAGGCTTAATCCTGTCGATTCAGCATAAAAGGTTGGCACAAACACTTGCAACGCAATAAAGGCTGCAGCTAGCGGAAATGCCAAACTGCCGTAAGCTGCAACTATAGTGCGCGATGGCGAGCGCGCTTTGTCTGACGATGGACTGTGTTGCATAACCAACTTGTTGCCTTAAAAGCAGAACATCAAAAAAATGCATTACCAAACAAAGTAACTGCATCAAAAAAACGAGTCAAAATAAAACGCGTCAAAATAAATTGGTTAGCGCTATACCTATACCAAGTCGCTGTTGAAAGCGATCATAGTCAATCAATGAATCGCCATAGCCATTGAAGTAATGGACCATGCCACGAAACTTTCCTGACAATGGAAACGTAATTGTTGTATCGACAGCGCCTTTACCGGTAGCCGGATTGCCTCGAATCAGGCTCGATAGCTCCATAACATCGTTTTTCCACGCAAGTGTTAATTGCGCATTACCATAAAAGTCCAGGATATCCGGATTATCATCACCTTCAGCATCTTGCGCATCGCGCTTGGCTTGTTCCGGTATTCGATACCATGGCCTTAAAGTGGCTACGAACGAACCTCTTCCATAGATCAGTTCCGCATACACACGGTTCCAGCTTCGTGATAAACCCTGCAATTGGCCGTTGGATTGATGCTCCAAACCAAGCAAGAGTGCGGTCTTGCCGCCAAAAGGTCCCCACAGCAGCGGCGTTAAATAAAAAACTTCAGGTTGGTAATTGGTTTCGCGAAACGGACTGGACAAAGGGGCATTGTAAAGCTGCCACCAGGATTCAATGGTAATGCCAAAAAACAAAGCATCTCCGTCAAACAGCATATCCCTTTGATTGACCTGCGACTTCAAGCTGATTTGAAAATTAACTTCATAAGGTTTGTAGCTTAAATCGTCAGGCGCATCCTGCTGCGCCAACGCATTTCTATTTACATTGGAGGTGTAGCTAACTGGCAAGATAAAATTATGTTTATGGGCCGTGATGACGTAGGGGTTAAACGCATCTTCACGCTCCGCGTCTACCCGTTCGGCAACCACGTCTTCGCCAGGGCCTTCCGTCTGCGCGCCTGAATGTGGGTGAGCCCAAACAGGGCCGACACACACAGAACAAATTAAAATAAACAGGGCAAACAGACAAAGCGGGCACGGTTTGCCACGCGTAGATGCGTAAGATCGATTTATCACAAGGTATAAAAACAAGTAAAGGAAGGGATTAAGTGTAAGGCATGGTGCCGGCCCTGCACAACAAGACTCGGCACTGGTTAGTGGTGACGTTGGCAGTGGACGCTAGCACTGGAAGCTAAAGTCCATTTTAAAGTTTTTTAGCCGCCACCAAACGGCAGTAGTTGTACCAGACCAAATGCAGACGGATATAACCAGGCAATGTCAGTATTCTCATTGGTGTCACCTGGCACACGACCTCTTCCGGCCCAAGCCCATTTGATGTCACGTCTGCCACCATCATCGTCGACATTAATCTGGATTTCAAAACCAAATGTTTTACCTACCGGAATCTGTGCGGCAAGCATATCGATGCGTATTTCCCAGGTTGAACGCTGACCAAAACAAATGCACGTGGCAAACTCGATGACGTCACTGTCCATGACATCAAATACGACATCTTCCTGAACACTACTACCACGCAAAATTCGCCTGACCTCAGCATCCAGGCCGCTGTTGTTGTCGGCAAATTGGCCATTGATGTTTGAAGCCAGAGGGATAATGATGTGCAGGTCATCCACCTCATCGTAACCGGTAGAGTCCGCGCTTAAATTGCCATCGATAAAAATTTCCAGTGAGTCGTCTTCCCAAAACTCAAAACCAGAATCTATTGCTGGAGGACTATCAACGGTAGTGGTTCGCCCCAGTACAAAGATCGACAAGTATCTGGCATTGTGCATCGCACCCCAGGCGTAATTGACGCTATCGCTCGCATTGCCACCCACCTCATCAACAATAAGAGAATCGACTAATAGATCGAGGTCATCAACATCCTGAAACTGCCCGAATCCCCAAATATTACTGTCAAAGGCACCATCAATAATGGGAGCTCGATCGACGGCGGCAATTTTGACCCTGGGAGCAACATCATCTGTTCCAGGGTCCATAGGATCAAATGGATCGCTGTCCTGCCGGCGCTCATTCAAATTGCTGATTAAATCTTTATCGGCATCAAAGACGTCACCTTCGGTTTCGTATCGATCAGCGGTGACATTAAATTCCACTGGTGCGTTCACGTTTGTCGCGACTTCATTGAATCGTGCCAGCAACAAATTGGTGTTATTTGGCATGACCTCGTTCCACTCCACGGCCAAACTGGCAGTGTCGCTTTGTGCAACCTCGCCTGTTCCAACCCAGCTATCACCGTTTTTGGCCATGGTCATAGCCGTTCCGTTTAGAGTTACGGTGAGCCGCAGATCATCTGGATTGATTGCGCGTGTGTTCAGAAACGCAGGCGCCGCCATAGACACCTTGGTGCTACCCGATGAGTTAACATCAATGGTTGCGGTGTTTTCGCTGCAGGCACCAAGAGCAGACGCTACCAATACAACGGCTGAAAGCCGCAGACAATAGTTTGGATTTATCATTTCAAGGTTGCTCCACTAACGAATGCGCAAATTATCCTGCGCGACTTATCCTGCTCAAATTTACCTGTTCGACTAATCAACTTAATCAGGGCTGCCCGACTATGATCGTGACAGGGCATGCGCCATCAGCACAAGCCGGGGTAGTCGACCCTCCGCCGCCAGAAGACGACGCAAGTGAGTTGGCTACCAGCCCAAGCACAACAATCCCTACCGTGACATACGCTGCTGTTCTAACAATGTTTCGTTTGGGCTCTTCTTTCACTGGTACAACCAGCGGTGGGGTAGCCGCTGCTTCTTTGACAGTGATTTCGCGAACCAAAGGATTAAAAGCATAGCCACGCACGGTCCTGTTACCGGCTTTATCTCTGGCCTGGATGTAGTACTCAATGTTGCGATCACTTGTCGCGTCTGTCGGAACGTGCGCAATATAAGTGGAGGAATACGACACTCGCTTCATTAAAACATTGCTGTATGTCGGGTCTTTGGCAAACCGGTAAAACAGACTGACGCTATCAAGCTCATTGTCATCCACCACAGTGGCAAAAAAAGACTGACGTATGCCCGCTTCAACCGCGCTGACTATTTCATGTTCAATCAATGGCGGCTCTACATCGATAACACCGCCTTGAGCATAAGCTGCGGACATGCCAAGCATGACTTGCGCAACGGCAAACCAACAGGCAAACCCAACCTTTAAAAGCTTATTGACCAAAGACACGAAGGTCCTCCAAAGTAACAACGCTTGCTAACACTGACCTGTAGTTGGCGATTCTGACTAAAAAAACGCCAGCTTCCAAGTAAAAAGAGCGAGCTGGTAATAATACCGACAGCAACTGGCTCTCGTTCTCGTTAGCAAAATAGCCATTCGGCTGGGGCTTGACTGGGCCCTGCCACAGACCGCCATGTTACGCGAAGTGCACTCTAACAGGGCTTACTGTACCTCTACCGTGTGATATACAGCATATTTGCCTGCCTTGGGTTTTCCAGAATTGACGATAGTTTGCCAATCGGGCTGCGTTCCATAGGGCTGAGATCGCGGAATGTTACACTTCCCTCAGAATCTGAACAGAGTGCCCGTTTTGTGAATCGGTACAAACGCTATTTACCCATCGTCGCCTTCGTTCTTGTGTCTCTGGGCGTTGGTTTGGAAAAATTCGGTATAGATCTCGAGGCTTTGTCTCGTGGGGACTTTGACCGAGTTTTTAGTGGTGAGTCTAACAACCGGTCAAACAGTGGCGGTAATGCGGCTCTGTCAAAAAATGACCACTCCGGTTCAAAACAGGCTCATCCGAGCACCCCTAAATGGTCATCAACCAACCCTGAAATTAACCTTTGGCATATATTTGAAGGTGAAATTAACAGCAGGGACAAGCCAACCGGGTATCACTCCAGGCCCGGCGGCAAAGACCCAGCCAATGCCAGGGTGGTATCGCTAAGGGACAAACCAAATGCATTGGGTGTCTATACAGCCAGCATCGAAGTGCGAGACGGTAACAACTGGAAGCAAAAAACGTCTTCATTTTTTCCTGACAACCTGTCCCGACAGGAAGTCATCGACATTATCGTGCATGCGTTCAAGAACCAGCAAAGCAATGACGGTGGTAAATGGCGGGGGCCATCGGGGCTTGGATTCACCGTTGAAGGCTGGACCACCAGACAAGGCGGTATCAACACGGCATACCCTATTTATCAACGCTAGCCCAGCAACCGTCATTTAATTGACATACAAGCTCCCTGGAAACGCGCTGCTTAGGCATGGATGTCGCTTTGTTTGAGTAATCGACTTGACTCATATCGAAGCGGCGAACTCGGTGCTCAACCCTTTTTCAGTCTCATTGTATTTGGCCAATCTGCGCGCACACCTTAATGCGTCCGGCTTGCGCCTTCGCCTCGTGCTGGTGTGCGGGGTGTTGCTTACCCAACCTATTGCATCCCACGCGCAGGAAATACAAGAAGAAACTGATAGCGGCGCTCAAACAACAGACCAAACAAGCCAGACCAAGGCAGACGCCAGGTTGCGACAACTGGCCTACATACAGGGCGTGCTTGACGGCAAGCTGACCGAGCGCAGAAATATCGGTAACCAGATAGCCGAAGCGAACGAACAAGACAGAGCTGATTTGAGGCGCATGGCAAACTCGCTAACCGCTGAGATCACTCAACTTCGCAGCACGCTGGAAACCATTGCTACCGGCGGCGTTGATCGAAAGCTATTTGAAGTTGAACCAGAAGCGGAAAAAAAAGACTGGCGAGAAGATGTATCACTTATTGCTCAACCTGTACTGGATAGTTTGAAGGAAATTACCGAGAAACCGCGACGAATAAAAGAGCTCAATGAACTCATAGAATTAAAGACACTTGAGGCTCAAACCAGCGAAGCTGCGCTGCAAAGTCTTTCCGGCAACCAATCTACCGATGAAAATTCTGCGCTTTCTCGATCTATTGAATCACTGACCAGCAAATGGACCAAACGACGTGAGGACGCGCAAAACGCTATTACAGTTGCGCAAATTCAGTTAAAGGGATTAGAAGGCGATCAACCGATATCCAAAACCATTTATGAAGCTCTGATCAGCTTTGCAAAAGGTCGCGGGCTGACAATTGTATTGGCGATACTGGCCGCATGGCTTGTGTGGATTAGCGTGCGAGTTTTACTCAACGCCTATAGGCGCACGCTGGTAGACAAAAAACGGGCCGATAGCCGCACCCGATATAGGGTTGCCAAATACAGCGTACAGGCATTGACGTTTTCATTGATTTTAATTGCTGTATTTATTGTATTTTACGAACGTCACGATGTGCTGTTATTGGGTTTACTGATCTTGCTTATCGTTGGTTTTGTCCTTAACGCTAAGCAGTTGCTGCCACGCTATTTAAAAGAGGCAAGGCTGTTACTCAATCTTGGCGCCATGCGCGAGGGTGAAAGAGTCATATTAAACGGCATTCCATTTCGCGTTAATTCAATCAATATGTACACTACGTTCACGAATCCTGAACTCAGTGGCATGCTACGAATACCCCTGGCGGAGCTCACCAAAACAACATCTCGTCCCAGTGTTGAGGAAAGTTGGTTTCCAAGTTCTAAAGGCGATGTTGTGCTTACTGCCGAGGGCGAGCTACTGGAAGTACTCAGTCAGAACCCCGATACGGTAGAGCTGAGAAAAAGAGGCGGAGAATTACTAACACTGCCTACTACGCAATTTTACGGGAAGTCGATGACCAACCTGACACGCCTTGGTACCTTTGGCGTTAGCAGTACATTTGGTGTTGACTACAACCATCAACACATTGCAGCCACAGTGATTCCCGATACGCTACAAAAACAGGTTCAAGCCGCTTTCGAATCCAGCAACCTTTCAAATGCTTTGGTCGAGGTCAGAGTGGAACTGGCCGAGGCTGGAAGCTCGTCCATTAACTATTGGATTTTCGTGACAATGAAAAGCGACGTTGCATTTTCATACTTCAGGGTGCTTCGGGTTATACAAAGTGCTTGTATTCATACCTGCACGACACAAGGCTGGAGCATTCCCTTTCCGCACATGTCTCTGGTGCAAAAGCCGGTTGCTGCCAACGACGCAGTGACAATGATGGACCAGGCCCCACACGATGGGGCTGCATCTGCTTAGGCCACATCTGGCCCTCTGAGTTGGGCAATTCATTGGTTTGTAGGACGTGCTAAACGCAGAATCACCACTAAACTCCTGAGACAGTCCTTTCGAATCTAGCCTGCAGGGCAGATTGCTTGCACCTCATTTATATTTGGGTTATTATTCCCAAACATGAACCAACCTCGCATTCAACGTCAGGAGACAATATGAAACTCGCAACCAAACTCAGCACGCTACTCGTGCTCGCTGGTGCTCTTTTCCACATGGCACCGGCCAGCGCCTGCGGTGGATTGTTTTGTCAAAATATCCCAGTGGACCAAGCCGGTGAGCAAATTCTTTTCCATCAGGACGGCGACTCAATCACGGCCATGGTCCGCATACTTTACGAAGGCAATGCTGAAGATTTCAGCTGGGTCGTACCGGTACCGAATACACCCGAGCTCAGCACCGGAGCAGACACCTTTTTTGATGAGCTTGATGTGATGACTCGACCCGTCTTCGCCTTGCAAAGGACAGGAAACGGAGAGTGCCGTTCAGACTTTGGCACCACTGGCGGTACTGATGGAGGCGTTAACTTAGGAGTCGCTGAATCAGACTCTGACGGCGGCGTTAACATCGAGCAGGAACTCTCTGTTGGGCCGTTCGAGATTCAGGTTGTCAGCAGTGATAACCCAGACGACATGGCTAACTGGTTAACCGAAAACGATTACGACTTGTCTGATCGTGGTCGCGATCTTATAGCGCCTTATGTTGAAATGGGGATGAAATTTGTCGCACTGAAACTTCGCAGTGGCCAATCAACCGGCAGCATACAACCACTGGTTATGAAGTATCAAAGCAGCAAGCCTATGGTGCCTATCAAACTCACAGCGGTAGCAGCTCAAGACGATATGGGCGTTCTGGTTTGGCTGGTGTCCGATGCGCGCGGTGTGCCCGATAACTATTTGCATGTCATACCAAATTACACTCAACTCAATTGGTACACAGGGACGAACAACGCTTACGGTAGTTATCAGACACTGATAACAGATGCTATGGACGAAGCTGGAGGCCAGGGATTTGCAACCGATTTTGCCGGTATCATTGATGAATCGATCACTGGCTTTATAACCAATGCCGATTCATTAGATGCTGAGCTGGCTATGCTTGACGGATTACAAAGCGATGCAGAATTTCTGGCTTCTTTGTATTCAGGCAATCGTAGCGACGCACTAAGAGCCCTGTACTCATCTTATCTTCCATTGCCCAGCGGCCAGGATGAGAATGTTTATTTTAATTCGATGGCGTTACAAGCTGTGTTCACGACAGAGGAACTTGCGCAAGCACGAGTTGATCTACGCCAGGCATTCATTGATGTTGAAATTGAACCGCTCAGAGTCAGCAATTCACTACTCAATGACGGACGTTATTTAACCCGACTCTATACAACTTTATCGGCAGATGAAATGACTCTGGATCCTAGTTTTGAATTTAACCCTGATATGGAAACACAAGCACGAGTAAGAGAGGCAACGCTTGACGTCAATTGCGTTAACGACGAAACGCTTTGGTCGCTAACGCTTGGCCCCGGTACAGGTCGCGATGGTGAAACTGTTATTCAGGCAAGGGAGTCAACACCCCAATCTATTCCTGAAGCGGCACTAACACAACGATCCGTTTTTTCAGCAGCGGTTACATCGGGTGATGCTATGCCAGATGTGAAGATAGCTAACAGCTTTGATCTGCTCAACGTCGGCATTGCTGGTGAAGAACCCAAAGACAGAAAGTTTCTGGGCGCTGTATCTTATTGGTTAGGATGCGTAGTTCTACTGTGCATATTCGTGCGACGTAGACAAACCCAATTGTAAACAAGATAAAACTAGCCTCTCGGTATATTGAGAGGCTAGCATCTAAAATAATTAACAATGTGCACTTCAATGGTGTTTGATTAAAAAATGAGGCAACACACTATCCAAGTAAACCCCATTAAATTCAACTCCTTATTTGTTTTTAAAAACCCCTCTTACGTTTTGTAAACATTGCCAAACGTTACATATTCTGCTTTGGCTAACCTTTTCAGCGCTCCATCACCAACTAACACTAACCTAAACGCTTATTGTGAGCTGGGCGACTTGTTGCTAGTTTAATGTCCTAACTAGAACGTCGTTGATAATCATCATGACAACTCAATACGCATCACTGAAAAAACTAGCCAGCGCGAAAGTAACGCCGCTAGCTAATAACGCTTGTGTGCAAGTTAATCGAAGCTGCCATTCACTGGTTGTTTACGGTCAATGTTCAACGGAGCTGTATTACAAACTAGTCAAAAACTTCCATATAACTCAGTACAGTGACGGTGAGTGTGCTGACGTCACTGAGATTGATGCTGGACTAATAGATTGTCGAGATGCTGCAATTGCTCTTCCGCAAACAAACGGATGTGTCCAGCCAAGTCGGATTTTCCTTCTGGTTGATGACAACTCATTCTTCGCAGGCGGTGCAGATGCTTTAGTGGCTAATGAGATGGCCAATAGGCCAGCTGACAGAATCGGGCATGTAGAGCTAATCACCGAAGCGGAAATTGACCGTGGTATTCTTAATCTCAGATTAGCCTTGCACAAGGCACAGCAGGCTAAGTCAGCCGAACTTACTGCAGCAAAAACAGCCACAGCGAAACCAGACAATCATAAGGTCAGGCAACCACTACATGCCATTGGCCTGTTTGCCAGTTCTTTAGAGCCAAGCTTAACCAGTAACGAGCAAAAAGCCACCTTGTCTAAAATACTGACATCATGCAATGAGCTTAATAGTTTGCTGAATGCCTCCGACAAATCAGACTACCACTACAGTGACCACGGCTTTCACGATCTTGCACTCATACAAGATGCGCACAAATCAAATAGTTCAATTAGCAGCACAGCAGATCAATCTTACAAGGTCATGCTCATTGATGATGACCCAGCCGTGCTTGATGCAACCCATTTGCTGCTATCTGAAATGAACTGTGACACCTACCCAGCCAACAACATCCCTGAGGCTTTGGAAATTCTACACGAGCTAGACGAATTGCCTGACCTACTGGTTGTCGATTATGATCTGGGTAACAATACGACCGGGGACACAGCCATTAAAGAAATTTGCGCAGCCGCTGGCACACAACTCCCTGCTGTTATGGTGTCGGGCAGCATCGATCACATGAAAAATATAAGCGGCAACAAGAGTATATTTAAAGTGCTAAGTAAGCCTGTCAATCCAGAAGTACTGCTTAGCACTATTAACCACGCTGTTGCCCAAAAATGTAACTAACTGGCAGACACCAGTCGATCATTCGGGTTGATCATTTTAGTCGATCAACTTGGTCTATCAGTAATGGGCTGTTCATCTACAACAGTGTCATCGCTGAGTCGCTCAGTTTTTAACATTTCTGATACGGATTGTGATTGATGAGTAAACGGCGTCGACAGTGAAATACCCGCCTCTAAACTGGCTGTTAGAATCTTTTCCCTGAATAATTGCTTGGTTTTAATAAGCGCAAACTCATCTTTAGTGTAGTAGTGCACCGACCACTCTATTGCATGATCACCTGTGTCTTTTAATCGAATCTCTAACGGGTGTTGCTCTTCGATGGGTATTTGCGAGTCACTAACAGCTGCCTGAAAAGCAGATTCGAACATGACTTTCACTTTAGCCACGGAAACATCGTACCCAATTTTAAACAGCATGGTTTCCCGCAAACCACGAGCCGATGCAAACCGGGATAAGTTATGTACGGTTTGATCGCGAATTTTCGAATTACGAATCATCACGCGGTGATTGTCTACCAGATTAAGTAGCTCTGTATGAAAAGCGAGCGTGCGATACACTATAGCTAGCATCTCCTCATTGCCATCAGAGATTTTAATAACATCCCGCTCTTTAAACATTTTACTGTTAAGAATAACCAGACCGCTGATTATATCCGGGGCCCAGGCACCCTGCGTTAACGCCAAAAAGACTCCGACAAAGCCAATAACACCCCCTGCTTCTAGCAGGCTGCTAAATCCCGCAACGCGAATAATAGAGATTAGCGCCATGATGCCAATGAACACGCTAAAAAATATACTCAAAGCACGTGACGCATAGGTATCTGCAATACGAGGCCCGGCGCCTACATTTTGTACGGCGCGTCCAAAACGCAGCCGCACAAATCGCCCAATCAAATGCACGGTTAAATAGCTTAAGTAAATGATGACAAGTATCGATAGAATTTTAACGCCAATTCCCTGACCGGACTGCCCATCACCATAAAAGCGAAAGTGTCCTAACAATCCAATGGCCAACACGTTAAGACCACGAATCACATTAACGCGAAACTCCAGTGCGGCATCGCTGGCATCGGCTGCTGAGAACCGACGAACCAAATAGGGCGCTACCAGAATTAGCAGGACATTGATTGCCAGCAGCGTATACAAAACACCGCTATTGCTACTGAGGTATTTATTGATTTGCTGACTAAACATTTTTACTCCCAAGCAACAGCGCTACTCCCAAGCAACGGGTCTACTCGCAGCCGATGCACTTAACCCAATCCAATGCGGTGCGCTGCCGCCTAGTCGGGCACTGAACCGGAACGCCACCGATCAAAAAAGCTTCGAGAATCAGGCAGTGGAGAGTACCCAAGCTGGTAGCTAAAGCGATTGCCTTCAATCAATCGCGGTAACACACTGAATTCTACACTCGCTTTATCACCTTCAACGGACAAACGGCCATTTAACACCGGACTGACTGTGCTTGCTAGTTTCGCTTCGCTTTTTACTCGAACGTAAAAAAACTGCGGCAGCCCGCCAACCTCATCCTCTTTCAGATCTGCCTTGATTGTGATCAGATCGGTTTTCGGATCTCGGGTGACGTTCACATTCTCAAATAAGGGAAATGCACCAATGGTTCTGTTATCCGCTATCTCCTGCATAAGCTTACGCCATTGATTGTTCACCTCTTCAAGCTCACAGCCAATGTATTGCAGATGATTTCGCCAATAAGTGACACCAGACAAATTTGGTGGCGCATCATCACGTCCTACCGCTCGCAGGAAATCACCTATAGAGGCCTGGCCACAAGCACGTGCCATGGCGTCAACCCATATATCGCCAATGCCATAGAGCATTTCCGGATCATACAAGCCCTCAAAAACAGTGCGGTTGGCCATGTGTTCGAATCTTATTGTGTGCCGCTTCCACGACTCCGCTGATACAAGCCAGTTTGACTCCCTCGCCTCGGGGTCTGGCACTATGTTAAAGGAGGTGTATTGGGCCATACCCTCAATAAAAAAACCAACCGAATTACCGGCATTGGATAGCGCACGGTCTGATTCGACGGCCTGAAATACATGCGCAGTCTCATGACTCAGCACGCGACGATAAAGCGGATCAACTTCGTCTTCTGACAACAACACCATGCGTATTTTTTTCCACGCAGCCAGACCCAGCGCGTGCTCACTGTCGGAAGTCATGTCGGCACTGATGACTGGAGCATTTTGCGCACCTAACAGTTCAACCAGCTGTTGGTAATCATCTTCGACAAACGGTTCCAGTTTTTCCATAGCGCCCTGCATGGGCGATCTATAGGTAAAATCATAGTGCTCGGTGGAGAGCTGTTCTATTTCAACATTGGCTTGGTCAACAGCCACCTCCAGAAGCATGTTAAACATAAACGCTGCCGCCATGACAAACGCAACAACAGACAAGAGCACAGGCATGACTTTAGCTAACTTACCCGACCCAGGCGCTTTGGGTTTAGAGTCTGACCTGGTCCACAGGAAATAACTAATAATCAGCAAAACGAAAGCAACAGCCAGATGAAAGCCGATGACTGTCCAGTCGACCAGCAGGTTTGGACCGTCGTACTCGTTGCTGTAGAAACTGAATATATTGTAAATGCCCGCAGCGCCAAGCATTTGCTCCAGCCAAATCAATGCCACTAAATAGACACTGTAAATAATAAGACCAACCGTTCTAAACCAGGACAGAAACACACCATGCGACACTATAACCAATGCAAACAGACAGTCTCTTAGTAAAAACAGGGCCTCGTTGTTCCAATAAAACTTACCAGTAATGGTTTGGCTGTTAAAGGACAACACTGCTGCAGTTAATGAGCGATCAAATATCAACAGCAAACAAAGCAATATCCACGCGCCAAGCACTTTGGAAAAAAATATCTTCTGTCGCGCAATCGGTAAGCTTCTGAGGAAGTCGATGGTTGAGTCGTCGAACTCTCGAGGAAACAGGCTGTAGGCAGCTATCATGTACAACAGCACAATAAACAACACCATATCGACGTTGGTGCCGTATTGGCATAATTCGCCACACCACGATGCGTAGCTTTCTTCATCAATGCGCAGCGTGGACAGTTCCGACCCGTAAAACAACGCGACCAACGCAAGATACAGTAATGCAAAAGGCAATAACTGCTTCAGTTCTTTTAGTATTAGTCTGATCATTTCACGTGCAACCGGCCAGACCACATGATCAGAGGACGATGGAAGCTATCGGTTTCAAATTCAACCACCGCATACACCCTGTCACCTGGCGCAAAAGGTGATTCAACGCTGTGCGCAATACCTTCAACCGCGCAAGGTTGTTTGTCTCGGTTACGTTCGTAAATTGATGTTTCCATATCAAAAGCTGAAGTTAGCTGATATCTAAGCACGCACAAACCATCACCAAGCCCATCGTAATCTTGCATGGCACGGTATTGGGCTTCTAGTTTGACCACGCCACTTTCACCAATAACACTCACAACCTTGCCCGTGATTTTAGGTACAGAGTTCAAACGCACCGCTACTTCATTATCAGATTTATACTGGTCGAGCCAGCTTATCCAATCATCGGTAAATGTTTGAATATCAACCCCTGTTATCTGTTCGAATCTGTTCTCGTCAGATTCAATCAATCGCTGCACCGATTCAATGGACGATGAGCCAACATCTTCGTTAATGTATTCGGCCGCCAGACGCAATATGGTCTCAGTGCCTTTGATCTCTTGCAAATACAACAGTGCAGAATACGACAACGCATCCCCTCCTTCAAAACCATGCAAGTCACTCGTGGTCTGCCATTCGAGTAGAGGATTTTTTTGTAAATAGAATCGGCGCTTGGCAACCAGCGCACGCGCAAGCAGCTCTTTATTGTTGCTACTGGCGGGAGCACTATCAGCACCCTCAATCCACCAACGAGACAGCCCATCGAGAATCCAGTGCCGCGATTCGTAGTCCCAACGACGGTTGGTTAAGCTAAGCAAAAGGTGATGCATGGCAACCGCATTGAGCTGGGCGATTTCATAGCTGTCGTAATCAGTAAAATTGGCACTGACCAAAACACCATCGATTAACTCAGGCTCTATTTCTCCTGACTCAAGTTCGGTGTTAAGCGCAATTTGTACTTGTGGCAATCTATCGAGGCCTATATCGGTTTTAAAGGTTTCCACTGCAACCCGCAACGAATCCAGCACTTGTTGCGCCCGCGCTTTGTAAGCATCATCGATATACGACACTGCCAGCACAGGAACTTCACTGCGCAATACATACTCACCAGAAAGCGCATAGGTTTCAGTTTCCCATTTTTTCTGCAAAGTGGTGTATACCGTCAAACACCCCATACCCAGCAGAGCGAAAGCGGCCATATCTCTTTTAGAAATAGGCTTCCCAAGTTGTTCTGCAATAGAACCTTCGTTGAACAGGGCCAGCGAAAACCCGGCTATAACAAAAAGCAAAGCAAGCACTGCCGTTTCAATTAAATCCTGCACAGGCAGAATGTCACGCTCAAAGACAAACAGCGTTCTTTCCATTATGGCAAGTGGCGCAAATCGGGTTTCATCAAAATTGGGCATGTTGACGAAATACATGAGAGTCAAACCCATGACAACGTAAATAACCAACCTGATTCGCCCCGTGAAGCTGACGAAAAAAACCACACTCCAATAAAGTAAAGCGATGACACCGGTTTTCATAAGCAGCAACTGTAAATATCGCGGCGTGATATTTTCAGCAGCGCTTGCTGTAGCCGCTGCAAACCACACCATAAGCAGCGCCAGTGCCACAATAAAAACCAGGCCAATAAAATACTTGACCAACAAGGGCGTGAATCGATTAATGGGCAGGGACTCAACAAACCGGCGAGTACCACCAACGTATTCTCTTACGATAAGTCGATTACCAACAATAAAAGTCACTAAAGGAATAACCGTGATCAGTGAGAATCTGACCACTTCGAAACCACTCATGCTGAAGACACCCGAACGTTGCTGTTCGAACACAACCAGCAACACCAGAAAAAACCCGAGACCCAATACGAAAAACGACAATCCGTGCTCGCGCACGTCTTTCATGAAAAAGTTATACCCACCCATGTTTTCAACCCGCTCTGGCGACAACCGAAATAAAGACGTCTTCCAGAGTCATTGCATCTTGCTGCCAGCCGTAGTCGAGGATGGGAGATTTAGGCGCACCGTACGGAAACTGCAGCACCAGTGAATGTCTGCCATTGCGAGTGCCATCTTGTAACACGCTGGCCGCGGTATTAACAAACTCACCGGGCACGTTACCGGGCCTGTAGAGCTCTTCTGATATCGAGTAACTTGCGATACTTTCAGACAATGGTTTTAAACCACCCTCGTACACAGTTTGGCCCGATTCAACAATGCCAATACGATCGGCTATGGCTTCGATATCATCGATTAAGTGGGTAGAGAAAAAAATCGTTGCTTCTGCGCGCCTGGCTTCCTCACTAACCAAATCAAGAAACTCTCGCCGAGCCACCGGGTCCATGCCAGCTGTTGGTTCATCGAGTATCAAACACTCAGGTTTTGTTGCCAGCGCCATGGTCAGGGCTAGCTTGGCTTTCATTCCACCAGAAAAATTGCCGATTTTACGCTTGGCAGGTAATTCAAACAGTGAAAGCAAATCATCAAAGCGGCTTTGATCCCACCTGGGGTAAAAACCCCGGACAAATTTACTGAGCTGCTTTGGTGTCATCCACGGATAAAAGTGTTGCTCCTGAGCAACGTAGCCGATACGTTGACGCGCAGCGATCACATCGCCTTTTACCGAGTGTCCAAATAGCTCGATAGACCCTCGCGATATTTTAGTGATGCCCATAATCATGCGGATGGCAGTCGATTTTCCGGCACCATTACGACCAAGGAAACCATAGACCTCGCCTTTGTTAACTTGCAGCGATAATCCGGTTAAAACATTAAGAGGCCCATAATGCTTGTGAACGTTATCAAGCAAAATAACAGGCGACCCTGAATCTGCCGAAATGGCAGCATCAGCTATAGTGTTGCTCATTACATAAATCCGCACGAAGTCCCAGCAGAGTTTAGCACCGCAAGGCGTGCTAAACCTGAATCTGCTCAATCTGGTGGCAGATGTTAACGAGGCCTTGCAAGTGCCAGAGGCAGATTAGCGAGCCACGTCAATGAGACATCGCATAGATAACATAATTAACGCCCATTCGATAGGCCAGCGCTGTATACGCGTGAGGGTAACGGGCATCGTCGGCGTGTTCCCAGGCATCACCAATATCCTGGTTAAAATTAATGGCGACCATGATGCGCTGCTGATCATCAAATACGCCATACCAGCCAGCATTGACGCCACCTTTTTCCCAGGTACGGTTATTCATAACCGAGCGAATACCTGGGATTTGTACTCGCTCATGCATATCGTAATGAATGTTAAACAAAGAGGAATGCTCACTTAACGGAACAATGCGACGGTCAGGGAAAACCTGTTTCATTACGGCTGTAAAGTTTGCCCATTCGTGCGGACCATGGAAATCATCTACCATCAGAAACCCACCACGTAGCAGGTATTCTTTCAGGTTGCTTCGCTCCAATGCCGACAAATTCCAGAACCCCACCTCAACAACATAAAGCCAGGGATGTTCAAACAGTGAGTCGTCAGTCAGCGACACAACAACGCTATCGGGCGCCACTTTTATTCTGGTGAGTCGTTCAAGTCCGTTGGAGAAATGAATCTCGGCTTCTGGGTAGTCTGCCTGCCATCGAGGCCATTCCCAGCCACCGTTATAAATCATACGGGCGAATTGAAATTCGTAGTCGATAGCCTTGGGATAGTTGACAGGGAGTTCCTGGATTCTGACGGTGTTATCGGAAGCGTTAACATCTTGTACAACCAAAGGGATAAATGCCGAAAAAACCGCTAATAATAACAATAAGCCAGCGGATAAAATCGAGCGGACAGACTTAAGATACGCGGGATACATGGGGTGCATGGAAATGGGATGCGCGGACATGGCCCGTTGACATGCAAGGTATACGTTGCAACCGCGAAATGTCACCTTGCTAAACACCCCGTATTGAAATCATTAATCAGCATACCCCATTTGGCAGTTGCCAGCGAGTGCAACGACGTATAGCCTAGATTAAGCACACTGACAATTTAAGCAGGAATTTAGTTCATGTTGATTGCCTACCTTACCCTTGCCAACCCGTCTGCCGCTATTGACCTGTACAAAGTTGCACTTGACGCCAGCGTGTCTACCCTAATGGAAGGCCCAAATGGCTCCATCATGCATGCAGAGCTGCTGATCGGTGGAAACAAAATCATGCTCAGCGGCGAGTGGCCAGGCTTCTCGAGTGCACCTACAGAACGATCGCCGGTTAACTTCATGCTCTATGTAGAAAACGCCGACAAGGCATATCAAAAAGCCATTCAAGCTGGCATGACATCAACTTCAGAGCCCGAAGATATGTTTTGGGGAGATCGCAATGCAAAAGTAGTCGATGGGCACGGCTACGAGTGGACCTTCGCACATCAAAACGAAACAGTATCCGAGGATGAGTTGCGCAAGCGAGTGGCTGAATTTGCCGCGTCTCTTTCAGGCTGATCACAACACAAAGAACTGTCTATTCAGCGAGCAGTTTGATCACACTTTGATTAACCACTAAAGGACTGAAAATGCGCGTTCCTGGATTTCCTCTAACGCCTATACTGGGTTTTCAATAAAATGCACCGGAACATAATCCCATCTCTATTGGCTCACACTAGTTCTCTACGAACATCAGCAATCAGCTTGTCAGCACCGCGTGCAAGCAATCCCAGGTCCGACCCGCATGCAACAAAAGTAAAGCTGTCATTTAACAGGCTTGCCGCGCGACTCGCATCCATAACCAGTGTTCCCGCTGGCTTGCCAAGCGCTTCAACCGCTTTTGCAGCGTTACCTATTTGCTCCCACAATTGTGCATCGGTGATTTGACCTAGCTTGCCCATATCGGCCGCCAAATCGGCAGGACCAAAGAACACACCATCAACGCCATCCACGCCGGCTATGTCTTCAAGTTGATTAAGCGCATGCATGGTTTCTATTTGAACTATGACGCAGGTTTCGTTGTGGACCTGTTCGAAGTAGTCTTTAACACGACCAAAATGATTACCTCGTTGTGTACCACTGACGCCACGTATACCTTCCGGTGGATAACGCGTCGCTCGCACCGCTGCCTGTGCCTCTTCGGCTGATTGCACCATGGGAAAAAGCAGCGACTGTGAGCCAATATCCATCAAGCGCTTCACCACCACGGAATCGTTCCACATGGGCCTGGCGATGGTCGCTGTATTGCCACTTTGAAAGGCCTGCATCTGGCTCAAAACCACACCGATCTCATTTGGCGAATGCTCCATATCCAGCAGAGCCCAGTCGTAGCCCGCTGTAGATACGATGTCTGCTGCATAATTGCTGCATAACGAGACCCAGAGCCCAACTTGTGGTTCACGTTTCTTGATGGCTTGCAGGAATGTATTGGTTTGCATTGGGGCTCTCTCTTTAAAAACACTATAATTAAGTAGCGAGTAAGCTTGCCGCAACGCACGAACAAGTGCAAATGGACATAACAGCCAAGAACCAACAAAACATGACGAAAACCAAGCAACAACCTCATTGGCAGCAACTAACCCAAACAATCGGGAGAAACTTGGCTCTGTGCCTGAGCTTGATACTCCTAAGTGCTTGCAGCAGTAGCGATGATGGCAGCAGCGATACGGCTGGCGCTACAGCCGGTACAACAAGTGCCACCGCTGGCAACGCCACCAGCGACAGTGCTGGCAATACCGAAGGATCCACCTCTGCAAACACCTCGGGAGACACATCAGGAAACACTGCTGGCAGCACAACAGAGGGCACGGCAACTGACTCTGGATCAACCACTGGCGCCACACTCGGTCCGTTGCCTAATCCGCCTTTGTCAGCTGCACCCGGTCAAGACGATGAGCCAATTGCTGAGGCCGCATCATTTAACACAGTCACCCAGTTTCAGGTCGTTAGAGACCCAGGCCCGCGTATAGCCAAACCCCAAACAGTCACGTTAACCGACGAAGATTTTAACGCTGGCCCGCCGCCACCAGTCATTAGTGTGCCCAACGGTGTCGATACCAGCACCAATGCGGTGCCGTTTTTTGAAAACCTGACAAACGTTGAAGTGTTCGCCGGAGACCTACTGGAAATCGTGTACAAGCCGATTGACCCCGATGGCGATAGCCCGGGTATGTTCCCCAATGAGCTTGTGGAAGGTTCTACATTTGATGACAACTTCGATGGCTCTAAGACCTATCGCTGGCTGCCGTTACAGATGGATGTCGGTATAACCGAATTTACAGTTACAGCCATTGATTCAGATAACCAACAATACCGAGCGGCTTACACCATTCGTATTAAAGTGAATTTGCCCGATGACCCAAGCAGCATTCCCAATGTTGCCCCTACTCTCGACGAATATGATTTACACACGGTTCGTGTTAACGACCCAGTAGTACTAGAACTTAAAGGCATCGATTTAAACGGCGATATACCCACGCTCGAACTCATATCAAACCTGCCCAACGCCACCTTTGAGCAACATCCACGATTTAATGAAATTTACACGCTGCGTTTTATTCCTGACGCTGTAGGACCCATAAACATAGACGTGCTGGCCAGAGACTCGGTCGACTCCAGTTTAAGCAGCACAGGCACCGTGACGCTTAACGTGCTAGCCGAGTCTGACTTTGCCCGCAGCGGCCAAAGACTTAAAGATCTGGCCAGCGCCAAGGGTATTCGCATTGGCTACGCATCGTTGCAGTCGTATTATCATCGCGCCGATGGGGTCATTTACGCAGACACTGCGGCCAGCGAATTTAATTTTGTGACGCCCGAAAGTGCCATGAAAATGAGCCAGGTGAACCCTGAACCGGGACGATATCAATTTGCTGACGTCGACAACCTGGTGACCTTTGCACAGCTCAATAATATGGACATACACGGACACCCGATACTTTGGCACCGAGAACTCCCGCAATGGATTATCGATGAACCCGCTACCTCTATTGAGGGACACATGCGCGAATACATTGTTCGACTCATGAACCGATACAAAGACAACATAGATGTATGGGACGTTGTGAATGAGCCCGTTGGTGATAATGGCGGGTTCAGAGATTCGGTATGGTTCAATGCGCTTGGAGAGTCGTACATTGATACGGCGTTCAGACAAGCCAACGAAATCGACCCCGACGCAACCCTGCTAATAAACGAGTTTGATATCAATTTTGACGGACCAAAAGTGGACTCTCTATTCAGCTTGCTCGATGGTTTAATCAGCCGCAATGTGCCCATCGACGGTGTTGGTTTTCAGCTGCATTTGTTTTCCAGCTACAACCAGCAAAATGAGCTGGAACAAATATTTGCACAAGTGGCCAACAGAGACCTGGACATATACATCACCGAACTTGATGTGGCTTTGGCTGATGGTGGTAACTTTGATGTACAAGCGCAGGTTTATTCGAGCATTATCGATATCTGCCTGGCGCAGCCACGTTGCAAAGCCATACAAACGTGGGGCTTCACTGATCAATATTCGTTTAGGGAAATATTTGAACCACTGATGTTCGACAAAGCCTATCAGACCAAGCCTGCTTATAACGCTATGCAGGACGCGTTATCTCAATAGCTCCGCCACCAAGGCGTGTTAACAGCGCTTCAAGTTCTGCCGATTTAGACTCGGGCACCAGTAACTCAACATGGATTAGCTCATGGAATTGAGCTTGCCCAATGTGAATGCTACCGCCTTTTAGCTTGTGTTCTAAGGTATCAAACAAGCCATAAGGCAACTTGACTAACCATTTAATTTGTACGTATTGGTCTTTCGTTTCCAGCTGGCTTAGCGCATGACTCACCGATTGCGAATAAGCTCGCACCAGTCCACCTGCGCCCAGCTTAATACCACCAAAATAGCGAGTTACCACCACAGCAGTATTGCCCAGCGGGGAATGCTGCAATACATTGAGCATCGGCTTTCCTGCTGTGCCTTTCGGCTCACCATCATCACTTTGATTGTGTTGGAACAAGTCGTCTGGGCGACCAGCAACCATGGCCCAGCAATGATGATTGGCATCAGGGTAGGTATCGCGAATTGATTGGATAAACACTTTACCAGCGGCCTGGTCTTTTATAAACGCCACCGTTGTAATGAATCGGCTACGCTTAATTTCAAGCTCAAATGATTGTTGATGCGCAGGTACAGGATAGAAATCCATTGGCAACTGCAGTGATTAGTTAAGTGCGAACAATTCGGAGGTGTTATGCATTACTTAGGGTACGCGGCTGTAGACAATATTAAAGTCCAAAGATACAGGACGAGTTGCAGGCGAATCACCTTCAAAGCCAGCCAATGTGCTATCGCCAAAATAAAGATTGGTATCCTCTACTAATACAATGGTGTGTCGAACTTCCGGTACCGTAATAGCGGCCAAGTTCGCCGGTGCTGGCTGCCCATCCAGGGTCACGTCCACAGTAAAAATATCAAGCGCTGTCGCCGCCCCAATGCTGGTAGATACCAGGTCGCCCGTTGGAACCGTAACCGATTGAATAGCCAAAGCGTGCGCGTTATTTAAAATATCGACAGCCACAGCTTCTGTGCAGTTGAAATCGGAGAAAAACGCTAATACGAATTCGGCATTTTCTTCACTGACGGCAAGGGTGCGTTTAATGTTAAAACCCATCTCGGGTATGCATGGTGTTGCCCAGTTTCCCTGAATACCGGCTATGGCTGCGGCGGCTTGTTCGCCAGCGGAAGAACCCGATGCAGTGTTGCCCGACGAAGCACCACTGCTGGAGTTACCAACGGGGTCGGTTACCGGAACCGCGCCGTTTGAGCTGCTGCAACTGGCAAGCAGTAAACCCAAAAGCATCACAATGACTATCTGAATAGAAGTAAAACGCATCAATGCTTGGCCTTGGTTAGCATACGACCTGATTATTTTAGCTAATACTTATAGCTTCAGACAATACAATCTTCTTGTGTGACCACGGCACCCACTGTTCCTGCCACCGGGAAGCGTAAATTTTTGTGTTCCACAGGTTTTCTGCACCAAAAACCCAATAATCAATTGGGTTTTGGTTTAGACGTACCGTGATTGGAGACAGATTGAATGGAATACTGATGAACCGTTCCCATTATCCAGAAGGCAACGGCCAGCAATGTAGTGCCAAAGGCAATGAGCCGAGGCGTGCTTAACACTTCATTAAAAACAAACACCGCAAAAATTAAATGCATTGTGGGTGTTATGTATTGAAAAAATGCTAGAGAACTCAACGGAATTCGTCTGGCGGCAAACACCATGCCCAGCAACGGCACCACCGTCACCACCCCCATCAAGTAAATCCAGATTTGCGTTGCCGGAGCCGCAGCTGTAACAGGCTCTATAAAGACCAGTGCAACAATAAGTGCTGGAGGCACCAGTATGGCCGTCTCTAAAAACAAACCAAGCGCACTGTCAAAGTCGGCCAATTTACGAAACAAACCATAAATACCAAACGTGACGCCCAGCGTTATTGCTATTGATGGAAAAAACCCCGCCACAATAAATGTAGCCAGCATGCCAACACTTGCTATGGCCACCGCAGCAAGCTTAAAGCGATTGGGTCGTTCCTTTAAGATAAACATTCCCAGTGCAACATTAAATATGGGAACAAGGAAATACCCGAGGCTCGATTGCAATACTTGATTCGATTCGACAGCGTAAATAAAGACAAACCAGTTAATCGATAACATCAGCGTTGAACCCGCCAACAACCCCCATTGCTTTATTGATTTAATTCGACGTAATAAGCCAACAATTCTAAACCGAAGCAACAGCACAATCAGTAACACGGCAAAGCTAATCAGGATTCGCCAAATCAGTAAATCAAACGGCGCAACAGACACCAGCTGCTTGAAGAAAACCGGAAAGAAACCCCAAACGGAGTAAGAGAAAACGGCAGCTAAACTGCCTAAGGTGGCTGAATTCATTTGCCACACACTGTACTGCTTTGGCCTGTTAAGCGCAAAGCAAATTAATCTGCACTGTATGCCTGCTAGCTCATGAATCCAATATCTTTGGTAGTAAACTGAGCCAAGTCAGGAAAAATCCCTCCCATTGCGGCTTCTTCAACTCCCATCCAACGAGCCAAAGTCGCACCGTATTGGCCTACAGACTGTCTTGGAATAATGCGCCCGGCAAACTCCCCGTTAGCATCTACTGCATCGTCCGGGTTACCCACTTTTGCGTAACTTGGCATGGTGCCATAGACTTGGCCACCAGACACGGCCCCACCAAACACAAAGTTGTGTCCGCCCCATCCGTGATCGGTCCCGTTACCGTTGCTGGTTAACGTACGACCGAAGTCAGATGCTGTAAACGTGGTCACTGAGTCGTTGATGTTTAACGCTGTTAAGGCTGACCTAAAATTGCCTACTGCCCTGTTAAGCTCGTTCATCAATAGTGGTAAACGTTCATTTTGATTGCTGTGCGTATCCCAGCCCCCCATCGAAACAAAAAACAATTGCCGGTCCATGCCCAAAGATTCGCGCGCTTCAATGAGCCTGGTAACCAGATGCAGTTGTCGTTCGAGCTTGTTTGAAAAATCTGGCTGCCAATCCAGTTGCGTAAAATTATCGAACGTTTCTTCCAGCTGCTGCGATACATTTTTGGAGCTTTGCAATATGCCGGCTGCTTCCTTCAGCAATGAGGGTTGTCCTTCTGCTGCGGCGAGCTCTAACAATTGCTGCAATCGATTACTGGTTGCCAGTCGGGATGCTTCGGGAATCCACGTAGCAATACCAGGGTCATACCCGTACATGCGTTGTATATCGGCATTAGGACTTAGCGCGATATAATTTCCGTCGCGCGATGTTTGCCACGTGTTGGCGCCCGAAGATGACATCATGGCTGGTACCGAAGCGGATGCGTTGCAAGGTGCTAGCTGTACACCCATGGCTCCACCCCAACCAAATGCGCCACTACCACTGATACTACCGGCAGCGTTTTGCCATAGCTTTTGTTGCGTGTTATGGGCAAACAAGCTCTCGGGCAGTCGTGCCAGATTGCCAACATCTGCTTGTGCGGTTGGTCCCAACAACGGACCGACGTTACTGACGACCGCCAGATCACCAGCAGAATACATACTTTGAAAGGAATCCAGCAAACGATGAAAACCGAATCCGCCCTGCTGAGCATCATTGACTTCCAGCAAATCTGTCTCTGCAACGGCCAGGTCGTTACGCGTTGTTCGGTATTCATCGTATTCGCTGTTGCCAATTGGCACAAACATATTGAATGAATCTGCACCGCCAAACAAAAACAGGCACACCATCGACTTGGCACCACCAGAGCAGTCAGCCGCCATAGCAGCATTAGAAGCCAAACCGCCCGTTAAACCGGCAGCAGCCATATTCAACATGGAAACACCGCCAACCCGGCTAGCCGTATAGGCAGCCGGTAGCGCCAGTGATTTTCTTAAGAATTGTCTACGTGAGTGTGTCTTCATGGCTGCCTTCTTGAATTCGTTTTTGCACATTACTCGTTTTCGCACATTAATAGCTAAACTAAATTAGCTTTTACAAAACTTGCTTGTACTTAAAATGAGTGTTGATCGACGTTATCGTTGTACCAAATACTCTGGCGATGAGAGCATCATAAAAATAGAATCCACTGCAATGGTTTCCAATAACGCATCATCCAGCGTTGCGAGCTGCTGATCTACAAAGTCATCGGCAAGCTCATTTTCAGCATTACTTCCATCATCAGTAGCGCCTTCGCCCTCACTTTCAGCATTGGCATCTGATGCTGCATCAGAATTTTCTACAACCACATCAGCAATATAATCTGCCAGCACCGCCTGCATCTCAGGTGACATGGTTCCTGAAAAAAGCAACATATTCATGTGCTCCAAATACGTGCTACTGCCTTCTTTTAAGAACATCACTGGCTCGTCAAGACTGATCATGGACGCACGCGATGGCGTGTCAGAGCGATTATTGCCCTCATAAATTAACGAGTGAAAGTCGTTGTTGGCCGCCGAGACTAAAGACTCTGTGAGAATTTGTAGCTCGGGCGCGTATAACGGATTATCAGGCTGGCCTGCAATAACCTGGGAGCTACGAAAAGTCGGAGAGAAAAAATTAAACACAGACGGTGAACTTTGTACCGCTTGCCCGAGTATGTCGTCGGCAACATCGCTGGTTTTTGAAAACAAGTGATAACGCCCGTCTGAACGAGCGCCTGGAACAGCGTTTAATGCACGCAGCATATGCGTCACCCGAAGCAACGGCTCTTTGAATTTACCAAAATCAGCTGATTGCATAGAAGGCGATTGCCTGGCTTCAGTGTCGAGCAATATGGCTTTTATAACAGCAGCCATGTCTCCACGAACGCCCTCTCCGTTATCGTTAAATGCTGCCCCAACTCTGGCAACGTAATCGGTGCTTGGGTTACTGGTTACCAGTCGCTGTATAAGCGCTTTGCCAATAAATGGCCCAACGTTAGGATGATTAAACAGAGAATCGAGCGCCAGATTAAGATCATCGCGCATACTTAATCCGGCCGGTGCAACAACGCCACCCAAAAGCTGCTTACTGCCATTGTCGTGAAATTGCTCCTGCGGCACCATCGGCGAGATTTTGTCGTACGAGGTTAAGTTGGTTGACTGCCACTCAGGAGAATCAGCAAAGTTCCAACCGGTAAACACACGCGCGTACTCTTCAACGGTGCTCTGAGAATAAGCAGGTTTTGGGTTGTCGACCGGCACTGGTGTGCCGCCGGCGTCCAGCTCATACAAACCAATGGTGAACAACTGCATGATTTCACGCGCGTAGTTTTCATCGGGTCTGATATTTTTTTCCGCATCGGCTTTTTCGTTTCTGACCATGGATAAATAAATACCCATAACCGGGTGCAGAGTGACATCGCCCAGCAATTCACGAAAGTTGCCAAACGCATGCGCGGCTAACAAATCGTAAAAACTAACCACACCATGCTGCGAGTTACCCAGTGTGTAGTCGATATCTGAAACAACGAAAATCTCGCTTAACGCAAACGCAACGCGCTGCCGCAATTGATCATTGGCATTGATTACCGTATCCCACCACACATAGTGTCGGGGCGGACGCAAACTGGCGTTACCAAACGCCTGAACTTCGGGCAACTGCAAAGTGGCTGGCAAATTTATCTGCTGATCTATCCAGGTTTCAATATCAGGTAATGCGGTTAGATTAGCCATATCGGCATGCGTGGGACCAAAGGTTGCCTGAGTTAATAGCCTGGCAGCATTGGTAGACTGATTGGTTTTAACCAGCGGCATATCCAGACTAAGCGCGGCACCCAGACCGTTATCCACACCCAACGCATCTGTGCCATTGCTGGAATTTCCACCACAGCCAACGAGCAACGCGCCCACGAGCGCAACAGCGACGGACGCAGCAATCACTATTTTTAGTTTTGTCATATAACTGGACTCGCCCGATCGAATGTTGCTTGCCTTCCATGTGAGTGCGCTTCAACAAGCGCACCGCCTTACAATGAAGTATAGCGCTCAGGGTTTGACAGGCTTACTTAAAGTGTTGCGATTACGAAAACTAAACGAACATTGTGAACAAGGTAGCACCTGAGCAGAAACCCTCTAGGATTAACGCCGGCTAAAAGTAATACCAGTTAAAATTAACGTGAGACCCGGTCAATCTAATTAAGCTTAATGGCTTTGCTTTCCAAAGACGACTGTTGGGCAGCCATGCCCATACGCACTGCACACCATCCATCGTGCAGAGTGACCTCGGGCACCTGCTGACCGAGCACCGCCCGCTGAAAACCCTGATGCTGATAAAACGTTGAGCCGTGGTGATCGCCTGCAGCCAGCAGCGCTTCATCGACCGGCACTTCAATAACGGTTGGGCCGCTGGGGTCGCGCGGACTGATAATTAATTGTGGCTCAGGCTGTTTACCCAGATGCTCTGGCCAGAAACGGGTAGGACCAGGGATGAGGCATTCGATTTTACCCTTCGGGCCCACCGCAATGATGTGCTCCTGAAATTGTGAGCCTTCAGCAAACATACACAAATCAAGCATGGAACGCGCACCGCTTTCAAAATCAAAAATCGCGTAGGCGGCATCCCAGATGTCAGATTGAGCACCATTGTATGTTTCATCAAGGTGATTCACCATTTGCGAGCCAGATGCCATGACCGTGGTTGGTTCCGATTTTAAAATCAGCCGCATCAAGTCGAAAAAATGACAGCACTTTTCAACCAAGGTGCCGCCTGAATACTGATTAAACCGATTCCAGTCATCGACTTTTTCAAGAAATGGGAAGCGGTGTTCGCGGATGCTTAGCATGCACACTCCACCAGTAACTTCATCCACCCTATCGATAAACCGCATCAGTGGCGGCATATAACGGTATTCCATGGCCACCCATATTGGTGCTTTGTAAGTTTGGGCAAGCTCGGTAATAAACGCTTCGTCTGCCGGGTCCGTTGATAACGGTTTTTCCACCAGAATAGGCAGCGTGCGCAATGCACTGATTTCTTTTAGCTGATTAATATGAACGTAGTTTGGGCTGACTATAACCAGGCAATCCACATGTGAGTCGTTAACCAGGTTGGCAAGCGAATCATGAAACAAAGCATCAGGCGCATCTTTTAAAGCATCAGCGCGCATTGCTTCGTTGGGTTCGTATATGGCATGCACCCGCGTATTGTCGAGTAAATTGATATTGCGAATGTGCTCACGACCCATCATGCCGCAACCGACAATGCCGTAATTAAGAGGTTTCACTTTTTTAAAGTCCTTCCAGATAGTCTCGCAAGGCGGCCCATTTAATGGCCACACCAACACCAATATCGCGAAACAGATGCATCTTAAATTTATCGGGGCGAGTCACCGGGAATGCGCAGTCGTTTGAATCTGATAATATTTTATCGGCAAGTAAAGCACCCATCATTGACCCCATCGCTACTCCCCGACCGTTATAACCCATACCGGCAATAAGGCCCGGAGCGATTTCATGAATGAAGGGCAACGTGTCTTTTGTCATAGCAACCCGCCCTCCCCAATGGTAGTCCCAGCGCACATCGCGCAGCTGCGGAAAAATAGCATTGGTGCGTTTTTTTAAATTGTCGAAATCACTTAACTTAAACATATCGCGCGACGGTCCGTGATCGCCAATACACAAACGTCCATCACGATCATAGCGGCAGTATAAAATGAGACGTCGCTTATCTACAAAAGTGATACCCCCCGGCAGTATCTCATCGCGCAATGATTGGGGTAGTGGCTCGGAAGCCATCAACACTGATCGCACTGGCACCATTGTTTTGGCCAGTCCCGACACAAGCGAATCGGTATACGCGTTGGTACACAACAAAACGGTGTTACAGGTCAGCTGAGCTTGGGCCGTGCTAACCCGCCAACCCTCTGACGTTTTTTCTAATTGCGTTACCGGTGATTCTGTATGAACCGTTGCACCAAACTGGGATACCACACGAGCCAGTTCACGGGTATAGGATAACGGCTGAATGCACCCGGCAACGGGGCATACCATGCCACCCACGTAAGCAGAGGTTCCGGTGGCGGTTTGCATAGCGGCTTTGTCGAGCAAACTAAGCTCTATACCAAAGCGTGCGTAGTCCTCAGCGAGGCTCTCTTGTTGACGGTGTAACGCCGGAGTAACGGCCGCTTGCACCCAACCTTTCTGCACAGCATCACAGTGTAAATGATGCTGTTTTATTAAATTAAAGACATAGTTTGGTGCCTGACCAACCGCATCGATAACGCGCTCACCCCGGGACTCGCCAAACTTGTTAATTAATTGCGCTGGGCTCAGGTTCAAACCCAGATTCACTTGCCCACCACTGCGCCCTGACGACCCGATGCCCAACTGACCCGCTTCCAACAACCGAACATCAACACCGTTTGAAGCCAGTTTTAATGCGGCGTTGAGTCCAGTGAACCCTGCTCCAACGATAACCACGTCACATTTGTGCGCTGCATGGCCCGTGCTGGTTTTGTGCAGCGGTTCTGAGACAGGTGCGTCAGTCGCTGTCTTGTTCCACAACGAGTCAGCAAAACCATCTATTAGCTTTGTCTCAGTCATGATAAAATCGCGCTTCCAGCCATTATTGGAGTTTCGGCAAAGCTCATAGAATCAGTGGGAATCAATAGACCGCCCATAAACGCGAACCTTGCGAATATCGGCGGCCGTATTGTCTCAAGTAAAGTTGAGCAAGCACATTGTGCATGCACACTGACACAAGCTTTGCTGCATGCATCAGCTTAAAACCTAAACCAACAGACTTTATTAGTATAAATTAGCCTTGCAGGTTAAAGCGATGTATAGAGTTTAAAAACCAACATTAATTACAGGATTCACTATGAAATTACCACAAAAATACGCAGGCCTTCTGGCCGTTGCTGCAACTGCTGTAGCAGTTAGTGGCCCAGCTAAAGCAGCAGACGAAGTCAATGTAGCGTTCTTCCTTGAGTGGGCTACCCCTAACATGATCGCCAAGGTTGAAAAAGCCTATGACGACGCCATGGGTGTAAAAGTTAACTGGATTAACTTCGAAGCCGGTACGGCTATGACTGAAGCCATGCTGTCAGGTGACATCGACATTTCATACAGCCAGGGCCTTGCACCATTCATTACTGGTGTTAACGCTGGTGCGCCAATTAAAACTGTTGGTATCGCTGTTGGCTACCCAGCAAACCCTTGCATTGTTGCAAGTGGCGCTGGCATCACTATGGACAACGCGTCTGAGCTAGAAGGTAAAACGGTTGCTGTACCTTTAGCCACTATGGCTGACTACAGCTTCCGCATGCAAATGCGCGCTTTGGACGTTGATCTTGACACGCTAACTATCGTTGATCAAAACCCAGCAGATGGTGTTGTATCTCTTGCTGACGGTGCTGTTGACATGGCTTGCTTGTTCGGTGGTGATTCAGTAAAGAATGCCCTTGAATCAGGTGACAAACTGATGTCTGACGAAGACATGCAAAAAGCCGGCATCATCAGTTTTGATGTAGTTTCCGTAACTGATGCTTTCGCAAAAGCCAACCCTGATCTGGTTAAAGCATTCATGGAAGTGACTAACGAAGCCAATGCTGCCTGGGCTGCTGACCAATCAAAGCTTGATTTGATCATGGCTGAGTCTGGCATGGACAAAGAAACCACGATGAACCAGATGGCTGACTTTGTTCTTCCTTCTAACGAAGAGCAATTGAACGACTACTTCGGTGAAGGTGGCCTTGCTGCACAAGCTATCGCAGTTGTTGGTGGTGCTTTCGCAACAGACGATAACCCTGCTCTGGAAGACTACAGCGCAGTTATCGATACTTCATTCCTGAAGTAAGCAATAAATAGCGAGTCTTTTTACTCGCTCAAGCTTGTACAAGGAAAGGCCCCGCTAGTCGGGGCCTTTTTTTTCCTATAGGCCACAGATCAATTTCGCTAAAGCGGCGGGCGCGACACACAGCATCTGCACTAGTCGACTAACGCGGTCAGTTGAGTAATATCATGAATAGTGTATTTCCCGGGGCGCCAGGTAATAGCGCCTGCACTTTCAAGCGATTTTAATTCTCGTGTTACCGCTTCTCTGTGTGTGCCAATTCTGCTTGCAATTTCCTGGTGTGTTGGCACAGAACTCAGCATAATGTCAGATGCAACGCTCTGCTGGTTCTCGCTTTCGTCTGCGTTCAACTGGTAGCCGCCGGCCACTTTGGATGCAATACGCAATATTTCGAATCGAACCCGCTGACTAACCGGAAACGTTGAGAGCTCATACAGTTTACGCATGTGCAACCGAATCAAAAAGGCCAAACGGGCTATAACAACATCGCGCACGGGCTTGTAGTCATCAATGAGTTGATGAAAAGCTGGTGAAGGCAATACCAACAGCGTCAGGTTTGTTGCGGCTATACAGTTACTGCTACGTTCCTTACCATCCAGGGCTGACAACTCGCCAAACATCATACCCGGTGTTAAAGACTCAAACTGTACTTGCTTACCGTTAAGCGAAAAGGCACAGGCATGTACCACCCCTGAAACCAGAAAATACACCTCATCATTGGACTGAGATTCGGAGATGACGTATTGCCCCTTCAATACAGTTCTGCGTTTAAACAGACTGGCGATCTTTTCTCTGTGCTTATCATCGAGAGCTTGAAAAGGCTCAAATCTGCTCAGAGTTGCAGCTACAGGAACCGCCTTATCCAATGTACACATTCTCAGACACGCTGCAAACTAAGGGATACCGGGCGTAATTCGAGGCTACATGACGAAGCGACATAGGGCTAATGCAATTCATTTTCCAAGCCATCTGACTGCAACGTCACCGGAAACTTATATTGTTTCGCTTGGTTAGCCCATAGACTTGCGCCTTGTTTCGCCGCAATCGTGTTTGCTCGCTCCAGATACTGAGCCTGCTCTGATTCAGTGGTTGTTCCAGAGCAACGTGAAACAACTTGCGCCATTAAACGATTAAGCTGAACACAACAAAATCTCTCACCATTTTTATCGGCAATTTCCAGACCCGTTAAAAGTGATTGTTGCGCATCCTTAAAAAGACTTAATTCGATCTGTACTTCAGCGAGCATTAGGTACAGATACGTTGACTCTATTTCTTCACCTGCCTCTATTAATGCATTCAAGTTTTCAACAATTGCAGGTAGCAACTCTGTGGAAGCGGTTTCTATTGCCAATACACAATCCCGAATCATTGCCGCTCTGAGCGAGTTAACGAACTCGCCTGTCGCTGAGCAATGCTCAAGCAGCTCAGCATTACATTGCTTGAACAAAACATAGGCGCCTAGCGAGTGATACACGAGCGAGCAATTACCCAATGCTATTGTGTGCGCATGATCTGATTCGATTCTGGAACTGGTAATAGCTCGTTCAGCAAGATCAAATGCACCTTGCCTGTCGTTGAGCATGCATTTGGTCCAGGCATAATAGCTTAGCGAAAGACTGGGGTAGCAATGCTGACCAGATATAACATCAGGCGCTGCTTCCAGCACCGCAGCAAATTGGGCGGCAGCGTCTATGAATCGGCCTTGATTAAAATACACCATACCCAGGGCCTGAGTACCTGCGACAAAAGCGATTTGATAATCACTATCTCGACCGATTTGCACAAGACGCTTTGCAGGGTCAATGCACTGGTCTAAGTTGCCCGCATTATACGCAACGCCAAACTGCCAATCGAGCGCTTCGACTGTGAGCTCATCATTGCCTGTCTGCTCGCCCAGTTCACTGGCCAGACTAAACTGCGCCCCCGGGTTTCCGCTAGCACCATGCACTGCAGTAATAGCGATACCGTAGGTTAGGTGCATGCGCTGTAAACGGGCAAGACTTTCTTTAGATTCGTCGAGCTTATTAACATACTCCTGAGCTTTTCCTAATAAGTTAACCGCTTCATTAGTCGCTCCGGTACGCAATGCCCGCTCCCCTGCTTGCACCCAGTAATTAAACGCGCTAATGCTGTCGTTTGCCCATTCAAAGTGGTACGCAATAACATTGGGAGATGAGATCTGAACGCTGTTACTTTGGCTTTGTAGATCGCGGGCTATGTGGCGATGTATTTGTTCTCGTTTCGAGTGCAATAAACTGGCATACACTGCATCTTGCAACAAGGCATGCCTGAATTCGTATCGCACATCGTCGCCCGATTGGGCCACCCGCAGCACATTGGCATTGACGAGTTCTGCCAGACCTTCACTGACATCGTTGTAGTCTCGCCCCGAAATTTGCTGAATTTGCTCCAGCAAAAAAGAATCACCATACACTGCAGCGATTTGCGCTAGCTCGCGGCCCTGGCTCATTCTGTCGAGCCTTGACAGCAATGACATTTGCAAAGTCATTGGCACTGGCATGTGCTTTTCGTCGTGCTGCCTCGCGGGCTGAATACTGGAATCGGCCAGCATCATTGAAGTCAGCTCTTCAATGTACAAGGGGTTACCCTGTGCCCGCTCCGCAATTTGCTCTATCGCAGCTTCAGGTAGCTGACGGCCGGCAGAATTTAAAATGGATTCAATAAACTCACGAACCTCAGATTGGCTCAGTTTGACCAATGACACTACGGTAACATTTGAATTTATCAATTTTGTGGAAGCATCAGATCTCGACGTCAGCGCTATAAATATTGACTCATTGCATGCCAGTTCACACAAAGCCGATATCGCATTAGCGGACGTCGCGTCTATCCACTGCACATCTTCAAGCAGAATTAAAACCGACTTCTTTTTCGATACCGAAATAACGGCGTCAACCAATTTTTTTTGCAGCTCATTTAACAGCGCCGTAGGTGGTGTATCGCCTAAATTTGTTGCTCCAGTATCGGCACCGATTCTGAACAAAGACATACACAGCTTCACCAAAGGCGGTGTTAGTTTTAATTCGTCTTGTAAATAACAACGCGCTTTTTCACGCCTTGTGAGTGTATCGTCTGAGCGATGAAAGCTTGCTAAGGTGGGTAATTGATTTATCCAAGGATGCAGGGCAGAAGAGGCATATTGCAAGGAACACTGGAAACGCAATACAAATGCCTCAGTTGTTGACGCAGAATCAATCGCTCCATCGTCAACCACACTACGCTTGATCACATCTTTTTCAAATTCATACAGCACTCGAGACTTACCAATACCAGCATCGCCAATAAGGTGAACAATTTGCCCCTCACCAGCTGACGCCATCTTCCATCGATCATGCATAAGATCAATAATATGCTGTCGACCCGTAATGGGCACCGAATACGGAGAACTAAAATCAAATCGAGATCTTGTGTGTATTTGGTCAACCACCTCCGAAATTTCTATGTCTTGCTCAAAGCCTTTTAAATGCGAGGGCCCAATGTCAACGATGCTGAAGTGCTGCTCAACCATACGGCGCGTTTTTGCATCAATGTACACTTGGTCGGGCTTGGCCGCCGATTGCAAGCGCTCAGCTATATGCGCAACCGAACCAAACGCCATCAAGCGACGCCCAAGTACTTCGGTATCGGGTGTTCCAATAACGGCAACCCCCGTTGCCACGCCCGTTCGGCAATGCAATTGCGGCGACACATTAAGTGAGTTAGAGATCAGCGATTGCCGAATTTGAAGTGCCGCAGCCACAGCATCCACGGCGGGTGTCTCGCTGATGCCGCCATAACCAAAATAGGCTTCTATGCCGTCGCCGGTAAAGCCCGCTACAATGCCATGTTGCTTTTGTATGACTTTGGTGGCCATGGCGAGGAACTGTTCAACCAGCCCCAGAAAATCTTCCGGGTCAAGCTTGTCCACTAATCTGGTGGAATTGACCATGTCACAATGCAATATCGTGATTGGTCTTCGTTCTGCTGTATCCCTAAGCTTCATACCATGCGGTCCCGAACGACCCATACCAATGGGTTATCTCTCACCATGCGTGAAATCAGGCCGTAAAGCAATCGCAATTCAGCGCATTAAGCCATTTGGGTAATAAACTACTGAATGTGAGATTTATCACATACACCGTATACCCCCTATAAGCACCATCTATACTGGTGATTCAAACAGGTGATATATGGCTTACAAGGGCATCCCGAATCCAGCACCTAGTGTTGGATTGGAGCGCGTCAACAAGATAATCAGTGACATTGACAGCTTGACCCACAGCGAACTTCATATGCTGCGCTATCGGCTCAACAATCAATTTCAGTCATCCTTCGATGTCAGCGACCACCCTGCCGCACCTGAAACCAAAAATGTTAACTCACTGTCCCGTCGAGAGATAGATGTGCTTACGCTGGTGGCAGCCGGTTACTCCCGAAAAGAAATTGGCGCCTCTCTGAACATTACTTCAAATACTGCCGCAAAACATGTGTCCAGCATTTACCGCAAACTCAACATAAGCAGCATTGCAGAAGCCACACGCATAGCAATGGAAAATGGCATATTGTCATCCAGAAGCGCTAACACTTTTTAAGGGTTAATGCTCACGCATCCACGTTATTATCAGTTGACTTATTTGACTATCGACAGGCTTCTCCGTTAATTCCTTATACCTGAAAATAGACGCAGGTTTGTCATCAAGCCGCAATATGTGCGTCAAGTTTTCTAACACGTTTACCTGCACAGGTGCTTGGCTAAGCTGAGCAATATCACGCGCGTCCTGCGGGCGACACTGTAAATCTTTCTCTCCACCTATAACCAAGCTTGGAACAGTGACACTTGCAAAAACCTGCTTTGGATCAATAGCGCTTAACTCTCTTAACCACTTTGCATTAATCAATGTTTTCTTTATCTTGATGGATGATTTTGATGTGTTTTTAACCTGCTGAAATATTTTTCGCTGTTTTTTCACTTGATCACCACTGAGCCTAACAAACAGCCGCGCCATGAAACCTTTAAAACCTTCCAGCACATTTATCTCTTGCATGGTTTGCTGAAGTTGTTGCTCTATAACCGCTTCAATATTTTGCGTAAACGGA
>CALHOI010000036.1 GCA_938035525.1 uncultured Granulosicoccaceae bacterium
TGGTGCCGAGAAGAGGACTTGTACGCGCAATGCAATTGCTCTCACGAGCATATGCTCCCCAGCGCACAGCAAAAAGCATTGGTACTTATCTGTGGAGATGGTGCCGAGAAGAGGAGGTAACGCGCAGTGCAACTGGCGCCGCGCAGCGGGTCTCACGAGATGCTCCCCAGCACACAACAAAAGAATAGAAGTTAGTCTGTGGTAGTGGTGCCGAGAAGAGGACTTGTACGCGCAATGCAATTGCTCTCACGAGCATATGCTCCCCAGCGCACAGCAAAAAGCATTGGTACTTATCTGTGGAGATGGTGCCGAGAAGAGGACTTGAACCTCCACGAGCATAAGCTCACTAGCACCTGAAGCTAGCGCGTCTACCAATTCCGCCACCTCGGCAAAGGTCGGGTACTTCTGGAAATCGGGTAAGGAGGGCGAATGTACCTAAGCGCGCCCAACCTGTCAACGATGATCGACACCAAATAAGTTAAAAGTCACTTTTAGCGCAACGATGTCATACGCTGTAAACTGCCCCCCATGAGTAAACCTAAACGCAAAAAGAACAAGAATCCCGTTGACCCACACCTGGCCAGAGAACAGGCCAAGTACGGGGAGCCGATTGCCAGCCGAGAACACATTCTCACGTTGTTGCGTCAGGAAAAAGCACCCATCAAATTTGACTCTCTGGCACAAAAGCTTGGTTTAACTGATGACCCGAAAGGGCTCGACGCGCTCAGTCGTCGAGTGCGGGCCATGCTGCGCGACGGTCAGCTGATCGAGAACCGTAAGCGCGGGTTTGTTCCGGTAGATGCAGACGCGCTAATTGCTGGCCGCATTACTGCCCACCCCGATGGCTTTGGTTTTCTGGTGCCAGAGAAAAACGATGGCAAGGGAGATGTTTATCTTAACGGCAAGCAAATGCGGTTGGTTCTGCATGGTGATCGCGTTGTTGTCGCCTTGAGTGGCGTTGATCGCCGGGGACGCCGCGAAGGTCGCATTGTTGATGTCATGGAGCGGGCCAATAAATCGGTGGTAGGTCGTTTTCTGGAAGAAAAGGGTGTCATCGTGATTGCGCCGGATAACAAGCGGATTCACCAGGATGTGATGATTCCAGAAACCGAGCGGAGCACAGCCGTGCATGGCGACATCGTGGTCGCTGAAATTGTAGAGCAGCCCGATAAGCACAACCCACCGGTGGGTAAGGTGGTCGAAGTGCTTGGTAAGCACATGGAAGCGGGTATGGAAATCGATATGTCCTTACGCAGCCACGACATACCCTTTGAATGGCCGCAAGAGGTGCTTGATCAGGCAAATGGTTTTGTCACGGCCGTTGAAGACAAAGACAAGATGGGCCGCAAGGATGTAACACGCTTACCACTAGTGACAATCGACGGGGCCGATGCTCGCGATTTTGATGATGCCGTGTATTGCGAAAAAACATCCTCTGGCTGGCGCTTGTTGGTAGCGATTGCCGATGTTGCGCATTACGTTGGTTTGGATACACCGTTGGATAAAGAAGCAGAAAATCGCGGTACCTCCGTGTACTTTCCGGGTCGCGTGGTTCCCATGTTGCCCGAGGTCTTGTCCAATGGCTTGTGTTCGATTAATCCGGAAGTTGAAAGGCTTTGCATGTTATGTGAAATGACCTTAGACGAATCCGGTGGTATTAAGCGGGCGCGGTTTTACAATGGCGTGATGTTGTCTCACGCTCGCCTGACGTACTCTCAGGTCAACGAAATACTAACCAAGCCACAAAGCAAGTTACACGACACCTACGCCGAAGTTGTTCCGCATTTAAAATCGTTGCATGAGCTGTACGGTGTGTTGTCGGCCAGTCGGAGTAGTCGCGGGGTAATTGAGTTTGCATCAACCGAAACACGCATATTGTTCGACGATGAAAAAAAGATCAGCGAGATAGTCCCGATTGTTCGCAACGATGCGCATAAATTAATTGAAGAGTGCATGATTCTGGCTAACGTGGCTGCCGCCGGTTTTCTGGAGCAGCATAGCGTTCCTGCCTTGTATCGTGTTCACCATGGCCCTAAATCAGACAAGCTCGAAGACTTGCGAGCCTTTTTATCGTTGCGCGGATTAACGCTGGGTGGTGGTGATCAACCAAGCGCTTTAGACTATGCGGTGCTAAGTAATCAAATAGATGATCGTGCCGATAAAAGTGTGATTTCCACCGTGATGTTGCGATCAATGCAGCAGGCCGTTTACCAACCTAAAAACGAAGGGCACTTTGGTTTGGCCTTGTCGCAGTACGCGCACTTCACATCCCCAATTAGGCGTTACCCGGATTTACTGGTTCACCGAGCCATCAAACATGTGCTCAAACGCGACAGCATCATTAACTATCGCTATTCAAAGGAACACATGAACGCGCTGGGTGAAAGCTGCTCCACCACCGAACGCCGTGCTGAAGAAGCCACTCGGGATGTGGTGAGCTGGCTTAAATGTGAATACATGCAAGACCATATTGGCAGCGAGTACCCAGGCGTCATTACCGCTGTGACCTCTTTCGGCTTATTTATTGAGTTGTCGGATATTCATGTGGAAGGCTTGCTGCACGTGACCAATTTGTCGCACGATTACTATCGTTACGAACAGGCAGCGCAAGCCATGGTCGGGGAGCGCACGGGTAAGCAGTATCGCCTTGGTGATTCCATTGATGTGCGTGTTGAGGCGGTTAATCTGGAAGATCGTAAAATAGATTTCGCCGAGGTGGGTGTGGGTACTGGTAAATCAGGCAAGCCGAAAAAACGCAAGTCTGCGCGTGCCGGTGAAGAGCAGCAGAGTTACACAAAGCCTGCAAATGAAAAGCGTAAGCCACCTAAAAAAGAACAAAAAGCCAAACAGAAGAAGCGCAAGAAAGACGAGTGGGATAATTGGGAGAAACAACAGGGGCTGGCCGAAACCCCGGCAACTGAAAAAACCAAAGCCTCGAAAGATGAGCCGAAAAAAACCACCGCCAAAAAGAAAAGCACCAAAAAAGTATCTTCCAGTAAGGTAAGTTCTAAGGAGGCGAGTTCTAAGAAGGCCGGTTCTAAGAAGGTAAGCGCAAAGAAAGCCACTTCAAAGAAAAGCCAATCCAAAAAAGCGACTGCGAAAAAGGCTTCAGGAAAAGTTAACAAGAAGACAGCTGCAAAAAAGGCAGCAAATAAAAAGAAAGTAGCATCGAAGAAAAGCACCACGACCAAGACCACTAAAAAGGACAGCAATAAAAAAGTCACCAAGAAAGCGTCGTCAAAATTGAATGCAAAGAAAAAAGCTGCATCCAAAAAAACAGCGTCTAAAAAATCGGCGAAGAAAGTCACTGCCAAGAAGCAGGCGGCAAAAGCGGGCACCATGAAAAAGGCCGTAACGAAGAAAAGCACGGCCAAGCGCACCGCAAAAAAATCGACCGCCAGCAAGCGCACAGCCAAAAAATCAGTGGCGAAAAAAGAATCCAAAAAAACCACTACAAAGAAGCTCGCTAAAAAGAAGTCATCAGGCCGAGGCGGTAAGCGCCAAGGTGGTAAGGCATGAGCAAGCCACAACTGACCTTGCCATTGCCACGCGAACACTGACAAAACCTGATGTCGCAGATTTCCTATGTTGGCGGTATGCATGCGGTAAAAGCTTTGTTGAAAGCTAATGCTGCTGATACGCGTTCGTTAATGATTCAAAAAGGTCGGCGCGATTCACGGGTTCGCTCGATAGTTTCATTGGCACAAAAAGCCGGCATTGTGGTTCACGAGGTGTCTAAACACGAGCTGGACCAATACGCCGGTGCCATTGAACATCAAGGGGTGCTGGCTGAATTTGTGGGTGAGCCGGTGGGCAATGAGCAGGGATTATTTGAGCTTCTGGACTCGGCCTCGCAGCCGGTGCTGGTGCTGGTATTGGACGGGCTGCAAGACCCTCACAATTTTGGTGCGTGTTTGCGCAGCTCGGATGCCACAGGGGTTGATGCGGTGGTGGTGCCGACTGATAACAGTGTGGGGATAACGCCGGTGGTACGCAAAGTTGCCTCTGGTGCCGCCGAAACCATGCCGGTTTTTCAGGTAACCAACCTGCAGCGGGCTTTAAAAAAGCTCAAAGCGGCCGGAGTCTGGGTTTACGGTGCTGCCGGTGAGGCAGATACGCCTATCTATGATCTTGATTTAACAGGCTCTGTGGCCCTGGTTATGGGGTCTGAGGGTGCTGGGCTGAGGCGCTTGACAAAAGAGGCCTGCGACGGCTTGTTCAACCTCCCAATGCAGGGCAGTGTCTCCAGTTTGAACGTCTCGGTGGCCACTGGCGTCAGTCTTTTTGAGGTTTGTCGCCAGCGGCGCTGAGATTGGGTGAATAGCGAAGCAGATTCGTTGTCACCGGCGCACTTTTGGGTTAAAATTGTCCGGCTAAGCAGTACGGCAATATTGCCATTCTCCTTGTTCCGGCTTGCACACACGAGCAAACCGGACAAAACCCATAGGGAGCAGAAATGCGACATTACGAAATCGTGTTCCTCGTCCATCCGGATCAGAGCGAACAAGTGCCCGCCATGGTAGAACGCTATCGCGGCATCATCGAAGCAGAAGAGGGCGTAGTACACCGCCAGGAAGATTGGGGTCGTCGCCAGTTGGCCTACCCGATCAATAAAGTCTACAAAGCGCACTACACCCTGCTTAATATCGAGTGCAACCAAACTGCACTTGACGAACTAACCAGTGCGTTCAAATTTAACGACGCCGTTATCCGCCACATGGTGCTTTCCACCAGCGGGCCTGTCACTGCCGCGTCACCTCTGATCAAGAAAGAAGAAACCCGTGGTGATGAAGAGCGTCGTGCACGCAGTGCCGACAGCGAGTCTTTTTCGGCTGACGATGATTCTGCTAGCGAGTCGGCTGATGTCGATGACGCGCCTGAAGAATCAGCAGCGCCAGCCACTTAACGCATTGGAGTTTAATTATGTCTCGTTATTTTCGTCGTCGTAAGTATTGCCGTTTTACCGCTGAAGGTATCACCGAAATAGATTACAAAGACCTTGAACTGCTCAAAGGCTTTGTTACCGAAACTGGCAAAATTGTACCGAGCCGCATAACCGGTACAAAAGCGCGTTATCAGCGCCAGTTATCGACTGCTATCAAGCGTGCGCGCTACATTGCTTTGTTGCCTTACACTGATCAGCACTAGGAGTCAAAACGTTAGCTCAGGCTGCGTCAAGAGTGATCACATAGGCAACCATACAGACAATCCATTTAGTAACAGAGTGCGAGTATCGTGTTAGGTATCGCTCAAATTACTGAACGTGGGTTAGTAGCCTCGGTGTTGGTGATTGCGGCTATTGCGTTTCTTGGGGTGCTGGCATTTGATTTAAGTGCTTTTTTTGCACTGCTCGCATCAACAGTAACAGCAATGTTCAGTGCGGCGGCTCTGGTGTTTGTGTTACTGAGGCATCAGGAAAATGCCGCACTGACCACTGCCATGGCAGCCGGTGTTTTGGTTGTTATTGCGTCTGTGCTCGTTACGCGTTCTTACATGCCGGTGTTATTGTGCACAGGCTTTGTTTGGCTCAGCGCTTTATTGGTTGCGGCGGTGCTTCGCGCCACCGTCAGTTTGAAGCTGGCCGTTCTTTGCGTTGTCCCTGTGACAGTGGTGGCTGGCGTATTAACAACGATGTACAAGCCAGAGATAACGCACTTCTGGCAATCAGAGATGAGCAAGGCACTGTCAACGCTTAGCGCGGCAGAGCGGCAAGAGTTGAGCGACCAGAATTTTGAGCAAGTGCGCGAGTACTTTCTCATTCAAGTTGGTTCCTTGCTGGTCACCCTGACGTTTTATGCGGTGTTGGGCGCATTATTTATCGCCAGACACTGGCAGGCTCAGTTATTCAATGTAGGTGGCTTCCAGCAGGAGTTTCACACATTGCGCATGGGCAAGGAGGCAGTGCTGGTGTTTATTGCAGCGATTGTTCTGGGGCAGGTGTTTGCCAGCTCGTTTTTCCAGTCCATCGCTTTTGCATTGCTTATGGTTTTTTTTGTACAAGGCTTATCAGTGTTGCATTGCCTGACAAAGCAACGCGGTTTAAGCAAGGGTTGGTTGACCGGAACATACATCATGTTGATGTGGCCACCAACAATGGTTTTACTTAGCGTACTCGGGGTATTTGATAACTTTTTCCGGCTGCGCAATATTTGAATTTGTATCGGGGATACACATGCAAGTCATACTATTAGAAAAAATCGACAACGTGGGCGCTTTAGGCGATCTGGTTGATGTTAAATCCGGTTTTGCACGCAACTTTCTTTTGCCTCAAGGCAAAGCCGAAATGGCGACCAAAACCAACATCGAAGCGTTTCAGGCGCGCCGAGCTGAGCTTGAAAAAATTCAAGCTGAGACGCTGGCGGCTGCACAAACACGCGCAGAAAAACTGGAAGGCCTGGTGGTTTCGATTACGTCACGCAGTGGTACCGAAGGCAAGTTGTTTGGCTCTGTAGGCACCGAAGAAATCAGGGCAGCGATTGCCGAGTCTGGCACCGAAGTAGAGAAAAAAGAAATCCGCATGCCTGATGGTCCATTGCGAAATGTTGGTGAGCACCCAATTTCTTTGCACTTACATGCCGATGTTGATGCCCAAATCACGGTCAACGTGATTGGCGAAGAAGCCGAGTAATACCTTCGTCAAACACTTACGCTTGGTTGTTTAATTTTTAAGCAACCTGTTGATTGATCAACCCACGCATTAATCAACGGTGCGTGGGTGTTTGTGTCGAACTTGTTTGTGTTGAACTAATGAGTTTTGGCTTTGCAGCTGTTACAGTGGTCGACCGTAAAGATCACCGTAGCGAGGCTCACTGATGGCATTTACCCCCGACGACTTTGCCGTTGAGTTTGAGTCAACCGCAGAGCTTGCGCAACAACTGAGCGCGGCACGCATGCCGCCACATTCCATTGAGGCTGAACAAGCCGTGCTTGGTTGTTTGTTGCTCAATGCAGAAGCCTTCGACAAAATTTCAGAGACCGTTACCGAACAAGACTTCTATCAGTACAACCACCGTCTGATCTTCAGAGCCGTCAATTCGCTTGTTAGCGAAAATCTGGCACCCGATGTTGTGACCGTTGCCGGGCAGTTGCAAACCATGGGGTTACTCGAAGAAGCCAACGGTATTCACTACATTGGTGCCATCGCTCAGGAAACGCCCAGTGTTGCCAATATAAAAGCCTATGCAGATATCGTTCGTGAGCGCTCAGTTTTACGTCAGTTAATTGGGGTTGCCAACGAAATTGCAGACAGCGCGTTTGATAATGAGGGTCGCAGTACCAAAGACTTGCTTGATCAGGCCGAATCAAAAGTGTTTGCCATTGCTGATCAAACCAGTCGCAGTGGTGGTGGTGGTTTTACCAACATCAAAGCTGTGTTGTCGACAGCCATCGAACGCATTAATACACTGTACGAATCTGACGCACTAATCACGGGTTTATCAACCGGCTTTGACGAGCTTG
Organism: uncultured Granulosicoccaceae bacterium; assembly: GCA_938035525.1. Classification (GTDB taxonomy): domain Bacteria; phylum Pseudomonadota; class Gammaproteobacteria; order Granulosicoccales; family Granulosicoccaceae; genus Granulosicoccus. The sequence continues at coordinate 7,459 of CALHOI010000036.1, forward strand.
ATGAAAAAACCAGTGGCTTACAAAAATCTGACCTTATTATTGTTGCGGGTCGACCTTCGATGGGCAAGACCACGTTCGCAATGAACCTGGCTGAGCATGCTGCGTTGACCGCCGATGCACCTGTGGCGGTTTTCAGTATGGAAATGCCCGCGGAGCAACTGGGCATGAGGTTAATTTCCTCGCTGGGCCGAGTCGAATTACAAAAACTGCGTACAGGCAATTTGGCAGAACAGGATTGGCCAAGAGTCACATCAGCCATTACATTGCTCAATCAAAAGCGCAATTTATTTATCGATGACACACCGGCGCTAACACCGGTCGAATTGCGAGCTCGATGCCGAAGGCTGGCACGCGAACATGGTATTAGCATGATAGTCATTGATTACCTGCAACTCATGCAAGTCTCAGGTGGTGGAGAGAACCGCGCAACCGAAATCTCCGAAATTTCACGCTCGCTTAAAGCGTTAGCCAAAGAGCTGAATGTGCCGGTTATCGCTTTATCGCAGCTCAATCGAAGTTTGGAGCAACGACCCGATAAACGCCCGGTTATGTCGGACCTGCGTGAATCAGGCGCAATAGAGCAAGACGCCGATGTCATTATCTTCATTTACCGTGACGAGGTCTATAACCCCGAAGACGAGCAGAGCAAAGGCAAGGCGGAAATTCTGATTCGAAAACAACGTAATGGACCTATCGGTTCCGTGGTCTTAACCTTTCTAGGCAAATACACCCGATTCGAAAATTACTCGCCAGAGGTTTATTCGGGGGAGTTCAGTTAGCGTGCACACCCGTGCTGTGCGTATCCGCATCGATCTTGGGGCTGTTCTACATAATTTTGCGTTAGCCAGGCAACTTGCAGGCAAGCAAAAACTCTTTGCCGTTGTTAAAGCGGATGCTTATGGTCACGGTGCCGTGCCAGTGGCCAAGGCTCTGGAAAGTACAGCTGATGGATTCGCTGTAGTAACACTCAATGAGGCGGTGCAGCTACGCGAAGCCAGTATTAGCAAACCTGTGTTGGTACTGCAGGGTGTCAGCGTGTTGTCCGACTTTGACGCTTTTGTTTCTCATCATTTGTGGCCGGTGATTCATTGTGAAGAACAGCTTGATTGGTTAATGGACTTCACGGGTTGTCAGCAATTACAACCCTGGCTCAAAGTGGACAGTGGGATGGGTCGCCTGGGTTTTCAGGCAGGCCGTGCAAGCGCTATTTTGCAGTCACAAAAGACGCTTAATTGGTACGGTGCGTTAACGCATTTTGCTTGTGCAGATGATCCTGCATCGAACAGTACCAGTGATCAAATTGAATGCTTTCGCACAGTGTGCGGCGATAACATTGGGCAAATGAGCATGGCCAATTCTGCCGCGATTATTTCGTCCAAGGCCTCGCAAGCCGATTGGGCACGTCCCGGCATCATGTTATACGGTTCCAACCCGGTTGACCCGCAGCAGACACAGGAGCTGCCTTTGAAAAGCGCCATGCGAGTCAGCGCACCCGTTCTTAGCGTAAAAAATCATGAGCCAGGCGATGCCATTGGTTATGCGGCCAGTTACGTGTGCCCCAAAGCCATGCAGGTGGCGCATGTGGCGGTAGGGTATGGCGACGGGTTGCCGCGTCGGCTCGATAGCACGGCCAGTGTGTCAGTAAATGGTCAGATTTGTCCCATCATAGGCCGCGTGTCAATGGATTCGATAGCCATTGATGTTGGGCGGGCGATGGTGAAAAGCGGTGACGAGGCCATTTTGTGGGGGCCGGAGCACCCGATAGAAATTTTGTCCGCTGCCGCTAGTACCATCAGTTATGAGCTGATGACGTCGATAAAAGGCCCTCGCGAGTACCTCTAGTCATATTTGGATAACCTAACCGAGGGAATATTACCGGCCAATCTGCAGAATTGACCTACCACCCGCGCCACACTATGGTTAAGCTTTGTGGCGTGTAATGCTTGGGTAATCGCCTTCGACTAACTTAGTGGGTACCATGCTGGTCAGGCGTCACGCTCAAGTAATTCGAGTTTGTTTGGCTTGTCTTCCCACTCCTTGGCATCCGCAGGCGGGTCTTTCTGGATGGTGATAACCGGCCACAGCGCGGATAGCTCGGCGTTGAGGGCCAGAAAGGGTTCGTCTTCTGGTTTCATGTCTTCTTCGGCGACAATCGCGTTGATGGGACATTCAGGCTCGCAAAGAGAGCAATCAATGCACTCTTCGGGGTCGATAACGAGAAAATTGGGACCTTCGTGAAAGCAGTCTACTGGGCAGACTTCAACGCAATCAGTGTACTTACACTTGATGCAGTTCTCAGTAACGATGAAGGTCATGGTCAATCTCTCACGGGTTTGGCTTGGTAGTTGCAGATAGTACCAAAATTGTCTGTAGCTTGGGCATGGAGCTGGCGGATTCCAGTATGGAGTCCTGCTGCCATCAGATGGAAATTTAAGCAGCTAAATAAGCTGGAGTAAAAATGAAGCAAATTAAAAAAGCCGTGTTTCCAGTGGCTGGTATGGGAACACGTTTCCTACCCGCAACAAAAGCTAATCCAAAAGAAATGCTGCCGGTGGTGGACAAGCCGCTTATTCAATACGCTGCTGAAGAAGCTGTCGCAGCGGGTATTGATACGCTGATATTTGTTACGGGCCGTAACAAACGTTCTATAGAGGATCACTTTGACACAGCTTACGAGCTCGAACGTGAGCTTGAATCCAAAGGCAAAGAAAAGATGCTTGCTGTGCTGAGAGACATTTTGCCACCGCATGTTAACTGTGTTTTTATTCGTCAATCTGAAGCGCTTGGTTTGGGTCATGCTGTGTTGTGCGCCAAACCTGTTGTTAACAATGAGCCCTTCGCTGTTATCCTGGCAGATGATCTGATTAACTTCAGTGAACAGTCTTGCTTAAGCCAGATGGTCGATGTGTTTAACTATCAGCACTGTTCGGTGTTGGGTACTGAGCCTGTGCCTAAAGAAGATGTTAGCTCTTACGGCATTGTGGCTGGCAGTGAAGTGAAGCCGGGTTTAATGGAAGTGTCAGGCATTGTGGAAAAACCACCAGTGCATGAAGCGCCAAGCAATGTAGCCGTCGTTGGGCGCTATATCTTAACGCCACGTATTTTTCATCTGCTGGAGAACACCAAGCGCGGCGCGGGTAACGAAATTCAACTTACCGATGCAATCGCCGAGCTATTATCTGAACAGCGCGTGCTGTCTTATAATTTTGAAGGACGTCGATTCGACTGTGGCAGCAAGTTAGGCTACTTAAAGGCTCAAGTTGAATTTGCGCTTGAGCACGAAGAAGTCGGAGCAGAGTTCGCTGATTACCTTGATGAATTGCACAAGAATTTAGGCAGTAAAGTGGTGCCTATGGCGAAAAAAACCGGTAAGTAAGCCCGGCTGGTAAACTGTGTGTTAATCGTAAGTGATTGCGGTAAAAAAAACCGGCCTCTGAGCCGGTTTTTTTATGCGTAACGAAAAGAAAGGAGCGCAAAGTTGGACACAAAATTCGAAGCATATTTAAAAGATACGCTCAATGGGATTCACCACGAAGGTCTGTGGAAGTCGGAACGGCCGTTAACCTCGGCGCAGTCTGGTGTTGTGTCTGTAGCGGCCGAATCTGGTGTTCGTAATGAGGTTATTAATCTGTGCGCCAACAACTACCTTGGCTTGGCAAATCACCCCGCACTGATCGATGCCGCTAAATCTGCCATGGATGATTTTGGCTATGGGATGGCCAGCGTCAGATTCATCTGTGGAACACACGAATTGCATACCGAGCTTGAACATCAGTTAGCGTCGTTTCTGCAAAAGGACGATGCCATACTCTTTGCAGCTTGTTTCGATGCTAACGGCGGTTTGTTTGAACCCTTGTTGGGGCCAGAGGATGCAATCATTTCTGATGAATTAAACCATGCCTCAATTATTGATGGCATTCGGCTTTGCAAAGCAAAAAGATACCGTTACAAAAATTCGGACATGGAAGATCTTGAATCGCAATTGAAACAGGCCAGACGTGACGGCGCTCGTTTTACCATGATTGCCACCGATGGCGTGTTTTCCATGGATGGTTATTTGGCTGACCTTGCCACTATCACCGAACTTGCTGAACAGTACGAAGCACTTGTTATGGTCGACGATTGTCATGCAACCGGTTTTATGGGACCGCAAGGCAGGGGTACGGCTGCCCACTTTGGTGTTAATGACAAAGTAGACGTGGTGACTGGTACCTTGGGCAAAGCTCTCGGTGGCGCTATAGGTGGTTACGTGGCGGGTAAGCAGCCCATTATTGATTTACTGCGCCAGCGTGCTCGACCTTATTTGTTTTCCAATGCATTACCACCCAGTGTTTTGGCCGCCTCCATTGAAGCCCTGCGCTTGGTGCAAGAAGGAGACACGCTTCGCAGTCAGCTTTTTAGTAATGCCGCTTATTGGCGTGATGGGCTCGAAAAACTGGGTTTTATGCTTAACCCTGGCGAACACCCGATTATTCCAGTGATGTTGGGAGATGCGCAGCTTTCGCAGCAACTGGCCGGCCGGCTTTTTGAAAAAGGTATTTATGTCTCAGGGTTTTTCTTTCCGGTTGTACCCAAAGGCACGGCACGCATCAGAACACAAATGAACGCGTCACTGAGCCACGCTGATCTCGATAGAGCACTGGATGCGTTTGCGCAAGCGGGACGCGAAGTAGGAGTGCTTGCATGAGTGGCGACACACAGGCATCAATGAAAGCACTGGTTAAGGCACATGCTAAAGAAAGCCTGTGGTTACAAGATGTACCAGTACCTGAACCCGGTGACGATGATGTGCTTATCCGTATCAACAAAACAGGTATTTGTGGCACAGATTGTCATATCTGGAATTGGGATGAGTGGGCCGCTAAAACCGTTCCTGTTCCGTTAATAGTGGGTCATGAGTTTGCCGGAGAAATTGTTGAACTCGGGCGAAACGTTAAAGGCTTATCAGTCGGGCAACGTGTCAGCGGTGAAGGTCACCTGGTGGGCAATGAGTCCAGACAATCCCGTTCGGGTAAATTTCATCTCGATCCAGAAACACGTGGCATTGGGGTTAATGAGCCTGGCGCGTTTGCCGAGTATTTAAGGCTCGATGCTTTTAATGTGGTTGCTTTACCAGATGATGTCAGCGACGATATCGGCGCCATTCTTGACCCACTGGGAAATGCGGTGCACACGGCATTGAGTTTTGATCTTGTTAGTGAGGATGTGCTGATAACCGGTGCTGGCCCCATTGGCATCATGGCAGCTGCGGTTGCTCGACACGCAGGCGCGCGACACGTTGTTATTACCGATGTAAATGAGGCCAGGCTGAAACTTGCAGCCCAAGTGGCTGACTTAATCCCGGTTAATGTGGCTACCGAAGACCTACAAGATGTGATGAACAAACTTGGGTTAAAAGAGGGTTTTGATGTTGGCATGGAGATGTCTGGCAATCAGCAGGCGCTTGATCAAATGATCGAGGCCATGGTCATGGGTGGCCGCATTGCCATGCTTGGCATACCACCAGGTAAAAGCCCGGTTGACTGGTCGCGCATTGTGATTAAAGCCAATAATCTTAAAGGTGTATACGGGCGAGAAATATTTGAAACCTGGTACAAGATGATCGCCATGTTGCAAAACGGTCTTGATGTATCGAAGGTCATCACGCATCGATACTCTGCCAAGGACTTTGAAATCGGCTTTGCACAAATGCTTGGCGGGTCCAGTGGCAAGGTTGTGCTGGATTGGACGGCGGTTAATTCGGCCGACTAGTTCTTTCGATGAAGCACAATCCTTCCTTTATATAACGGATAGCGATCAGCTATCCGTCAGTTTCCCGGTTGTTTACGCCCGCAGTTTTTCATTTTCTGGGTCAAACAACGGCTCGGCAACCACGGTTGCTTTCACCTCATTACCCAGAACTCTAACGCTAAGCGCGGTGCCAGGCGCTGCTTTGTCTGAATTGACATAACCCAGTGCAACACTTTTGTTGAGCCGATAACCAAAGCCGCCACTGGTGCAGTAACCAATAATATTGTCGCCATCCATGATAGTGCTGCCGTAGATGGCATCGTAATCGGTGTTGCCAAGTTCTAATTGTACAAACGACAAGGCTGTGCCTTTTTGCTGTATCTCAAGCAGTGCTGCTTTACCTGGAAATTCAGTTTCTTTATCCAGTTTTATGAATCGATCAAGCCCTGCCATAATTGGCGATGTTTCGTGATCGAGTTCGGCTTGCATCGCACGATAGCCTTTTTCCAGTCGCATACCGTCCATTGCATACTGACCAAAGTCGCGCAAGTCGATACCAACGTTAGAGGCTGATTCGAACAAGGCCTTGTACACGTCCAGCGCTGCGCTGTTGGTAACGTGTAGCTCCCAACCCAGCTCACCAATGTAGTTAACGCGCAGTGCCATTAGTTTATGTCCAGCCACACTGACTTGTTGCATTGAAAGCCATTTGAAGTTGGCATTATCCAGTGGCGCATCGCAGATGGGTTGCAAAACATCCCGCGACTTTGGACCTGCCAACACGATGGTACTGTTGTTGTCGGTAATGTCTTGAACGCTAATTGAGGAGCCCTCTGGTAAGGCTTTTTCCAGCCAATCCAGATCGTGCACTCGTGATGGTGCACCACCGATTAACAAGTAGTGATCGTCGCTGATACCGGTGATTGTCATCTCACAACCAATGCCACCATTGGGGTAACAGAAATAACTTAGTGAGAGTCTGCCGGGAGAGGGCACACGCCCTGCAATTTGTGCGTCCAGCCATTGTGCTGCACCAGCGCCTTTGACTTCAAATTTTGCGAATCCGCATAAGTCGAGTACCCCTGCGTGTGTTGCCACATGTAAAGCTTCCCGTTTGGCGGCTTCAAAAAATCCACCGTGCCCGTAGCTTGGCTCTGCATTAACATTGTCATCTGCCTGTGCAAACCACATGGGACGCTCATAACCACCGCGTGCACCGTATTGTGCGTTCTTTGCTTTTAAGGTGTCGTGAAGCGGGCTGGTTAATCGTGGGCGACCGCCGGGCCATTCGTCATGTGGGAAGAAGATCGCGTACTCTTGACCATACAGCTCTTTGGCTCGATCAACCACGTAATCCTGGTCGGCGTAATCACCAAACCGACGTGAGTCCATTGTCCACATGTCCCACTCGGGGCGTCCATCGATAATCCATTCGGCCATGGTTTTGCCGGCACCGCCGCCTTGGCAAATGCCAAAGCTGAAGCTGTTGCAGTGGTATACGTTTTCAAGTCCTTTTGCCGGACCAACATTAGGTATGCCGTCTGGCGTATAGGGAATAGGGCCGTTAATAACACGCTGCACCCCAACGCTGCCCAGTATGGGTAAGCGCTCGCAGGCTTGTTCGATGTACCACTCAAGGCGTTCAAGGTCGTCAGGGTAGAGCTGATACGCAAAGTTTTCCGGCAGTTTGCCATCGGCCCAATGCGGGGTTGCCTGTTTTTCATATGGCCCTAATATAAGACCGGTTTTTTCCTGCCGTAAGTAGTAAGAGTCGTCGGGGTCGCGAATCAATGGCATCAATGAATCCATTTGTTCAAGCTCTGGTACCGATTCTGTCACCAGATACTGGTGCTGCATTGAAACAACGGGCAGGTATTGCCCGAATAACTCACTGACCTCACCAGCACGGTAGCCGGCTGCATTGACAACATGTTCGCAGGTATACGCGTTTTCGGGGGTGGTGACCTTCCAAAGTTTTCCAACTCGCTCAACCGCGGTGACTCGGGTAAAGCGTTTTATCTCAGCACCCATTTTACGAGACGCCGCTGCCAGAGCTTGCGTCAGTTGGCTGGGATCGATGTCGCCATCATGTGGGTCCCATAAACCGCCAATGAGACCCTCTGTGCTCATCAGTGGCAGACGTTCTTGCATTTGCTCAGGACTCAGTAGCTCGTAGCCCAGACCCATTGCGTTGGCCATGTCATGTACGTGCTGAAATTCCTGCCAGCGCGCCTCTCCCTGAGCCAGGCGAATTGAACCTGTTTGGTGATAGTTAATTGGGTAGGCCGGGTCTTTAGCCAGCTTTGCATATAACTCAGTGCTGTAATGCTGGAGCTTGATAATATTTCGGCTGCCTGAAAACGTGGGGATGTTACCTGCAGCATGCCAGGTGGAACCGGACGTGAGTTCGTCCATTTCCAGTAGCAGTGTGTCGGTCCAGCCACGTAGTGCGAGATGGTACTGGGCACTGCATCCGGCGACACCGCCACCAATAATCAGAACTTTTGCGTCGGCCATAGGGGGTAGAAATCCAAATAAGGTGAGTTTGAGACTACAATATTATCTCGCGAATCGTAGGTCAGGGGCCAGATAGGCTTAACTTATGGCGACAATTCTTTGATTGGCGAAGGCACTTCTCACCTTAAACTGACCATCAGCGCACAATGAATCCAGCAAGCAAAGCAATCAGCGCCATATTCGGGGTGTTCTTTCTGCAATCGGCCGTGTTGGGCAATTGGATTCCGCGCATACCTGATTTAAAAGTATCACTGGGGCTCAGCGATGCTGCGCTTGGATTGTGCTTGCTGGCTATACCGCTGGGTACTGTCGTTGGCCTGGTGCTGTCGGGCGGGATCATTGAGCGAACCGGTTTAAGGCGTGCCTGCCAGATTTTTTTACCGGCCTGGGCCATCTCTTTTGTGTTCCCGGCCGTGGCGCAGTCGCCGTTGGGCTTTGCGGTGTTCCTGTTTTTCAGTGGTGCTGTGCTGGGTTTAACCGAGGTGGCCATGAACACAGAAGCTGATCGCATTGAGCTTGTGTTTAAAAAGCGCATCATGTCGCGTTGCCATGGTTTTTGGAGCCTTGGTTCAATGGCGGGTGCACTGCTCGGAGGTGTGATTGCGCAATTGGGAACCACCGTATTAATTCATTTTTGCCTGGTTATGCCACTGATCGCCGTGCTGGGATTCTGGGTTGCATCCAGACTACCGCAAACCAAATCAGTGGTTGCGGCCGATGCCCACGGCTCGTCATCGCATTTTAGCCTGCCGTCCAAAGCCATATTACTGCTGTGCGTTATGCCTATGGGCATCATGGTAATAGAAGGTGCTTTTATAGATTGGTCCGCTGTGTTTGTGCGTACATTGCTCGATGCATCGCCGTTGGTTATCAGTATTATTTATTCTTTTTTCGCGGCAGTCATGGCAGCGGTTCGACTCAGCGGGGATGCTATCGGGGAGCGCTTCGCTGCCAAACAGATAGTTCAGGTGTCTGGCGTGGCAGCGTCGCTGGGAATTGTTATTTTTGCCAGTGCACCCAATGTAGGTGTTGCCATGCTAGGCGCGGCTTTAAGCGGGATGGGAGTTGCAATCGTGTACCCGCTGGCGATGACGGCAGCGGCCCGTCGACCTGGCACACCCGCCGATAATGTTGCCGCGATGACCATGGTGTCGTTCACTGCATTTTTGTTGGCACCGCCGCTTATTGGCTTCGTTTCTGATGTATTCGGTTTACGCATCGCACTGTTAATGCTCGCTCCAATAGCGGCATCGACCGCCTTACTCGCCTCGGAAGCGACGCCACAGAATGCACCGCTCAACAACGGTGCTGTTGCTAAAAGGGGCGGCAGTTAACTTCAGCTGGCTTTGGCCCGCATGTAATGAGCGTCAAATTTCTATTAGGTGATTCGGCAACTCATCGGGACGGCCATGTTCGGCCGGAAAGTGTTCGTGGAGCACCTGTTTGCAGTGTTCAACGGTGTTGGAAAATCCGGTAGCGATATTGCCAGAGCGCATATGAGAAATAAAATCATTGACGCATTGGTTCCAGACGCGGTTATCAACGACATCAGCTATGCCTTTGTCGACAATGATTTCGACATAGTGCTCGGCAACCGATACAAAAATTAGTACACCGGTGTTGCCTTTGGTCAGGTGCAGGTTTTGCAGAAAAAACTGCTCGTGTGCATGCCGGCGAGCACGATGCAATTTGACCGATTTAGGGATAAGCCAGAAACGTAACGGGGAATAAAAGAACAGGCTTGCCAGCCCTAAAAACACGAGTACTTGAATTGGGTACAGCGCAGACAAGGCCAATACCGACTCATCCTGATACGTCCAGCCGCCCGTTGTTAGTGTCAGGTATAAAAAATACCAGCCGGGAATACTCAGTGCTGCCAGGGCAGCCCACAGTAAGGGTATGTAACGATAGTCATCACTTTGTTGTGCAATGACCGTGACTATTTCCGCGCTGGTGCCAGATTCTGCATCGTGGATTTGTGCGCGCAAAGCCTCTTTTTGTGTTTCATCTAAAAATGCCATTACCAACTTCCCGATGCGCCACCGCCGCCAAAGCTGCCGCCACCGCCGCTGAAGCCACCACCAAAGCCGCCGCGACCCATGCTGCCACCGGCGCCATACATGCCGCCGCCGCGCCCGCCACGGCCGCCCCCGTTTATATTGGGAAAGAAGAAGTAGATGAGTGCGAATACAGCCAGACCGATGGTTATGCCGATAAAGATATTGCTGCTGAGCACTGTCACGAACAGTCCGGCAAAACTACCCGGAAATGCCGCAGAAGCGGCGCGTTGCAATCCGCGTCCGCGAAGCAGCGCAGGTACTGCAATCATGCCAATGAAAAATAACGGGATGAAGTCGAATGGCTTATTGTTATGTTGACGTCGTGTTATGGGTTCGGCTTTGTACTCACCAACAACTGCTTGCAGAATGCCATTAATACCTGACTTTATGCCGCCAGGGTAATCGTCCTCCTTAAATGCGGGTAGCATGTTGCGCCGGATAATTTGCCCAGCCAGTCCGTCCGGTAACGCGCCCTCCAAACCATATCCCACTTCGATTCTGACTTTACGTTCATTGGGTGCAACCAATAGAATCACGCCGTTGTTTTTCTCTTCGGTGCCGATGCCCCATGTGCGGCCCAGGCGCAGGGCATAGTCTGAATCGGCATAGCCTTCGAGTGAATTAACGGTGACAACAATGACTTGGTTGGATGTTTGTTCTTCGTGTTCGGCTAGTTGCTGAGTCAGAGACGCTTCATCTTCTGGACTTAACAGATTTGCCTGATCAACAACCCGCCCATTGAGTGCTGGAAAGTCGGGTGTGGATTGTGCCAGTACCTGTGCGAACATTATGGTACCGACACATAACAATGCGGCCTTTGAAAGCATGACTGGTTATCGGGTGATTTAGTTGGTGTTGAAATCAACTGTTGGGGTTTGGGTTTCGCTTGCCGATACAGCAAACGTTTCTTTGGCCGTGTTTTCTGAGTACATGAACTTTCTCCACCAGCGGCCAGGAATGGTACGCAGTTCGGTATTGTATTGCTGGACTGCTGTTATGTAGTCGCCTCTGGCAACCGCAATGCGATTTTCCGTGCCTTCTAGCTGATTTTGCAAGGCAAGAAAGTTTTCGTTTGATTTTAAATCAGGGTAGCGCTCCGCGACCAGCATAAGCTTGGACAAGGCTCCGCCCAAGCCGGCCTGATTTTGTTGAAACAACTCGAAAGCCGCAGGATCGGAAAGCATCTCTGGTGAGACGTTCATTTGAGATACTTTTGCGCGGGCTTCAGTGACCTCAATGAAGACGTCTTTTTCCTGTGCGGCAAAACCTTTTACGGTTTCGATTAAATTAGGCACCAGATCGGCACGCCGTTTGTACTGGTTTTGTACTTCACTCCAGGCACCGTCGACGGCTTCGTCGTAGGTTGGGATATTGTTGATACCACAACCACCAAGGAACAAGAGCGATACCAGAGATACCAGCAGGGTGGTGAATTTTGTAGTCAGTTTCGTAGTCACTTTCGTAGTCGTTGTTGCAACCATAGCGCTCATGATGGAAGTCTCCAAATGCATAAAGTCATGATAACAGGAAGCGTAATCTCATTGAGACTTGAGTGTCTCATGCGTGTAACAATACCGTATGCTTAGCTTAAACAATGTCGCATGCCGGCGAGGTACCGATCTGCTGTTCGACCGTGTCTCGGTGGTTATTCACCGAGGACAAAAAGTGGGCCTCACTGGCGCAAATGGATGTGGTAAATCGTCACTATTTGCCATGGTTCAGGGTGAGCTTGAGCCGGACGATGGCGATATATCCTTACAGCAGGGTATTAGCGTCACGCATGTTGCTCAGGAATCACACAGCTCAGAAGCTCCTGCCATTGAATTCGTTATTGATGGTGATAAACGGTTACGATCGGTCGAGCAAGCGTTGCAAGGTGTTAAAGAAGACGGCGAGAAACACGCAGAGCTACTGGCTGACTACGATCAGGCAGGTGGCTACAGTGTGAAGGCGCGCGCCGGTGCTTTGCTCAATGGCCTCGGTTTTTTAACTGAGCAGCATCAGTTACCTGTTTCAGATTTTTCCGGTGGCTGGCGCATGCGGCTTAATTTGGCGCAGGCTTTAATGAGCCCCAGTGATTTGCTGCTGCTCGATGAGCCAACCAATCACCTTGACCTGGACGCGGTACTTTGGCTGGAAAACTGGCTGCGCGCACGTGAAGGCACGCTATTGATGATTTCGCACGACCGAGAATTTCTTGATCGTATTACCACGCATACACTTCATATAGAACAAAAAACCGCGACGCTATTTACCGGCAACTACTCATCGTTTGAGCAGCAACGGGCGGCTCGATTAGCAAATCAGCAAGCCATGTACGTCAAGCAACAACAAACCATGGCACAAATGCAATCCTTTGTTGATCGCTTTCGTGCAAAAGCCACCAAAGCCAAACAGGCACAAAGTCGATTAAAAATGCTGGAGCGTATGACCACGCTGGCACCAGCGCATGTTGATTCACCGTTTCAGTTTTCGTTTCGTGAGCCTGATGCCTTGCCAAGCCCTTTGGTGTTGCTGCGAAATGCAGATATCGGCTACGACAACACCGCCATTCTGGGCAACATCAATTTCAGCGTACAGAGCGGTGAGCGTATAGGTTTGTTGGGTGCAAACGGGGCTGGTAAGTCCACCCTGATAAAAGCCATAGTGGGTGACTTGGCCTTACTCAATGGCGAACGCTTGCCTGCACAAAAGCTGGCGCTTGGTTATTTTGCTCAGCATCAAGTGGATCAATTGCGCGATGAGCACACAGCCTTACAGGCCTTAATGGCAGTAGACCCGCTTATCAGCGACAGTGAAGCGCGTAATTACCTTGGCGGGTTTGGTTTTTCTGGTGATCAGGCTTTGCAAAGCGCCAAAACAATGTCAGGTGGTGAGCGGGCACGGCTAGCACTTGCACTAATCGTGTATGCCAAACCAAATCTTTTACTGCTTGATGAGCCAACTAACCATCTGGACATACAAATGCGCGACGCCCTTGCTGAAGCATTGCAACAATACAGTGGCGCGCTGCTGGTCATATCGCACGATCGCAGTTTATTACGCTCTGTCGTGGACGATTTGCAGTTGGTGGCCGACGGCTCGGTGCAGCCGTTTGATGATGATCTTGATGGTTATGCACGCTGGCTTGCTGACTATCGCAGTAAATCGGGCAGTCGAGGACAAAACGATGACGGTGTTGTCACAATGAGTGAAACCGTTGTTGATCGTAAACAGCAAAAGCGTGATGAGGCCCAGGCGCGTGCCAAACTGCGCCCCTTACGTAAAGCCATAGAAAAATCTGAGCGACAACTGGAGCAATGGGTAACTCAACTGTCAGAAACACGTAACAGTTTGGCATCCAATGAGCTATACAATTCTGAGAACAAATCAAAGTTGGCAGAGCTATTGGCTCTGGAAGTACAACAGAAAACCAAGGTGTCTGAACTGGAAGACCAACTGCTGGAAAACATGCAGGCACTGGAGCAGGCCGAAATCGATGGTGCTGCAGAATAAATAATCAGGAGACGTTATGAATCGCTTAATCGGCTTAGTTTTATTGTTGAGTACCTCTGTGTCACAGGCCGCATCGTTCAACACGCTGGATGCGCTTGACCAAGCACAATTTGTTAAGTTCTCAGAAAACGTGGCTGCTGCAATTCAGTACAAGGGAGTGACCCCGCCAGAGCCGCTGGGTATTTTAGGTTTTGATGTGGGTTTAAGCGTGTCTTACACCACCATTGAAACCGATGCAATATTTGATCTGGCCAGTGAAGGTGATTTTGATGTAGCCGGTATCGCTTTGCCGCGTCTTACGGTACACAAAGGACTGCCGTTTGGTATCGATGTTGGTGCTTCTGTCAGTGCCGCACCAGGAACCGACATCAGAGTGCTTGGTGCAGAAATCCGCTATGCCATTCTGGAAGGTAATGTCGCTTTGCCGGCGGTGGGCGTACGAGCCAGTGGAACCGTCTTGCAGGGCGTGGATGAGCTGGACATGCAAAACATCGGTGTGGATATTTCTGTGTCCAAAGGTTTTCTGATGCTCACACCTTATGCTGGTTTGGGTGTGGTTCGCACCACTGCCACGCCTGTGGACACGGAAACCCTGGCAGAAGAAACGTTAAGCCAGACCAAAATGTTTGCGGGTTTAAATGTCAATCTGGCGTTATTGAATTTGACACTTGAGGCTGACAAAACCGGCGATCATAGTTCCGGTAGTTTGAAAGTCGGCTTTCGCTTCTAAACCTATCCAGTGTTAAATTCCTCAGTAAAACTATTGCATTGATGTGTCCCAGGAAAATCAACCGAAAGACATAGAATCGCAGCGCAATGGCAATGCGAAGCAAGACGTGCTGCCTGAACGAAGCGGCACAGGTTTTTTTGCTGTTATGCAAAGTGTTGGCGCAGCCATGCTTGGCGTTCAATCTTCTAAAAACAAAGAGCGGGACTTTACCCACGGTAAGCCCATTCACTTTATTGTGGGTGGGGTTATCGGTACTCTCATTTTTTTGTTGTGTATCTGGCTTTTGGTTAAGTATTTAATCGCGTCGAGCTAAGCCGCTGTTTGCAGCTGCAAAACAGTGTCTACAAAGCATTGTCTAATAGGGTAATCCAACATAGTTGGTAGCAAGGCTGGCCTGTGCCGACTCACTCTCACGTAAGAAGTCCAGTTCGGCTGATTGGATTTGCAAATCGAAGTCGCTTTGATCAGGAAAGCGGTGCAACATGGTGGTCATCCACCAGCTGAATCGTTCTACTTTCCACACGCGTTTAAGTGCCGTTTGCGAATAAGTGTCCAGCAATTGATGGTCTTTTTCTGCATACCATTGTTTGAGGGCAGTAAACAGGTAGTGTACATCAGAGGCAGCTGTGTTCAAGCCTTTTGCACCGGTTGGGGGGACGATGTGCGCTGCATCACCACACAAAAACAAGCGCCCCCACTGCATGGGTTCGCACACAAACGAACGTAGTGGGGCGATTGATTTTTCTATTGATGGGCCGCTTTCCAATGTATCGGCAAATTTTTCCGGGATGCGTTTTTTTAACTCATCCCAGAACTGTGCGTCGGACCAATTATCAATATGATCATTGGTATCGCACTGCAAGTAGTATCGACTAAGGCGCTCGTTGCGCATAGAACATAATGCAAACCCTCTGTCCGAATTTGCGTAGATAAGCTCTTCGTGTACTGGTTTCGTTTCCGACAATATACCCAGCCAACCAAACGGATAGTTTTTTTCGTATTCACGGCGAGCCTCTGGCGGTATGGTCTGGCGGCTAACGCCGTGAAATCCGTCGCAGCCCGCTATGTAATCGCAGTCGATGTGCACCTGCTTGCCATCGACAATACAATCGATACTCGGTGAGCTGCTTTTTGCATTGTTGATGACAACGTCTTCCACGTTAAACAGTGTTTTTCCATTAACCGCTTCTCTGGCGTCGTACAAATCGCGTGTTAATTCTGTTTGTCCGTAAACGGTGACAGGGTGAGCTGTGTATTTGCTGAACGGAATGGCAAATGATTCACCTTTGTAGGCGATGACAGTACCATCGTGGGTAAAGGATTCAGCTTGTAGACGGTCCGCCGCACCGGCTTTTACCATTAAGTCGACAATGCCTCGCTCCAGCACGCCAGCCCGAATGCGAGACAACACGTATTCGCGTGTTTTCCTTTCCAACACAATGGCATCAATGCCTGATTGATGCAGCAGTTGAGCCAACAACAATCCGGAAGGACCGCCACCAATGATGGCTACATTAACTCGCATAACTTAAAGGCTGATTTATGAGTGGCGCTTTATTCATAACTTAAACCACGCTGTTTTTAAATCTATGTATTTGTCAAACGCGTGCAGCGATTTATCGTGGCCGTTACCGGATTGTTTGACACTGCCCATGGGAACGCTGATGTCGGCTCCGCCGTAAGTGTTTACGTGAACCACACCAGTGCGCATGGCGCGCGTCATTCTGTGGGCACGACTGAAATCGCTAGTCCATAAACCGCCAGCCAAGCCGAAGTCTGTGCTGTTAGCCAGTTCAATTGCCTCGGCCTCGTCTTGGAATGTTGTTACTGCCAACACGGGTCCAAAGACTTCCTGCTGGGCAAGTGTATCTTGCTTTTTAACATTGGTGATAATGGTGGGTTCCATGTAGTAGCCACCGGTTTGTTTATGTAATTGCTTACCACCAGCATACAAAGTAGCACCTTCGCTTTGAGCGATTTCTACAAACTTTAGGTTTTGTGCTAGTTGTGCTGCATTGTTTACGGCCCCACTGTTTATGGTTATATCCAGGGGGTTGCCCACTTTCATGGCAGCAGCAGCCTGTGCCAGCGCTGCTACGAAGTCATCGTGTATCGATTGTTCAACCAGCAATCGAGAGCCGGCCACACACACTTGCCCTGAGTTTCTAAAAATACCGGCGGCGCTTACCGTTGCTGCCTGTTCCAGATTTTTGGTATCGGCAAATACAACATTCGCAGACTTACCACCCAGTTCGAGATAACAACGTTTTAAATTAGAGCGAGCTGAGGCCTCCAACAGGCGTCGACCGGTTGCTCCAGAACCGGTGAACACCATGACATCCACATCCATTGAGTGAGACAGGACTTCACCAACGTCTATACCCTTGCCAGTAACAACATTTAAAACACCATCTGGCAGACCTGCTTGCAAACCAAGTTCACCCAAACGCAGCAAAGACAACGATGCCATTTCAGATGGCTTTAGAACAACGGAATTACCAGCAGCCAGTGCCGGGCCAAGTTTCCATGCCGCAATCATTAACGGGAAATTCCACGGAATAATGGCCGCCACAACGCCAATAGGTTCGTTGTGCACTAAGCCTAAAAACTCTGGTGCAGTAGGTGCGATTTGCCCATAGAGTTTATCAATGGCTTCAGCGTAATATCGTATGGTTGCTGCAGCTGATCCGCATTCAGCTTTAAAAGCCATACTGATTTCGGTGCCATTATCACGTACACCCAGCACGGCAAGTTCCAGGGCTTCGGCTTCGATTAAGTCAGCCCACTTTAATAGTATTTTTTTACGCTCTGCTGGTGGCATGTTGCGCCAACGACCATCGTCGAACGCTTGTCGCGCCGCAGTCACTGCCAAGTCTGCATCGTTCTTTGTTGCCGCCGCTATGGTCGTTAAGTGGCTGCCATCTATTGGTGAAAGAACATCAAGTGTTTGCTCAGACTGGCTGGGTTTGATCTGGCCGTCTATCAATAATCCGCGAGGCGCAATGGCGGTGTCGCTTAGCGCGTTAATTTTGTTTTGGTCAAGCAATTTTACTGTTCCGATTCACTTTCCGATTCACTTATTGTCCAATTGACCATGTGACTTTGGTGATTGGTCATGTCACTTGTTGAGCAGCGATGCAATGGCTTGAAGAAACACCGATGCAAGCGCCAGAACGTTGACCGAAAAAGCCCTTTCTGTCAACATCTAAACGCGTTTGGGCCGCGGGCCCGGCTGAACCCCACAGAACGAGTTTCCCTACCATGAAAAACGAAAACTTTTTAAAAGCCAATAATGCCCGTCACATGTGGCATCCCATGGCGCACCCGGCGGACTCACTAAAAAATGAACCCAGAATAATAACCGGTGGGCAGGGAGTCAGAATCACCGATGTTGATGGCAGTGAAACCATCGACGCGGTAGGCGGATTGTGGAATGTCAATCTTGGTTACTCTGCCGATGTGGTTAAAGACGCTATTAGTGCTCAGTTGCAGCAATTGCCTTATTACTCAACGTTTCGAGGTACGTCAAATGATGCCGTCATCGAGCTAAGCTTTATGTTGCGCGAATTCTTTGAACCTGATGGCTTAACTCGCGCCTTTTTTACCAGTGGTGGTTCAGACAGTGTTGAAATTGCTTTACGCCTGGCAAGGCAGTTCCATAAAGTTCGTGGTGAGGCAGGCAGAACAAAATACCTGTCCTTAAAAAAGGGGTATCACGGAACCCATACCGGAGGTGCGTCGGTTAATGGTAATGCAAACTTTCGAACACAGTACGAACCACTCATGCCCGGTTGCTTTCACATTCCCGCTCCTTATACCTATCGAAACCCTTTTAACGAAACCGATCCTGCCAAGCTTGCCCAACTTTGTCTTGCTGCATTAGAAGATGAAATCAATTATCAAGGCGCAAGCACCATCGCAGCATTTATCATGGAGCCGGTATTGGGTGCAGGTGGTGTCATTGTGCCGCACGAGAGTTTCATGCCGGGCGTGCGAGCCCTGTGTGATAAACACGGCATATTGCTGATCGCCGATGAAGTAATAACCGGTTACGGGCGTACTGGTAGCTGGAGTGGTTCGCGACACTGGGGTGTAAAGCCTGATTTTTCTTGTACGGCTAAAGCCATCACTAACGGGTATTTTCCTTTTGGTGCTGTGATGATCAGCGATCACATTGCCGAAGTATTTGAAAACGACGATACCGGCAAAGCGGCCATAGGCAGTGGTTACACGTACTCGGGTCATCCAGTGGGTGCGGCAGCTGCTATTGCCTGTTTACAGGAAACCCAAAGGCTTAAAGTCAATGAAAATGCAGCGGCACGCGGCACTCAAATGATGGCAGGCTTACTGCAGCTGCAACAAAAACACGCGGTCATTGGTGATGTTCGCGGTGGAGCAGGCTTAATGAACGCACTCGAGCTGGTTTCAGACCGTGATACCAAAGCCGTATTGGATGCAGCAACTATTGGCAACATTCAAAATGCAGTTTACGACCATGGCGTTATGGTGAGAGTGTCTGGACCTAACATGATTATGTCTCCACCGTTGGTTGTCACAGAGGATGATGTGACACAAATTTTATCGGCCATTGATAAAGGCTTCAGTGCTGCTGCTTAGCAGGCACGATGTCGGTGCACCAGTATCGATACGTAAAGCTTGCGTGAACCTCGTGTTGCATAGCGCATGTAATAAGCGCAAATTGTCAAAAATTGCGTGATTAAACTGTTAGCAAATGTGATATCCGGGTCGTTTTATTTGGATTTAGTGCGCTCACACCACATTATTGAGCTGAGGTACGCAGATAGTTGTACCGCTTTTTGTCCACTGAATAGGAAGCCCCATGGTCGATCAGACTAAAAGAACCACGTTAAAGCGCGTTGCCGGTATTGGCGTAGGTGCTGTTGCCGCAACAACATCTACTGGCGTTTTATCCAAGTTATCAACCAGCGTAGGTGCGGCCACAAATGCTGATGCACTGCGCGCAAACTCGGTTTACGGCGACATCATAGACATTCAAGTGTCTACACGAATTTCTCCTGTTAAGAATGATCTTGAAGTTGTGTTAACTAACATCAGCCCGACCGACACCACTATTACGCAACTTACCCCAACGCAAATTACTACCGCGCGCGGTCTGTTTGATTTTGATGCCTTACTAAAAGACGGTAAGTTGCGTTTGCCGGCAGGTGCCAGTGTTAGTGTGCCTATGCAGCCGCACGCCGTTGTGCTCGATGGCAGCAGTGTTTCAAAACGCACATTTCAACTCTCTGATGCGCTAAGAAAGAATATGTCGATTGTGACTGACGGCGATTCGTTAGCAGCGCTAACCATACTGGACGGAACGCTCGTCAGTTAGTGCTGGGTTTTGTTCAACTAACCCAGCGTTAACTAACCCAGCGTTAACTATTTAGCCAAGACGCTCAGGCGATCGCTCTGGCTAAGCAGATTAAAAAAACGCCCCAGCTTGTGGGGCGTTTTTTATTTGCTTCAAAGTAAAAACGCTTAATTATAGCGCTTCAATTTTCTCAAGCTGTTTTTTCAATTGCGCCAAAGCACCTTCAGCGTCGCTGAGCTTTAATTTTTCGGCATCGACTACTTTAGCCGGTGCTTTATCGGTAAAGCCTGGGTTACCAAGCTTGGCCGTCAGGCGTTTTACCTCACCTGTTAAGCGATCAATTTCTTTATTGAGTCGCTTTAATTCGGCTTCTTTATCAATCAAGCCCGCCATAGGAATCAGCAGCTGCATATGATCGACCAGCGCTATGGCAGAATCTGGCTTATCATCATTTGGGCTTAGTACTTCAATATCGGCCAGGCGTGCCACAAACGATAGCAGGCTGCGGTGTTCATTTAATTTGGCCACATCATCGCTGTTTGCATCAACGACTTTCAGGTCGAGCTTTTTGCCGGGGTTGATGTTCATTTCTGAACGTATTTTTCGAACGCCCATGACCACACGCTTTACCCATTCAATGTCGTCCAGTGCCTTTTGGTCAATTTTGTTAGCGTCACTTTTAGGGTAGGGTTGCAAAGATATACTGGGGCCGCTTTTGCCAGCCAGAGGCGCAACTTGCTGCCAAAGTTCTTCGGTAATGAACGGCATTATCGGGTGCGTCAGGCGCAGTGTGGCCTCAAGCACGCGAACCAGCGTTGTGCGCGTTGCGTGCTTTTGCGCATCACTTGCATCACCGGTTAACACCGGTTTGGCTAATTCAAGGTACCAGTCGCAGTACTCGTTCCAGACAAACTCGTACATGGCAGTTGAAGCCAAATCAAAGCGGTAGTCAGCTATATGTTCGGCAACGGTAGCTTCGGTATGCTGTAGTTGACTGATTATCCAACGATCAATGGTGTTGAGCTCAACGCCGGCTTTACTGGCATCGAGCCCTTCGGTGTTCATTAGTACATATCGGGTGGCGTTATACAGCTTGTTGCAAAAGTTGCGATAACCTTCAACCCGTTTCATGTCGAAACGAATATCGCGACCATTGGAGGCCAGCGAGGCAAACGTAAACCGTAACGCATCGGTCCCGTAAGAGGCAATCCCGTCGGGAAAGTCTTTGCGCGTCTGTTTTTCTATTTTAGGGCCGGTGCGATCTTGCATCAGATTGCTGGTGCGCTTAGTGACCAGGTCTTCAAGTTCGATACCGTCGATGATGTCGAGTGGGTCAAGCACGTTGCCTTTTGACTTAGACATTTTCTGACCGTCGGTGTCACGCACCAGGCCGTGCATGTATACGTCTTTAAACGGTACTTCGCCATCCATAAAGTAGGTGCCAAACATAATCATGCGGGCAACCCAGAAAAAGATGATGTCGTGACCGGTAACCAGAACCGAACCTGGATAAAAGTCGTCGAGTGCTTTGGTTTTTTCGGGCCAGCCCAATGTTGAGAACGGCCACAGGGCAGAGCTAAACCAGGTATCGAGCACGTCTTCTTCCTGACGCAGTTTGATGTTGTCGTTAAGTGAATATTTTTTGCGCACGGCGGCTTCGTTTTCCGCAACGTAGATATTGTCTTGTTCGTCGTACCAGGCAGGTATGCGATGCCCCCACCAGATTTGCCGGCTGATGCACCAGTCCTGAATATTCTCAAGCCATTGGTAATAAGTGTTGGCATGGTTCTCTGGAACAAAACGCACTTTACCGGTTTTAACCGCAGCAAGCGACGGATCGGTAATCGCGCTCTTGCCGCCAGGCCTGCCATCGGGTTGTTTGTCGCGGGTTAAATCAACGTACCATTGGTCGGTAAGGTATGGCTCTACCACTGTGCCCGATTTATCACCTCGTGGCACCATGAGCTTGTGCGGATCGATTTTGTCGAGCAGGCCAAGTGCTTCTATATCGGCAACCACTTTTTTACGTGCATCGTACCGGTCAAGGCCACGGTACGCTTCGGGCACGTTTTCATTGAGCGTGGCACTGATATCAAGAATGTTGATGATATCCAGGTTGTGTCGCTGCCCAATGGCGTAGTCATTGAAATCGTGTGCGGGTGTTATTTTTACGCAGCCAGAGCCAAACTCAGGATCAACATAATCGTCTGCAATGATGGGTATTTCGCGGCCAACCAAGGGCAGGGTAACCGTTTTACCAATCCATGCAGTGAAGCGCTCGTCGTCTGGGTGAACGGCAATCGCGGTATCACCCAACATGGTCTCTGGTCTTGTGGTTGCAACAGTGACATGACCGCTACCATCGGTCAGTGGGTATTTAAAGTGCCATAGCGAACCGTTTTCTTCGGTTGGTATCACTTCCAGGTCTGACAGGGACGTGTGCATGACCGGATCCCAGTTAACCAGGCGTTTGCCACGGTAAATAATGCCGTCGTCGAACAAGCGAATGAACACATGCTGCACCGCATCAGACATTCCCTCGTCCATGGTAAAGCGTTCACGCGACCAATCAGGCGATGCACCGAGGCGGCGTAGCTGCTTGGTGATGGTGCCGCCGGATTCTTCTTTCCAGCTCCATACACGGTCAATGAATTTTTCGCGGCCTAACGCATGGCGATCGGTGTTTTCGCGAGCCAGTTGTCGTTCAACCACCATTTGCGTTGCAATGCCGGCATGATCGCAACCCGGTTGCCACAAAGTATTGAAGCCACACATTCGGTGATAACGAATCAGGGAGTCCATGATGGTGTCCTGGAACGCGTGCCCCATGTGTAAGGTGCCGGTTACGTTCGGCGGTGGGATCATGATGCAGTAGGGGTCCCCATCGCCACTGGGTGCGAAATAGCCGTTATCCTCCCAGGTCTGGTACCAACGTTGTTCGATAGACTTGGGGTCGTAGGATTTATCCATGGATGTGCAGCGGGGTCAGGTTTGTTGTTTCAATCGAGTTAGCAGATGTCGAATATCTTTACGCAATTCGACGATATGTCGATCAACGACTTCGTCAATCATAAGCTCAATTGCATCTGAGCTGTCATCATTGGGCGCATTAATTTCCTCCGAATCACCCATCTTGAGATCCAATTGGCGCTCAGGGCTGGGTTGGGGATCGCCTTCTTCCTCTTCATTTTCAAGGATGTGGTCGTGTAAGACGAACTTTACCGGGTCGCTTTGCTGCAGCTGTTCCAGCTCGCGCAGCACCTCGCGACCCAGTCGGCTGCTTTGAATGATGGATTCGTTACCGGATTCGACCACGGCATTGAGTACTGGCACGCTATCGTCTTCTTCGTGTCTCATGGTTATCACTCTTTAGTTAGCTTTTGGTCTGTTTCTACCGCCTGTCAAAGGCAAGTATCTGCGGACCTCACTTGAAAAATGACTTAAGTAACCAGTGAGTATAGGACTACATTTTATGGTGTTGTAGCGGATAACCCCGCTGTTGGTAGAATCGGTAGCGATCGCGGCCACTTTCGCGCACATTTTCGGCCTGATTGACCACCTCAAGTGTGCGTTCGAAGCGACTAAAAAAAGGTGGCACTGTACTGGCCAAATTGATCAGAACGCGCCTGTCATTGCCTGGTTCGCCCTTTGAAAGATGCACCGGTTCAGAATCTACGGTGCTGGCAGCCTCGTTTGGTGCCAGCAGTCGGTGTGGTACAAAGCTGTCGGGCCGAAATTGCCAGAGTTGCTCGTCCAGCTGGGTGAGCAATTCGGCATCGTCCGAGTGGATGAACACCGGCTTATCGTGGCGAAAAGCTTTCTCAGCCAGTTTGCAGACAAGCAAGATGCGATTAAGCAGCTCGTTATCGGATAAAACATAGAAATCAACGCGTGTCATTTTAGTTTCCCGCTCATTAGTTTCCGACTAAGCATTCGACAAAACGTATTCCATGAGTAGGGGCACAGGGCGCCCTGTTGCGCCTTTGGCCGCACCACCGAGCCAGGCCACACCAGCGATGTCCAGGTGTGCCCACTTATAGTTGTTGGCAAAGCGCGATAAAAAACACCCGGCTGTGATTGCGCCAGCGGGGCTGCCGCCAATGTTACCCATATCAGCAAAGTTTGAATCCAATTGGGATTGGTATTCGTCCCACAGCGGTAATTCCCAGGCTAAGTCACCTGTTGTTTGTCCTGCTTCGTAAAGTGTGTCTGCTAACTCACTGTCGTTACTCATAATTGCGGAGGACACTTTGCCCAGTGCGACCACACAAGCGCCGGTTAAGGTAGCAACGTCGATGACGGCTGCAGGTTTATAGCGTTCAACGTAGCTGAGTGAGTCGCACAACACCAACCGACCTTCGGCATCGGTATTGAGAATTTCAACGGTTTGTCCCGACATGGTGGTAACCACATCACCCGGTCGTGATGCATTGCCATCGGGCATGTTTTCGGCTGCGGCAACCACACCGATGACATTGCATTTTGGTGATAGCTCGCTGATGGCTTTCATTGCGCCAAAGACACTGGCAGCACCGCACATATCAAATTTCATTTCGTCCATGGCAGCAGAAGGTTTGATGGAAATGCCGCCTGTATCAAACGTCACTCCTTTACCCAGCAGCACGGTGGGTTTTTTCTTTGAATCGGTGCCGCGATACTCCATGCAGATGAGCCGGGCTTCTTGCCTACTACCTTGTGAGACAGACAGAAAAGCGCCCATGCCCAGCTTTTTCATTTGAGCTTCAGTGAGAATTTTGGTTGTCATTTTAGAGTTGGTTTTGGCCAAAGCCTTCGCTTTATTTGCCAGGTACACCGGTGTGCAAATATTGGGTGCCAGGTTGCCTAAATCTCGAGCCAAGGCCTGACCGTTGGCAATAGCGACACCTTGTGCAGCTGCTTTGGCACTGGCTCGTGTCTCAGATTTTGGCACTACGATGATGCATTTTTTCAGTGTGGGTGCAGGCGAT
This sequence comes from uncultured Granulosicoccaceae bacterium, assembly GCA_938035525.1. Classification (GTDB taxonomy): domain Bacteria; phylum Pseudomonadota; class Gammaproteobacteria; order Granulosicoccales; family Granulosicoccaceae; genus Granulosicoccus. The sequence continues at coordinate 32,293 of CALHOI010000036.1, forward strand.
TTCTTTGCAGAATGTAAATCGAATGTGTATTGCGACTGAACCAATGTTTGCGCCAGTGTTTGCACATGCCAGGCCGTGTCGACATTTTTTACCAACACGGATTTTTCTAAATGGATTATGGCCAGCGAAGACCCGCTGTCTTTTAGGGTCGTTGCAATCGTTTCGCAGTAGGTACGAAATTGCGCTCGTGATGATTTATTAGGTTCGGCCGCGCCAACCAGCATCACGCGATCACTGGCCACTTTTTTTAATTCGAACAGCATTAGAGCGCTGGCATGCTCGGCCTTTGCATCACCACGCTTTACTGCCCGGGAAATGGCGTTGTCGCAGCGCTTATTGATATCGGCACAAACACCGGAGATTTTTTTATGCAGTGGAACAACCAGCGTCGCGTTGGTTTGCTTAGCAGGTGCGGTCGCGGAAACTTTTATATCCATTATTTAACACTCACGATGTGGTTAGATGCCAATTTTGCCCGTGTTGACTAGTTTAATGTGTCTGAATGTTGTCGTCACCTAAGCGGCGAGCGATAGGAAGTGCTAGATTCTGATCCAATGGTTTAATTTTTCACACTTGTGCGCATACTCGATCGTTATTTGATGAAGGAGATGGGGGTGACCTGGATTGCGGTCACTCTGGTGCTTTTGGTCATCATGATAGGCAACGTGCTGGCCCGTGGGCTCAGCAAAGTCACCGATGGTGCAATCTCTGCCGATGTTTTATTGATACTGGTCGCGGTGCAATCCATCAGCTTGTTGGTCACGCTCATCCCGCTTGGGCTCTATCTGGGTATTCTGTTGGCACACGGTCGCTTCTATCGAGACAACGAAATGACCGTTATGCAGGCAACTGGCTCTGGCTGGATAGATTTACTGCGACCAACCGCCATTATCGGCATGATTGGCGTGCTACTCATTGCGGCCTTAACCATATTTGCCTCACCGTGGGCGGCGCGATACGAGCAACTGATAAAGAAAGAATTTCAGGAAAAATCTGCCATCAGCTTGTTGTCACCGGGTAAATTCATCGAATCCAGTGATGGCAGCACGGTGTTGTTCGTGCGCGGAATCTCGGCTGATAAATCTCAGTTTAACGACGTGTTTATGTACCGCAAGCAGGAGAAAGCCCCACCGGTTATCGATACCGCACGCATAGCTTCGTACCAGGTCAATGAGAGTACCGGTGATGAGTTTTTAATATTCAGTGATGGTCAAACCAGTATGGGGCAGCCCGGAGATGCTGACTATACGGTCACCGAATTTAAACGCCAGGGAGTATTGCGACCCAAAACCGAGCTCGCTGAACCCCGATTGCAGCGTCGCAGTAAAACGCTGAAGCAGCTTTGGGCCAGTGACGACCTGGTTGATCGTGCCGAAGTGCAGTGGCGCATTTCCATTCCGTTGGCGGCATTGTTACTGGCGCTGTTGGCGGTACCGCTAAGTTATACATCGCCGCGTGAAGGGCGATTCGGTAAAATTGCTATCGCCATACTTATTTATATTCCTTATGCAAACTTGTTGGTTCTGGCGCGCAAGTGGATAGCGAACGGAACCATTTCTCCGTGGGTTGGTTTGTGGCCCGTGCATATAGCCGTGTTGTTGTTAGTGATTTATCTATTGATTAAGCGCGTTGGCTGGAGTTGGTTTAAAGACTCGCGTAAAGCGGCAGCAACATAGGGCAACAGCATCATGTTTGGCATTTTAGATCGATATATAGGTCGCTCCATTCTCACTACCAGTATGCTGGTGTTACTGACTTTAGTTGCATTGGCTGGGATATTTGGATTTATCAGTGAGTTAGACGATGTTGGTAAAGGAAATTATTCACTTACCAATGCTGCGCAGTACATCTTTCTCACTTTACCGAGTAAAGCCTACCTGCTATTTGCACCGGCCGTTTTACTCGGTAGCTTACTCGGGCTCGGCGCTATGGCATCCAACAGCGAATTAACCGTTATGCGCGCAGCTGGTATCTCTAACGGCAGAATCATTCGCGCTGTTTTAATGACTGGTGTTGCATTAATGCTGCTAATTGCTTTGTTGGGCGAAACCATCATGCCCAAAGCCGAGCAAATAGCAGAAGAGATACGTTTAACAGCGCTTGAAAAACGCTTATCCGTGAAGGGCAGAAACGGTTTATGGATAAAATCAGGTACGCGATACGTCAATATTTCAACGGTAATGCCAGATTTCACCTTGCTCGACGTTCACGTTCACGAATTTGATGGTGTTGAACTGCTTAATTCTATTCAGGCGGCTCGCGCGGTTAAATCTGCCGACAACAATTCCAATGATTGGTTGTTGCAAGACATAGAAATCACAAAATTCAGTGGTGAAGACGTAAAAACGGAGCGTGTTGATGAGCAGTTGTGGAGTGACATAACAGGCGAAGCTAACACGGGCGCAGCGTTGCCAAGTTTGGTGAGTGTTGATGTGCTAAAAAGCCTGAAAGGGTCATCTGAAAGCCTTTCAGCCCGAAACTTGTACGATCAAATACAGTATTTAAAAGACAATCAACTCGATAGTCGTAACGTCGAACTGGCGTTTTGGTCCAAAATTGCCAGCCCGTTTGCCACTATCGTGATGTTGATGTTGTCGTTGCCGTTTGTTTTTGCATCCCAACGATCTGGGGGGGCTGGTCAAAAGATTTTTATCGGGATTATGTTGGGTATTGTTTATGTACTTGTTAACAAACTGTTAACGCAATTGGCTTTAGCAAACGGCATGTCGCCATTGGTTAGCGCGGCATTACCGCTAATATGTTTTCTGGTTGTTGCTATCTTGGGTATACAACGAAGCGCTTAACTAACGTCTGCGTAGACTTCACTTTATAAACTTAATAAATCGCGAAATAAAGCGATGCATAGGTTTGATTTATTTCTTAAGAAGTATTTATAACTCTTTGTTTTTAAATATAATTCTTGTTCTCGATAAACTGTCGTGTGGCGCTTTTCCTTGCTTTGAAAGCAATGCCGCAAGCAAGGTAAAACCAAACAGTAAAGTCGCAATGACATAGCGCAACAGACACTGTTTATAAGTTAATTGCTCGCTTGTCTCACTGATAACTTGTATTCGCCAGGCTTGCATACCCAATGTTTGTCCCGACTTGCGCCAAAACCAACTAAAGAACATAAATCCGACTGCGTATAGCAATAGATAAAACAGTGGATTTGTTATGGCTTGACCCTTGTTGAACACCATCGCAATGCTTGTAACGACGAAAAACACTGCAATCAACAAAAATGTATCGTAAACAAATGCGGCAAGCCGCCGAAAAACAAAAGGCTGTAAAGATGAATTGTTTTGCATGATTATTTTTTGAATATATACCTGAAACACTGTGTATACAGATAAATAATGAAATCCGATAGCTTTGTGGTTTGTATAAAAATGACGGTTTGATTTGTAAAATCAGTAAGTTCAACTAAATTAATTTTATAAAAAATATAACTTGTAGTTGAAATAAGTATGAACTATGTGGACAATGCGCACCGTAGAAGTTGAAGTTATGTTGTTTGCTTGAACTTGAATTTATTCGATTCGCTTGCTTGGATGCATGCAATCAAGTGATTCTAAAATGCTGTTCAACGAATGTATTGATGCGTTGGCCTGTATTTTGGATGTTAGTACGTAGTCATCTTTATTGACTGCTGAGGAGTCAGGATTTCCAGGCTCCTGATTTTTTGTTTAATTATTTGTTTAACATTCATTCGTCAGGAGTTATCCATGGCTCGAATCAGTAAACCGGCAAAAGCATCACCTGCTAAAGCTGGAAAAAAGAAAGCAGCCCGTAAAAAGGCTGGAAAGAAGAAGTCAACGGCACGCCGTAAAAAGGCCGCTGGCAAGAAAAAGGCTACTAAGAAGAAAGCCAAGAAAAAAGTAACCAAGAAACGCGCTACCAAGAAAAAGGCAGCGGGTAAGAAGCGCGCCAAGAAGAAATCGGCGGGCAAAAAACGCGCTAAGAAGAAGTCAGCCGGTAAGAAACGCGCCAAGAAGAAGGCAGCTGGCAAGAAGCGCGCTAAGAAAAAGGCAGCTGGTAAGAAGCGCGCCAAGAAGAAGGCCGCTGGTAAAAAGCGTGCCAAGAAGAAGGCCGCTGGTAAGAAGCGCGCTAAGAAGAAGTCAGCTGGAAAGAAGCGTGCCAAGAAGAAGGCCGCTAAAAAGAAGAGTAAGAAGAAACGTTCTAAGAAGAAGTAACTTTTTACTCTCGTACCTTAGTTTCGGTACAAAACTGGACCATGGCGGCGTTTGCCCGCCGTGGTTCGGTTCCACACAGTTTTTTCAACCTATCTCTGCCACACTCCACGCTTCAAATAATCACGTCTCGGACGCGCACGTCTTAGATGCGCTCGCCTCGCATAAACGCGTCGGCAACGGCGCTTAGTCGTTAAAGTAACGATTCGGAGAAATGCGCAAACGGAATAACCATCACTTCCTCTGATGCCTGAGCGCCGGCACTCTCATAGGCGAGTTCCACGAAACAATTGGCGTGATGGAGGGATGTAACCACATGCGAATCCTGTATGCCGGTTGTGGAAACCGACCAAAGGCCGTTTTCTTCCAGTGTGAGCACTCCGCGTTGATATTCCACTCTGCCAGGCATTTTAGTCAGCGTTGTTTTTAGCGTGGCTTTGATTCGGGGTAATTCTTTCACGGGTTGCCCGGTTAATAGTTGAAGTGCTGGCAGTACAAACACCATGCAAGTTATGGCAGCAGAAACTGGGTTGCCGGGCAAACCGAAATAGGCGTTATTTTTTGCCAGATTTCCAAACGTCAGTGGTCGGCCAGGTTTCATGGCAATTTTCCACATGTGTAATTCGCCCATTTGTTCCAGCACCGGGCGCACAAAATCGGCATCACCAACAGAAACCCCTCCCGAAGATATAACCACATCTGCATCCATGCTTAGCGTAAATACCTCTTGCAGTGCCTCTGGTGTGTCTTTAACAATGCCCAAGTCGTTAATGTCAACGGCAGGCGATTTTAAAATGCCGCTGATTAAAGCTCGATTAGCATCGTAAATATGTCCGCGTTGCAGCTTATCCTGTGGTTTAGCCAATTCATCACCTGTCGAAAAAACCGCTATTTTTATGGGGCGAATAACCTCAACTTCAGTGAAACCATGTGATGTTAACGTGGCTATTTGAGCAGCAGCCAAACGTTGGCCGCGTTGCATCAGTGAAGCACCTTTTGTGCTGTCCGAGCCTGCCGCTCGCACGTGATGAGATATGTCTGAGTGTTGATTGATGGTGATGGTGTTGTTATTCACCGAGACGTTTTCTTGCTGAACTACGGTGTCGGCAAAATCCGGTACGCGTGCACCGGTGGTTATGCGATGGCATTCGTTGGCATTGGCGTGATCTTCACTTGGATGCCCCGCCAGCGACTGCGCGCTGATCTGCAATTTGTTTTCGCGTTCAGCATGTCGATACGCATATCCATCCATCGCCGATGCTCTGAACGACGGTACATTAATGGGTGAATCAACATCGCAAGCCAGAATTCGTCCGTATGCTGTATCCATTGCCACAGATTCTTTGTCAGTGATTTTGAGCAGACGGGCAGCGATGATTTCCTTGGCTGCCTGAATGCTGATTGAATTTGGATCGGAATCATCTTTTTTTGCGGGCTTACCCGTTACTTGGCTAGTGTGTTTCGTGTCGGTCATGGCGTCTGTGCGAAGTTCAATGGTTTGTTTGCTAACATGTGTACATGCAAAGCGCGACCGAAGAGCACAAGCCTGTACTTGATAAGGACGCACGTCGTCTGCTGTTACAGTTCGGCGACATGCTGCTCGTGGAGCGCGGATTAAGCAAGCACACAGTATCTGCATACGAATCTGATATCAAACTGTTTGGTTTGTATTTGCAAAACACCACCGCAACACTCAAAAAAGCAGACAGATCAGATGTCATGGCTTTTTTGGGTAGCCGTGTCGAATCCGGTGGTAGTGCCCGCAGTGCCGCACGTATGTTGTCGGCACTGCGTCGTTTTTATGGTTTTTTGCTTCGCGAACGATTCATCAGCGACGATCCCACCGTGCTCATTGATGCGCCGACCATTGGTCGCCCATTGCCATCCACCTTGAGCGAAACCGAAGTCCGCAAATTACTGAAAGCGCCGGTTGTCAGCACCGACATTGGTTTGCGCGATCGGGCCATGCTTGAGCTACTGTATGCCTGTGGTTTGCGAGTCACCGAACTCGTTACGCTTCAGGTTGATCAAGTCAATTTGAATCAAGGTGTTGTCAGGGTTTGGGGTAAGGGCAACAAAGAGCGGCTGGTACCAATGGGTGAAGCGGCAAGTGATTGGGTTGCACGTTATACGAAAAATTCTCGCGATAACCTGGTGAAAGGCGTATCCAGTACTTTGTTTTTATCGCTCAGAGGCCGAGAGATGACCAGACAGAGCTTTTGGCATCGTATTAAGGTCTATGGCTCAGTTGCGGGAATCAATGCGCATTTGTCGCCTCACACGCTTAGACACGCATTTGCAACACATTTGGTCAATAACGATGCCGATTTACGGGTGGTTCAGCTATTGCTAGGACACAGTGATCTGTCCACAACGCAAATCTACACGCATGTTGCCCGCGAACGGCTTAAATATTTGCATTCTTTGCATCATCCGCGAGGTTAATTTGTTAATCAGTGCGACATACGTGTGCGACGATGAACCTTTATGCTAAAAAAGACTCTATACATTAATCATTTTCAGGCGCTCCTCATGATCAAGTCACGTTCTATTCATGCTCTACTCGTCGGCGCGTTGTTTATCAGCTCGCCTGCATTCGTTCTTGCGCAGTCAACTGATACCGAAGCCGCACCTGATGCAGCTGCCGATTCAGCGCAACCCTCCGATATGCAAGAGCACACCGGGCAAGACATGGCCACAATGGATAACGAATCCGACCCTGCCGATGGCATTCTGGACGGCACGGGTGACGAGCAACATAAAGCCATTTACGAGGCTTTTTTGGAGCGCTTTCCTGGCGTACCGGTCGAATCATTCACTGCCGCTCCTTACGACGGTCTGTTTGAGGTCATCACCGAAGGTCGCATCATTTATGTAGACGCCGCCATGAAAACCTTGTTTCAAGGTGAGATTATTGACCTTGATACTGGAACCAACATGACCGAATCACGGCTGTCGGGTATTCACATGGGGTTAATCAACAGCGTGGGTGAAGACAACATGCTGGTGTACAAGCCGCATGGTGAAGATACCGGTCGTTCGATCACCGTATTTACTGATATCAATTGTGGTTATTGCCGTTTGTTGCACAGCGAAATCGATACGTTGCTACAAGCAGGCGTCAGTGTTCGCTACCTCATGTTCCCAAGAGCAGGGCTTGATACCGATTCGTCCGTGGCGCTTGAAAGCGTTTGGTGTGATGCCGATCCGCAAGCTGCGATGACATCTGCCAAGGCAGGTGAGCCTATCCAGCACAATGAGTGCGAGACGCCTATCGAGCAGCACTATGCGCTTGCCGGTCAAGTTGGCCTGCGCGGCACGCCGTTAATCTATCTGGACAGCGGCACAGCGATTCCAGGTTATCGCGAAGCAAAAGTGCTGGTTGAAATGATCAATAGCTCTGAACCAATGCAGTAACCATTAACCAAAAAAAGCATATTCGTATGTCCACATGCGTGTATGCACACATGTCCTAATGTCAAAAAGTGCATTCACCCAACAGCTCATCAGAACCACTTCAGTGGTTCTGATGGTTTGGTTGACTAGCACCTTGCTTGTCCCGGCCTACGCCGACCAGAATGATCAGTCCCTCGATCGCTACTTTGAGCAATTGCAAAAGGCCGATTCAAACGCGCAGACTCAAGACATTCAAAACAAGATTTGGCAGGCTTGGCTCAGTGCACCTGATTCCAATTCCACTTACCTGATGTCGCAGCTGAATGCTGCTATGTCGTTGGGCCAGCACGAGCTGGCTTTGCAGCTATCAGATCAGCTTGTAGATTCCACGCCGCTATTTGCAGAGGCGTGGAACAAGCGCGCCACCTTGCATTATTTAATGGGTAATCACGGAAAATCGGTTGCCGATATTAAACAAACACTGGCGCTTGAACCCCGCCACTTTGGCGCGCTTTCAGGCTTAGGATTAATATTCATGTCTGCAGGTCGATATGAGGCGGCGTTGGAGGCGTTTAACAAGGTGTTGGAAATCAGTCCTGCTTCTGATAACGCCCGTGGGAGTGTTGCCCGAGCCAGATCACTTATTGGTGATGACATCTGAGCCATTGCAGCCGGTACACTTAATACTTGCGTTTGCTGTGTGTGCACTTGCGCGTAATCAGCGCTCAGGCATTGCGGTTGTGAACAAAATTAAATCCTAGCGTCTGTGCTAATTCTATAAGCTACACAAAATAAAAAAACAAAGAGCTGTTGTGAAGCCTCGCCGAATTGCCATTGCCCTATGCGTATCCGCCACGTCAGCCCTGATTTTATCATCCATGGTTGTATCATCCTTGGCCGCAGCGGCCGACATGCCTTCGGGCTTTTTTTTCAAGCAGCGTGCATTCGACCCCATTAAGTTGCAAACCGGCTTGCCAGAGCCCGCCGGACGGTTAGGAAGCAACAATCAAAGCAAAAACGAGCTGCAAATATCGTTGTTGCACAACAATGTTTTTATGGGTGGGCTTGCCAATAGCGAACGCTTACTTCTGGATGGTGAAAGCACACAGCTTAACGTGCGAATCAGCAGGCGCATCAATGCCTGTTGGCAGGTCAACGCAGCAACCGCGTATTTGGCCCATTCATCTGGCTGGTTTGATCAACCGGTGGATGATTGGCACCGGGTATTTGGATTGCCAGATGCACAGCGCGGCGACTGGCCTAACAACCAATTGCAATACGCCTACGAAAAAAACGGCGAACTGCAGTCCTTAGCAGGTGAGGTACACGGGTTTGGCGACGTGCAGTTGCAGGTACAAAGAAGTGTCGGTTGTCACGACCACACCACCTTGTTTCGTTTAGGCGCAAAGCTACCGCTGGGTAAGTCGGAAAACTTCTTGGGCAGTGGTGGGCTCGATGTTTTTATCGATGCGCAATTACCCTGGCGTGCATTTGGCTCGCACTCCCGCTGGCAATGGTCGGGCAGTGCAGGTTTGTTGTTTGCTGGAAACAATGACCTGCTGGCCGAGCAAAACCCGGTTTCCGCTTTTGGTGCGTTGGGTGTTAATGCCACAATGACACCAACGCTAACCTTTATCGGTCAGCTTGATTGGCATTCGCCTGTGTTTAACAGTCAGCTTCGAGAGCTTGGCAAGATGGGTAACCAGTTGAGTTTGGGATTTCGGTATAACGGTGCGCGCAGCAGCTACGAGCTGAGTTTTTCAGAAGATGTGGCCATCGATACAGCACCGGATATCGTAGTGCGATTTGCCTGGATCGCAAGGAATTAGGAATTAAAGGGTCAGAGTAAAAATAGCTAACGGGCCTTGAACAAGATGTGAAAAACATCATCGTACGATGCTGCAAAATGCACCTTTAAACCCTTAACAATATGCTTGGGTAATTCTTTTACATCACCCTGATTGGCATCGGGCAAAATCACTTGTTTGATACCAACTCGCCGGGCGGCGATGAGCTTTTCACGTATTCCACCAACCGGTAGCACTTTACCTGTTAGCGTTATCTCGCCTGTCATGGCAAAGTCTTTCTTGATCGGTTTGTTCAGGGCGAGCGATAGCAACGCCGTGGTCATGCTAATGCCGGCACTGGGACCGTCTTTGGGTGTTGCGCCTTCAGGCACGTGTAAGTGCAGGGCATTAGTCATGTAGTACTCTGGGTCAACCCCGTAGCGTTTGCTGTTTGTAGTAACAAAGCTATGTGCTATTTGCGCTGACTCTGTCATCACTTTACCCAATTGGCCAGTGAGTTTAATGCTGCGATCTTTGCCATGCACGCGTGTGGCCTCTATTGGCAGAGTGGCACCACCCATGGCCGTCCACGCAAGGCCTGTTACCACACCCACACCGCTTAAACGTTTTTCATTTTTAAACGGTGGCTCACCAACAAAATCGCTGAGATTCTTGCCTGAAACGCTCACGCTTTTCTCTTTGCCCAGCAGTTTCACAACGCTTTTTCGCAAAATGCGACTGAGCAATTTCTCAAGGTTTCGCACGCCGGCTTCGCGAGCATAGCCTTCAATCAGGGTTCGTAATGCGGATTCGGAAATTTTAATCTGGCCTTTTTTAACCTTATTGCGTTCAAGCAATCTTGGCCAAAGGTGTTTTTGAGCGATCTCCAGTTTTTCTTCGGTGATGTAGCCACCAAGGCGAATCATGTCCATACGATCAAGCAGTGGTCTTGGAATGGTATCGAGCTGGTTTGCGGTGCAAATAAATAGCACCTTAGAAAGATCGACACGCAAATCGAGGTAGTGATCCAGAAACTCGCTGTTTTGTTCCGGGTCCAGCACTTCAAGCATGGCCGAAGCAGGGTCTCCCTGATAGGACTGACCCATTTTGTCTATTTCATCGAGCATGATAACCGGATTACACACGTCGACTTCTTTGAGTGCCTGAACCAGTTTGCCTGGCATCGCCCCAATGTAAGTTCTGCGGTGGCCTTTGATCTCGGCCTCATCGCGCATACCGCCGACGCTAAAGCGATAAAATTTGCGGCCAAGGCTCTCGGCAATCGATTTACCGATGGACGTTTTACCCACGCCTGGCGGTCCAACAAACAACAGTATCGAACCACTGACTTCGCCACGGAATGCGCCCATGGCCAAAAATTCCAGGATGCGATCTTTTATGTCGGCCAGGCCCGCGTGGTCGCGATTGAGTATGGTCCGGGCTGAACGTAAATTGAATTTGTCTTTTGAGTAGCCGCCCCACGGCACGGCACATAGCCAGTCAACATAGTTGCGCGTCACGCCGTATTCTGGGGAGCCGGTTTCAAGCACCGACATTTTCTTGATTTCTTCATCGAAACGGTTTTGCACGTGCTCAGGCGGATCACGCTTTTCCATGCGAGCTTTGAATTCGTCGACATCAGACGTACGATCATCTTTGGCAATGCCAAGCTCTCTTTGAATAATTTTGAGTTCTTCGCGCAGAAAGAATTCCCGCTGGTGTTTGGTCATTTTTTGCTCGACTTCGGAACGTATTTCGCTCTGTAGCCGCGCAACTTCCAGTTCTTTTTGTAACAACACCAGCACTTTTTGCATGCGTTTTTGTAGCTGCACAGTGTTGAGAATTTTCTGTAAATCGCTACCCGATGCAGTGGTAATAGCAGCAGCAAAATCTGCCAGTGGCGACGGCTCGTTCAGATTAAAGTGATTTAAAAAGTTTTTAAGCTCTTCGTTGTACAGTGGGTTAAGTGGTATGAGCTCTTTAATCGATTGGATTAAGGCCATCGCATAGGCTTTAATCTCAGGCGTTTTTACCACTTTTTCGGGTGGGTAAGTCACTTGGGCGGCGAAGGGTGGTTCGCGATTCATCCACTCTTGCAACTTGAAGCGTTGCAGACCTTGAGCAATGAATTGAATTTTTCCATTGCTGCTGACCACGTTATGCAGTTTGACCACGCAACCAATCTTGGCAAAGTCGTCGGGATTGGCTGCCGCGCCTTCCTGATCACCGGCGTAACACAGTCCCAGTAGTTGCGAGTCCATCTTGGCCAGCGACGCAAACGTTTCTTGCCAAGGGTCTTCATCTATAACCAAAGGCTGCACCTGTGCCGGAAAAAACGGTCGTTCGAAAATCGGCAGCAGCAGCAAGCGATCAGGCAAATTTTGATCGGGCAGAATCAAGCCGGTCTGCTGTTCGAAATCTGCGCTGAGCGTTTCGTCGACGCCAGATTCGTCTGAGTCGTCCAGTACTATGGTGTCATCGTTATCGTTGTTATTCATACCGCGTTAGATTGCCTGTCTGGGGTTACCCGTCTGGTCGATATGCGCCGGGGTGCATTAGGGGTGCATTAGAAGATATGCAATATTGTCTTCTTTTCAAGGCGCGTGCCGCCCCGGGGGCGATAAGCCGATTTTTTATGGTTTGATGACAATCTGGCCGGCACATCACAGCCACGATGCCTGCTTCTTGACTAAAACAGAGGGTTAGTCGTCGGCTAACATGTCCATTAGCCCCTGCAAAGCCTGTTTTCCAGCCACTCGCTGGGCTCCGGTGTCGACAACACCTGCCTGACCCAGAATCACAACATCTTCTTCTGGCAGATCGTCTAAAAAACGGCTGGGCTCACACGCGGTTAGTTCGCCATACTTCTGACGCGACTTTGCCCGTGTAAACGTCAATGTATGACGGGCTCTTGTCATGCCCACATAGGCCAGTCTACGCTCTTCTTCCAGCGCGCCTTCCTCCACGCTGTTGCTATGTGGCAAGATTTCCTCTTCCATTCCGACCATGAAAACGTGAGGAAATTCCAAGCCTTTTGCCGCATGAAATGTCATGAGTTGAACCTGGTCTTGATGCGAGTCTTCTTCTTGTCGCGAAAGCATATCCTGTAAACACAACCGTGAAACGGCATCGCTTAAGGGCACATCGTTGCCGTCATCGTCTTTTAAGATGCGGCTTAACCAACTTAAAAATTCTTCGGTGTTGGCAATAGCGCGTTCGGCTTGTTGTGGCGTATCGCTGTTTCGTTCCAGCCAGCCGCTGTAGTCCATGTCGTTAAACAGGCAGTTGATCACATCCATGGTGTTGCCACGTTCAGCGTTATCAGCGGTTAATGTCAGCCAGTTAGCAAAGCGTTGCAATCGGTGTAATGGTTTACCGGACAAAGCTTCAGTGATGCCCATGCTGTGGCAAGCCGCAAATAAAGTTGAGCCGGATTGACGAGCGTATTCGCCCAATTTGGCTAGCGTGGTGGGTCCGATTTCGCGCCTTGGTGTATTGATGCAACGCAAAAATGCCGTGTCGTCGTCGGGATTAACCAGCAGTTTGAGGTAGGCCAGCATGTCTTTGATTTCGGTTCGATCAAAAAACGAATTCCCACCACTGATGGCATAGGCAATTTGCTTTTCGCGCAGAGCCTGCTCAAACACCCGCGACTGAAAATTACTGCGATACAAAATAGCGTAATCACCGAAGCGCCGGCCTTTTTGAAAATGTTGCGTCATGATTTCTGCAACGACCCATTCGGCTTCATCGATGCCGTGCCGACAAATTGATATGCGCAGTTCATCGCCTATACCCAACGCGCTCCACAGCTTTTTTTCAAACACATGAGGGTTATGGCTGATCACCTCGTTGGCACAACGCAAAATACGCTGGCTTGAGCGGTAGTTTTGTTCTAGTTTGATGACTCGCAAGTTTGGGTAGTCGGTTTGTAGTGCGAGTAGGTTTTCGGGTCTGGCACCGCGCCACGAATAAATAGATTGGTCGTCATCGCCAACGGCGGTAAGAGCACCAAAGCGATCAACCAGCAGCCGGATAATTTCGTACTGAGCGGCGTTGGTGTCCTGATACTCATCAATGAGCAAGTGTCGTGTTCTGTTGCTCCAGCGTTCCTGGACTTCCGGGTGTTCTCGCAGCAGTTTAACGGGCAGGCTGATGAGATCGTCAAAGTCGACCGCGTTGCAGGCCCGCAGCAAGCGATCGTAGTCGGCGTAAAGCAGGGCGGCCACACGGGTTTGATCATCGGACGATTCGCCTAGCGCCTGCTCAGGGGATACGAATGTGCTTTTCCAGTTCGATATTATTGATTGTGCAACGCGTTCTTCCATCGCGCTATTCTGCTCACTGATAATGGCACGCAACGCCGACATGGAATCGGATTGGTCCATGATGGTGAAGCCTTTGCGCAAACCAATATGTGTACCATCTTTGTGCAGCATATTCAGGCCAAGGCGATGGAAAGTGGATATCGATAAACCCCTGATGGCCTTGGCATCAACCTTTTTACGCAGCCTTTCGCGCATCTCCATGGCCGCTTTGTTTGTAAACGTAACGGCAATAATGGAATGCGGTGAGTATTGCTTTTCGTTCAATAAGTAAGCAATTTTTTCAGTGATAACACCGGTTTTGCCACTGCCTGCGCCGGCCAGCACGAGTACCGGTGTCTCGGTGTGCAATACGGCTGCTTTTTGTTGAGGGTTAAGATGATTCATGGGTGTAACATGGCAAGTGGAGCGCTAGTCTATCGAGTTCCGAGACAAAGATCATCGTTGACAAAGCGTGAAAACAAAGTTTCAACCTCTGCACACAAGTGCCGGGCTGGCAACCGCTTTATACTGCCGTCTCAACTGACAATAAAGCGATTTGCGAAACAGCGTTAGCAACAGAAAACCAAACATGAATACAGGTGATATTGAAAAATCCGATGCTGACAAAGCTGATCTTGATACCGTCGATCTTGATACAGCCAGAGCGGTTGCCATCAAGGCGGCGGATGCAGCGCAAGAGACCATAAAATCGCACGAGTCCAGCGGTGACTGGTCGGTCAGTTATAAGGCCGATGACAGTCCAGTGACCGAGGTTGATGTGGCCACAGAGCACGCGATAAAATCGGTGTTAACCAAGCACATGCCAGACGCCGCATTTTACGGTGAGGAAACCGGGCACAGTGCTGGGCAGGTTTCTTCATCTAGCCCATCCCTGTGGTTGGTCGACCCTATCGACGGGACTAAAAGTTTTATTCGCAACATGCCATTTTATTCAACGCAAATTGCGCTACAACACGCAGGTGATTTGTGTGTTGGCGTGTCCAATGCACCGGCTTTTGGCGAGCGCATGATTGCCAGTAAAGGTTTTGGTTGCTGGTTAAATAATGAAAGGGTTTCTTGTCGGCAAACCACATCGTTAGCTGAGGCGTTTTTATCTACTGGCAATCTTGATCGACTGGCAAAACAGGCGCAAAGCTGGCAGATGTTTGGCCAAATTGTACAAAGCGTCAGACGAGTAAGAGGCTACGGCGATTTCTGCCATTACCATCAGTTGTGTTGTGGGCAGACCGACTTGATCATTGAATCCGACGTCAACATTCTGGATATAGCCGCGCTGAGTGTTGGTATTCGTGAAGCCGGTGGCGTAATAACCGATCTTGTCGGACGAGCGGTGTCACTGGAAACACGATCGGTGCTCGCAGCCGGTACCCCAGAACTGCATGCAGAAGTGCTGGCAATGCTAAAGCCATGCTTTGTTGAAAGCACTAGTGCATAAAAATGCCGCCGTTAACCGATAACTCAGTGCCAGTGATGTAGCTGGCATTGTCATCTACTAAAAATCGAACCGCTCTGGCAATATCTTCAGGCTCACCAACCCGACCCACCGGAATCGAATTAATTATTTCGTTACGTAAGTCATCTGGTATGGCTGCAACCATCGATGTATTAATAAAGCCGGGAGACACTGTGTTTACCGTGATGCCGTATCGTGCTGTTTCCTGCGCCAGTGCTTTGGTAAAACCGTGCACGCCGGCTTTTGCAGCACTGTAGTTGGTTTGCCCGAATTGTCCACGCTGTGCGTTCACCGATGATATGTTCACTATGCGGCCGAAGCGATGCTGTTGCATTGACTCGATCAATGGTTTGCACACATTAAACAATGAACTCAGGTTGGTATTGATGACGGCCTGCCATTGTTCACTGGTCATCTTTTTGATGGTTGCGTCCCGAGTGATACCGGCATTGTTCACCAGCACGTCAACGCGACCAAATTGTTCGATAAGGATTTGTGCCATGCGCTGACAGTCCGTTTCGCTTGAAACATCCGCAGGCGCTAGCGCACATGTATACCCAAGTTGCGAAAATGCCTGCTGCCAGTCAAGCGCTTGCGCTTTTAAATCGGGAAGGTAGTTGGCTACAACCTGATACCCATCTGCTGCAAGTTGAGAACATATTGCTGCGCCAAGCCCGCTTGTGCCTCCGGTAACCAGTGCAACTTTACTCATGATGTGTCCTGTTCGTTTTATGCTTGCGGGTTTTCAACAGCCAGTGCAACGCCTTGACCACCACCTATGCACAAAGTGGCCAAACCACGACGAACATTGCGCCTTTGCATTTCGTGAATCAGGGTGACCAGAATACGGGCACCCGATGCGCCTATTGGATGGCCCAGGGCAATCGCACCGCCGTTAACATTGACACGACTTTCATCCAGGCCGAGTTCACGCAGCACGGTTAAAGATTGAGCCGCGAAGGCTTCGTTTGATTCTATTAGGTCTAGGTCTTCGAGTGCCCAACCGGCGCGCTCCAGGCATTTGTGCACTGCGGGTACTGGGCCATAGCCCATGATAGCCGGGTCGACCCCGGCAGTGGCGCTGGCTTTGATAACCGCCAGTGGTTTTAGACCTTGGCTTCTTGCCTGAGAGGCACTCATAACAATAACCGCAGCGGCACCGTCGTTAATACCGGACGCATTAGCCGCGGTAACCGAGCCTTCGCGTTGGAATGCAGCGCGCAGCGCGCCAATTTTTTCTATTGATGAATCGGGCTTGGGGTATTCATCACGGTTAAACACAATGGGATCGCCGCGCCGTTGCGGTACTTCAACAGGCACGATTTCGTCGGCAAATTTGTCGCTCGCCGCAGCCGCTTTTGCTTGCGATTCAATCGCGAAAGCGTCCTGTTCTTCGCGACTGATACTGTATTTTTCTGCCAGATTTTCGGCTGTTTGGCCCATGTGATAGTTGTTGATGGCGCACCACAAGCCATCACTGATCATGGTGTCCACCATTTCCCAATTACCCATACGCTGGCCCGAGCGTGACGCAGGCAGTGCATGCACGGCGGCGCTCATGTTTTCCTGGCCGCCGGCAATGATTGTGGATGCATTGCCGGCCAGAATGGCCTGCCGAGCCAAGGCAATCGCATCCAGCCCGCTACCACAAACGCGATTGATGGTTAATGCTGGCACGGTGTCTGGCAATCCGCCATTTAAAGCCGCTTGCCTGGCCGTATTCTGACCTGCAGCGGCGGTCAAAACATGACCAAGTATCACATCGTCGACGCTTTCTGGCTTAATGTTGCTTGCGGTAATCAAAGCGCGAATAACAGTGGCACCCAGCTCGCTGGCCGGCACGCTGGACAGTGACCCACCAAAGCTGCCCACTGGGGTGCGTCGCGCCGCAACAATGACCGCTTCTTCAATGGGTGTATCCGACATGAGTAACTTTCCCTGGCAAAGACGCAAGTTTAACGCAAAAAAATCGGCCAGCCGGGATTGGTGCAGCTTCAACAGCGCTCATGTGATAATCTTCGCATCAGATATCCCACGTGTCACAGCGTTGTGATGTTCGAGTCAAAAACAGTCATCTGAAAAGCAGTCAACTGAAAGTCAGGCGGCTGAAAAAAAGTCAACCAAAAAATAGTCAACAGAGTTCATTTGTTCTTGATTATTCCTTACTACAACCCCTCACGCCGCAACGTCACCTTCTCTTTGTTTTTGCTGCTCGCGCTGTTGTTGTTGGTGCTCACTGGTTTGGGCGTGTTTCGAATGTATTTCAGTTTTGACTGGACTGGCGGACAAGACCAGTCGGGTCAGCTGTTCACACTTAAAGTTCGCGGTGGTAACTCCTACAATCTGTTTGAAGCCGACCCTTTTGGCGCGGTGTTCTGGAGCACTCGTTTAATCACGGTCTTGCTGGCTTTGGCGCTACCATGGTTTCGTTTAATAGGTGGCTCACTGTTGGCGTTAATGGCAGCAGCGGCGGTTTTTACTTTGCATTTGCAGCAGAGTCCGGCTGTACCAACCATTCCATTGGAATTTGAGTTGCTGATTATTCTGGTGTTGTACGTGCTTTACGTACTGCTGCAATACTTTGCTGAAATTCGCGATCGCAAGCGCTTCACCAATTTGCTAAGTCAGTATGTGCCCCCCGAATTAGCCAGTGCCTACAGTCGTAACCCGAAAAGCATGGGTCTTGATGGTGAGGAACGAGAAATCTCAGTGTTGTTCTGTGACGTTATTGGGTTCGCTGCATTGTCAGAACAAATGGAGTCCAGACAAGTGGCGCAGTTTCTAAACGGTTTTTTCTCGCATGTCAGTAAAGTCGTGGTTCGCCATCGTGGCACCATCGACAAGTTTATGGGTGACAGTGTCATGGCTATATGGGGCGCGCCGGCACCCACGCGTACACATGCATTTGATGCCTTATCCGCGGCCATGGATATTCAAGCTGAAGTCAACGAGCTTAATGCGCAATTTGTGAAGCAAGGTTTGCCTGATATTAAATTCGGTATTGGTATTAGTACCGGAATGGCAACCGTGGGTCCGTTGGGTTCTGAGTTTCGGATGGACTACACCGTAGTGGGAGACACGGTCAATGTTGCTCAACGACTTGAATCTCAAACACGCAAGTATCAAGTGCCAATTGTTGTGTCGGATAAAACCGCCGCCGCCTTACCCGATATGTTGTTTCGCGAATTGGACACCGTTGCGGTAAAGGGTCGTCGTAAACCAGTCACGATGTTGCAGCCATTGTGTGAATATAACAGTGCCGACGAACAAACCAAGCAGCACTTAACTTTACACCGGCAGGCCATGGAGGCCAGTAAAGCAGGTGACTGGGCCAAAGCTACCACGATGTTCACTCGTTTGCGCGACGAATGGGGCCCAGCAGACATGTACGATTTGTACCTTAACGGTATAAAACAAGCAGCGTCTTCCTAACGCTGATTTGCGGTTGTTTTTGTTGTTGACGTTGTTGTTGCTTGGTTTGTCGGGTTTGAACCTTTTGACGATTGCTCATCAGCTTGTTGGTTCACCCACGTTTGTCCGTTGAAGTGTTCCTGTGGTTGAAAGTCGGTTTTGTATTGCATCTTCTGGCAACCATCAACCCAGTAACCAAGGTACAGATAGGGGAGGGTCATGACGGTGCATAGCTCTATTTGCTTAAGTATGCAGAATTTACCTAAACCTCGGTCGTTGTAGTCTGGGTCAAAAAACGTATACACAGCCGATAACCCGTCAGTAGTTGCATCAGTAACCGCAACGCCAACCAGTTTTTTGTTATCCCTGACTTCAACAAACAATGTTTCGCCCCACGGGTTTAACAAGAAACGCTCGAAATCTTCCGGCTCAGGTTTATCCATGCCACCACCAGGGTGGCGGGCGTCGAGGTATCGTTTGTATAAATCAAAATATTCATCATTGAAACGAGCTGGCGCGTAGTCAACGCTTAAATCAATGTTGGCTTTGAGATTGCGTTTATCGGTCCGGCGTGGCGCGAAAGATTGCGTAAGAATACGTACGGGTACACACGCATTACAGTCGTTGCAACCGGGTCGGTAGACATATTCGCCGGAACGACGAAAACCACGTTTTATAAGCTGGTTGTAAACTGCGCGAGGCTGAGGGTGGTGCGGGTCGGCGTAAATGTTGATTGCCTGACGATTGTCCAGATAACTGCAGTCGTTGACTGAGCCTTGGTAAAGTTTAATGCGTTGCTGGACCATTACAGTAATGGTAGCAGACTGGAACCGCATGCTTCATGAACTAGAAAACCATGACTTAATTCACACAATTGTTTTATATTACGACGCAGTTACTGGAAGGCCA
This sequence comes from uncultured Granulosicoccaceae bacterium, assembly GCA_938035525.1. GTDB lineage: Bacteria > Pseudomonadota > Gammaproteobacteria > Granulosicoccales > Granulosicoccaceae > Granulosicoccus. The sequence goes on from CALHOI010000036.1 coordinate 51,767, forward strand.
CTAGTTTTAACAAACGTGTAACTTAGCTACCTATACAATCTTCGCACTCCTAAGAATTGATCGGGTGTTTGTGACCCGTTAGGACTATGCAATTTCGGCAGTACTATGGGCGTAAGTCAATGAATCCACACATTAACGAATACTTGTCAGCAGCTTTTAGTGCTGTTGCTGAAAAAGCGGTGAAGCAAATCAGCTTTCCAACCGCATTGCGTGCGTTGATCGAGATCGCCATGTTTGCTGGTGTTTTCGCAGCGGCCGGCTATATCAGCCTGGGTCTGTCATTGAGTGCCATGCTCGCTCCTATGGTGCCGGTTATATTTGTGATTATGGTGGCGAGCGTTGCCAGTGGCGTTTATCGCCGCGATATCACCAATTCGATCATGAATATTTATGTGCATTCGGCTTACGGTTTCTTGCTTGCCAGTATTGGGTTTTTGTTAACAATAGGCCTGTTTTTTCCGGCTTTTGTGGATAAAAAGTTTATTTTCTTCTTCCTGTTTTTCTCCTTTTTTGTCAGCAATACGGTTCGCCCGCTGGTTAGTGGTACCGACTTCATGGACGGCGGCGGTCGCCGTACCAACTAGGCTAACGTCAGAAAAACAAGCAGTATTGCGGGTGGGTATTTATACGTAGTGATACTACGTAGCTAGATTGACCATTCTCTGTTTAAGCTAGTTTGTTCCTCAAGTATCTTTGCGCAGTATCTTTTTTGCGTGCTCTGCCAACGAGTTTCGTAGTGCGTCTTCATTTGGCATCCAATCAATTTCGCGCATGATGGCATCGAATCCCGATGCACTAAGCCATGGGGCGTCGTCGTTGTATAACTTCTCAATAACGTAGCTGCGCCAGTCTTCCTGTTCGCCATCGCTGAGCGTTTGCGGGTAGTTGCGGGCTCGATATCTGAGTAGCAACTGATCAGCTCTTTTGTCATCGAAGAGGCCGCTAAATTGCGTCAGCTGCGATGGTTCACTTTGACGAATTTTGCTAAAGCGTTGCTTGTCGCCTTGTGAAAAGAACTCACCGGAGTACAAAGACCCATCAACATCATCGGACACCTCATCGAATGTACGTGTCATGGCCTGGCGAATCGTTTCGGCAAACTCATCGGTGCATCGTTGTGCCAGTTGCTCGGCGCGTTTGGTTTGCCGGTCTAAATTAATATTGAGTCTTTCCGCATCTGCGGGTCGCATCGTTTTAAGCGGTACCAGCACTGGGCATTTGTTTATTTGTATGGTGCGTAAATGCAATCGCGGGTCGTCGCCCAATGCTTCTTGTGTGCTGAACACGGCGGTGGCGATTTGTTCGGCACTTAAATCAAATAGCTGATTTGGGTCGGTGCGCATGTCAAGCACAATCACACCGTTTTGATTAACAGGGTGACGCGCTATGGGCACCACAATACTGGTGTGCCCGAATTCGGCCGGAATCATGCCAGAGACATGCACACAGGGTTTACGTTGTTTGTAGTTCAGGATGCTGGCAACACTTTTTTTATCGCGATGATTGAACGCATAGTCGAACAGGCGAGGTTGTTTCTGTTTGAGTAGTTGCGCCATGCCGATGGTGGCCTCAACATCCGACATGGCGTCATGAGCATGTGTGTGCGCAATGCCGTTAGCTGCCGACAACAGTTCAAGTCGATTTGTCGGCTTACCGTCTTCGCTGACGGGCCAGTTAATGCCATCTGGTCGCAGTGCGCGCGCCAGGCGCACAATATCGAGTAAATCCCAGCGAGAGTTTCCGTCCTTCCATTCGTATTCGTAAGGGTCATGAAAATTACGAAACAAGGTGTGTCTTGTAAACTCGTCGTCGAAGCGAATATTGTTGTATCCAATTGAACAGGTGCCAGGGAGTCCAAGTTCAGCAACGACTTTGGCAATGAATTCGGGCTCAACTAATCCCTGTGCATCGATCTCATCAGGTTGCATGCCTGTGACTCGACAAGCGTGTGGGTTTGGCAAGTAGTCGGATGGTGGCTTGCAATAAAGAATAATCGGCTCACCAATGGGCTCCAGATTGAGGTTGGTGCGCAGACCGGCAAACTGGGCCGGTTTATCCCAGGCGGCAGACAGACCGAAGGTTTCGTAGTCAAACCAATAAAAGCTTGGCTCATTCACCACTTGCTATTCATCGCAGTCATGTCGTCCTTTGCTTGTTATCACTTGCATGTCACCGCCGCGTTACCATTTTAAGTCGTCAGGGACTTGGTAGTCGGCGTAGTCTTCATCGTCGTCCGACTGGTTGTCAGAGCTTGGCGTAATAACTACCCACTCTGGGTTAAGCGCCTGAACCTTCTCGCCCGTTTGCGCGGGAACCAAATAGGTTGCGCCGTTTAGTCGTGTAATAACTAACGAACCATCCACCAGTTTTTCGCGAATGGCATCGCTAACAAACATTTGTTTTATACGCTTACCGACGACGTAGCTGTGTGATGATTCGCCGGTAGTGTTGTCTATTTTTTCAGCCTCTATGATTGTTTTAATTTCGGCTTTGATGCGTTTACGTTCAGCTATGGCCTCACGTTTAGCAATGTTCTCCCGTTCCATTGTGGAGGGCCCAGCTGCATTTTTGCTGCCTGAGTGACCAACAGAGTGTTGGCTTGCCCGCTTGGCTGGTTTTGAATTGTTAGGGAGTTTTGATTTTTTTCGGGGTGCAGCGGTTTCTTTGAATCCCGCTTTAAGCATTTGTTCGCGTAGTGAATCGGACATGGTGATTGTGGGTAAATTGTTACCGGGAAAGCTTAGCACACGGCTTCGATTGGATGCCGTTTAAGATGCTGTGCAACCTTTTTTAGCGGTTAGTTAAGTGTCTTTAGTTTAGTGTCTTTAGTTAAGTGTCTTGGTTTGTTGTTTCACCGACTGCCTGGACGCTGGGTTCTGAAGTCAGAAACTCGTTGCACAATCGAGTGAACACGGCGGGTTTTTCGGCATGGGGCCAATGGCCGGTGCCGCCGATTTCTTTAAACTGAGGGTGCCTGAAATGAGTGCGGATAGGAAGCTCGTCTTGCGGCCCCAGATAATTGCTGTTGCCGCCCTTTATAAACAAGGTGGGCGCTGCAATTTTTTTTGTGAACGTTGGCGATTGCTGAATAGCTGGATAGTCGCGAGCCAGAGCATCCAGATCAAATCGCCACCGATACTCACCTTCCAGATCACGGTACAAGCTTTTTAACAGAAAGCCCCGCACACCGGCGTCATTGATGGATTGTCGCAATCGCTTTTCGGCATCACCTCGATTTTGAATAGCATGCAAAGGCAACGCCTTCAGCGCTTCAAATATGGACTCGTGGTGTGGTGGGTAGAACCGGGGTGCAATGTCAACGATGATGAGCTTATTAATAGTCAGAGCGTCCGGGTCGCCGGCCATTTGCATAGCGACTTTACCGCCTAGTGAGTGCCCCACAAGGTGACATTGGTCGATACCTTTTTCAGCCAAGTGGTGTAACACGGCCTTGGCCATCGAATCAAAGGTTAGCTTCTCTAAGGGGCCAGAGTGGCCGTGAGCTGGCAAGTCGAGGCGTATGACTTGAAAATGCCTTTCTAAATGTAGGGCTATTGATCGAAAATTATCAGCGTCACCAAACAATCCGTGCAGAATCACCAACGGCAAGCCTTGTCCGGACACCTCTTGATGGATATAAGGATACGGGTTCATGATGAGGTTACCATCCAGAGCGTTGTAGTTAGGGTAAAATGCATGTTGCCTCCTATTGAAAAAACCTGAGCCGTGTACGCAGAAGTCAATCAACGCGCTAAAGCGCTAATATCCGATGCAAACAGCGATTTCTTTTCAAGCAGACGTGTTGGTCTGGAGAAAGAGACGTTGCGCATTGATGAACACGGCAAGATCGCGCAGTCGGACCATCCCGAGGCATTGGGTGCAGCACTGTGCCACCCGCACGTCACTACAGATTTTTCAGAATCACTGCTGGAGATGGTAACACCTCCGTGTCCCAGCGTGAGTCAGGCGCTTGACTACATCGTTGGTATTCACCAGTTTATATTGCCGCGCCTGCAAACGGGTGAGGGCTTGTGGAACACCAGTATGCCTTGCGTTATTGGCGATGACGATAGCATCCGCATTGGGCAATACGGCCATTCGCACAATGGCACCATGAAGCAGGTGTATCGCCGTGGCCTGGGCTTACGATACGGACGCCGCATGCAAGCCATCGCCGGCATACATTTTAACTACTCCATGCCCGAAGCCAGTTGGCCAATCTGGCAAGCTTTGCATAATGCGCAACCTTGTTCAAAGCATCCTATTTCAACCACCGGATACTTTCATATGACGCGAAACATGATGCGCATTGGGTGGTTGATTCCGTATTTGTTTGGTGCCTCCCCGGCGATCTGCCAAACTTTTTTACCGTCAGGACAAGACTCAGATTTAGCCACGCTTAACAAACATACCCGTTTCGCTCCACACGGTACATCACTGCGAATGGGTGAAATAGGTTATCGCTACAAAGAAGACGCACCCATTGATTTATCGGTTCGACACGATAGCTTTAATAACTATTTGCAAGATATTTATGCGCACGTTTCCACTGAACATTTGCCCTATAAACAAGCAGGTGTTAAAGACGAACACGGTCAATATCAGCAGCTCAACACCAATAAATTGCAAATTGAGAACGAGTACTACAGTAGTGTGCGACCCAAGCAAATACCTGAAAAAGGCGAAATGCCTTTGTTGGCGCTTAAGCGCAGTGGTATTCGTTATCTGGAGCTACGATCAGTGGACGTCAACGTGTTTGACCCTGCTGGCATGCACGAGCAACAGCTTGCTATGCTCGAAATGCTTATGATTTTTGCCTGGTTAGCTGATAGCCCACCGTTGTTGCCAGCCGAAATGGATGTTAACAAGCAAAATATAAATGCAGTGGCACACAAAGGGCGAGAGCCGGGCTTAACTCTGGTGCGAAACAACGAAGCAATATCACTGGTTGACTGGGGTAAAGAGATACTGGAATCTTTAACACCTATTGCCAGTTGGATGGACGAACTTGCGCTTGTGTCTAAAGAGCCTACTGCCGGTAGCCTTTACACAGATGCCTTGCAGGCACAGCTGGCAAAACTCGACGATCCCACACTGACACCTTCTGCCAAAGTGATTGATGAACTCGATGAGCACGGATCGTTTTTTAGTCTGGTCATGGCCTATTCTTCGGCACAAAAAGATGCACTGTTAAAGCAGGCAAGTGATGAAGCGCTGCAAAATAAGCTGCGACAGGCTGTTGTGGATTCGATTGCCGCGCAACAATTACTTGAAAAAAACAGCGTAGGAAGTTTTGACGATTTTCTGGCTGATTATTCGTCTCAGCTGGAGCGTTGGGACAGCATCGCATCATGAGACATTTATGACCAACGCATTTCTACAGCAGCTCGAGGCCAAGCAGCAGCAGGTTGGTGCGGTGGTGCTTGCCGGTGGGCTTGCGCGTAGGATGGGTGGTCAGGACAAGGGGCTTATCGATGTTAACCAGCGTCCAATGGCCGACTGGGTGCTTGAATCTGTCAGGCCGCAAGTTCACGATATTGTCATTAACGCCAATCGCAACCAGGGCGCTTATGCACAGCTCGGTTGCGAAGTGATTGCTGATCGGCATGCAGGCCACGTTGGACCTTTGGCTGGTCTCAGTGCGGCTATGCATTATTTTGGTCGCGACTATGTGTTTATGTGTCCGTGCGACTCGCCTTTTATTGATACTCGTCTTGTTGAGTTATTGGGTGGTGCGTGTCTTGATCAGCAGGCCGATATAGCGGTAGCGCACGACGGTGACCGGCTGCAGCCAGTTTTTTGCCTTGCGCATGTTCGATGTCTTGCATCACTCGATGCCTACCTGGAATCCGGTGAGCGTAAAATAGATAAATGGTATGCCTCCCAAAATCAGATTGATGTGCCCTGCAACTCGGTATTGAATAGCTTTCGCAATATCAACACCGAAGAAGAGCGAGCGCAAGCCGAAAGCGAATTGCCGTTATGACCATCGAAAAACTACCGTCCTGCGAAGACCCATTCGACAGCTTGTTACCGGTAGAAGAAGCGCGAGCGCGACTCTCTGCTGCCTTGTCGGTGGTCTCACAAACGCAAGAGCTAAATCTTAAAGATGCGATTGGTCGGGTGCTGTGTGTTGACATTGAGTCGCCTGTGAACGTACCGGCGCACGCCAATTCGGCCATGGACGGTTATGCTATTTCAGCTGCGTCCATACCAGATGATGGTGTGTCCGAACTACACATTGTTGGTACAGCATGGGCCGGTAAAGTATTCACTGGAAACGTGGAAGCCGGACAAGCTGTGCGGATTTTCACTGGTGCCATCATGCCCAGTGGTGCCGATACTGTTGTCATTCAGGAACATGTATCGGCAACGGACAAACATGTGACCATAGACAACCAGGTAGAGCCGGGTCGCAACGTGCGCTTGGCTGGTGAAGACGTCCAGCGCAATCAAATCATTTTAACCAAGGGTACGCAGCTCAATGCGGCAGAAGTTGGTGTGCTTGCCTCACTGGGCATTAATCGCGTCAGTGTTTACAGTAGGTTGCGTGTCGCGTTTTTTACCACTGGCGACGAACTCCAGGCTCTCGATGAGCATGCAGCCACTAAGCTCGAGCCCGGTATGTTGTTCGACAGTAACCGCTATTCATTACACGCTATGTTGAGTCGCCTTGATGTTGATGTTTTAGATTTGGGTATTGTGCGCGACAACGCCGACGATACTCGAGCGGCTATGCAAAAAGCAGCCGAATCAGCCGATGTGATAGTGACGTCGGGTGGCGTGTCGGCCGGTGATGCCGATTTCGTGACCCAGGTATTTCATGAATTAGGGCAGGTCAGTTTCTGGAAATTGGCTATGCGCCCTGGGCGTCCTTTGGCGTTTGGTCAAATTGGTGATGCGTCTTTCTTCGGTTTGCCTGGTAACCCAGTGGCAGTTATGGTGACCTTTTTACAGTTTGTGCAGCCCGCCATCAAACAAATGATGGGTTTGAAAAGCACCAACCCTTACACGATCAACGCAACCTGCACATCAACGCTGCGAAAATCTGCTGGAAGGGTAGAGTATCAACGTGGTGTGCTTGCCAATGATGAGCAAGGTCAGCTGATCGTCAGATCAACGGGTAAGCAAGGTGCCGGGCGCATCAGCTCAATGAGCGCTGCCAATTGCCTTATAGTGATTGCTGCAGATAAGTCTGGGGTCAGTCCGGGCGACACCGTTGAGGTACAGCCATTTATGGGTTTGTTTGGCTGAATGTTAATCGGCTGGCTTACCAGCTTAACTGTCTGCTTGCCCAACTAATTGCTCACTTGCTTTTTAATTACCTGCTTTTTAATTACCTGCTTTTCACTCAGCTGCTTTTTACTCACTTGCTAGTGACTCACCACCTGACGTACAAGTTCTCAAGTCCATGAAAATGAAAGCTGTCTTTCAGTTGCGGTTTGTCCTTCAGGCTTAAGTTGCCTAGTCGTTTAAACAGGGTGTTTATCGCAATTCTCATTTCCAGCTTTGCCAATGGCGTGCCCACGCAAAAGTGTAAGCCTGCGCCAAACGACACGTTTGCAGCATCGCGTCTGACTGGATTAAACGTATCGGCGTTTTCAAACTTGTTAGGGTCTCTGTTAGCGGCACCCAGAAGCAACGCTATTTGTTCACCTGGCTCTATGGTAATGCCTGGGTAAATGTCGACTGCTTCTTGAGCGTACCGTGTGAACAGATGCAACGGTGCGTCAAAGCGCATAGCTTCGGCAATGAGTTGGTCTGCCTGTTTATCATTATCTATCCAGTCAGTATGCCAATGTAAATTTAATAAGGTGTAAACAGCATTGCCCAATTGATGCACAGTGGCTTCGTGCCCAGCGTTAAGTAGCAGCACCGCAGTGCTGACAATTTCATCGTCGCTAAGAGCGTCGGGTGTTTGCTGCACCATGTGAGACAGTAAATCGTGTGTTGGATTTTTGCGTTTGTCTGCAATTAAAGACAACAGCAACTGTCTGAATTCGGCGGCAGCCGTATTGGCCAGTTGCTCTTCTTCAACAGTTTGCGTCATGGTATAAACACGCACCATAGCGTGCGACCAATTAAGTAAGTTGTCACACTCGCTTGTTGGAACCCCAAGTAGCTTTGCTATAACGATCACCGGTAGTGGCATAGCATATGAGGTTAATAAGTCGGTTTCGCCGTTTGATTCAAATTGATCTATTAATTGGTTGGCAAGCATTTCTATTTCAGCCTGCATTTCCTGAACACGGCGATTAGCAAACGCTTGATTAACGCTTTTCCTGATTCGCGTGTGCTTGGGAGGCTCGAGCTGTAACAGTGAGTGTTGCTCTACCAAAGCAAAATCTTTTAAGTGTGGTGGGTGTGTTGGTTGGTTAAATCCTACTGGAGGCAGACGGGCAAAGCGAGCATCGCGCAGGCAGTCATTAACGGCGTCAAATTCGCACAGGCACCAAAAGCCGTAATCTTCCCAGAAAACGGGACCGCCGACCTGGTGTAAACGCTTGTAAAACGCGTACGGGTTTTGGTAGAAATCCGCGTCTTTGGGGTTCTGTGCGAAGCGTCGCTTTGCATGCTCTTCGGGTATCATGGAGGCCATGTTAAGCCAAAGTAGGCTGGGTTTGGGCCGCGACAAAATTTGGGCTAAATCGCCACCAATCGCCGACTTGCTCCCGAAGATCACTTTTATCCGCGTTCTGTTACCTGAACTGTGACTGTAGTCACAGGCCAGGGGCTCGGTTAGTTAGGCATCACAGGTAATCTAGTGCATAACTTGCAACACCAAAACACAGTCCAAAGAACCCCGTTCATGACCAGCAGATTGCTACTGGTGGAACCATCCGCCACGATGCGCTACGTTCTAGAGAACTATGCGCAGTCGTTGGGTTTTGCGGTGGTTGCCATTGGTGACTACAAACAGGCCGAGGAAGCATTGCATCAGCAATTTCGCTCCTATGGCGGCGATTTTGCCGGCGTTTTGCTGGGCTGGTCGATTGTGCCTGACGAAGGCGCCGACGCATTAATCGCCACACTCGAAAGCCAGGATTTTGTTGATTTACCCGTGGTGGTTATGTCCACCGACATGCGCGCTGAAACTCGCGCCTGGGTTGCCGGTCGTGAGCACACGGCCGTGCTTGCGTGGAAAGAATATCAATCTATCGATGGTCTGTTGCAACGACTATTGCAATCCCCGGTAGACTCAAATGATACGTTTACCAGCAAATTTGATAATGCCGATATCAACGTGTTGATTGTTGACGATTCGGTTAGCATTCGATTTGCATTACGCGATTTATTTGAATTGCAAGGGTACAAAGTCAGTGTTGCCAGTGGTCACGACGAAGCCCTGGCAATAGCACAGCAGAATTCGTTTGATATTGCGGTACTTGATTTTTATTTACAGGACGGTACTGGCGATGTGCTTTGCCGTAAGCTGATTGCCGACCCCAAAACCGGTCACCTTACTTGCGCCATGTTAACGGGCACCTATGCAGACCACATTATAAAACGCAGCCTGCGAGCTGGTGCGGTCGAGTGCATGTTTAAAAACGAGTCCAGCGAATTGTTGCTAGCCCGCATCGACGCGCTAAGCCGATTTGTCAGGCAACGCAAAAAACTAGCCTCAGAACAACGACGACTAGACGAATTAGTCGATGCACTTGCCGGGGCAACCATGGTTATTGATGCTAACGATGTAATTAGTTACGCAAGTCAGCAGGCCAGCAGTATGCTTGGTTTTGATTCTCAATCAAGTTTGCTTGGCTTGAATGCGGCGCAGATTGTTGATCTGGCCGCCGTTAAACGAGCCTCCGATGGCAAATTCCGAAACCAGTGGCGCGATGCTACCCAAGGTTTGGTCAACGTTGTTTATCGGCAGTTAGTGCTCGAAGATAGCCTCGACATCGTGCTTAACTTTAAGCTCATGCCTGGCGGTGCTGTAGCCTCGACACCCGCGGCAGTCAGCAGTCCTGCAACTGACATTGTCAATAGCCTGAAGTTGCCGCAAAGCAGCATGGCATTTGTATCAATGCTTAAAACATACCTTGATAATCTTAACCCGAACAGTGAATCGGTTAGCCTGTTAGTCATGGACACCTATGCTGCAACTGCCAATGGCGAGATGCAGCCCAGTAATAACATTGACGGACTGCCTGAAATGATTGAAGCCGCTTTGAAAAATGTTTACAAGCGGGAAAATCACGTGGCTAAATTGGGTGACCATCGGTATGGTTTTTTATTAAGACACTCAACTGAACCGCAAGCGTACCTGCTAACCCGTAAAATCATGCAAGTCTATAACGCGCTGAACACAGGCGCTGATGGCATCTCACTAAGCTCTACGGGTTGCCTGCTGGGTGTGTCAGCCAACAAAGACAAATCGGCAGCACAGGTCCTGCGATTATCAGCACAGGGACTTGAGGTGGTTAATCAGCGTGGTAAAAACCAAGCCTTGTTGCTGGACCTGCGTCGTATGCTGCCAGTGTACGCGAGCACTCAAAAATCCTAAAAAACTATCCCAGTATGCTTGGGCAGTTTTGTTCGTTTAGTGAAATACCGTCACCACACCACCAGTACCCGTATTACTGGTACCAATAAGTACAGTAGAGTTGTCTGCACTAAATGCAACGCTCTGTGCTAATCCAATACTTCTTGTTAGATTTAACGCCTCAGGCACACTGAATAAGTGTTGCCAGCCGGTGTCTTGATTGTCAAAGAAAGCCAGATTGGCATCGCTGCTGGCTTGCCAGCCGATGGCCATATTGTTTAAAGACGAATCGGCCGCCAGTCTCAGCTGTGCGCGAGCATTATTGGTTGGAGCAAGCTTGACACTGTCGGTGCCTATCCATTGTTCCCCAGATTTAGTCAAGCGCCATGCCACTGCGGCACGTTGACCATTGCTTTGGGTTTCCCATGCCGCCAGTGCTATCTGCTGACCATTGGCAGAACTGCTAAGCGCGGTATCTACTGATGGTTCTATGACTGATAGAAATTGTTGCGAAGCCAGTTGCCAGGCTCCTGATGCGGCATTAAATTCACTTAAGTACAAACCACCGTTAAGCGCTGAAATGGTAAACACTTGAGTTAAGTCGCTGTTGCCGGCGAAGGCGGGCAGCCGTATGTGTTGCACGGGCACCGACAAGAGCGCAGCTTGTGTCCACGATAACTGGCGACGATCATAAACCCACAAACGATTATAAAAATTGTTTGTATCGTTTGCTGATGGGTTGGCTTCTTGTACACCAAACACCAGCCGCTCGCCGTTACTCGAGAGTTTAATCCTGATAGAGCTGGTATCCCAACTTTGTGTGGCGCTGTTGGAGTTGAACGCATTGATGGTTGCCGTTTCAATCCAGTTCTCGCCCAGCAAGTCGAATATCACCACTTGTGGTGCGTTGCGTTGTGATACCGAGACGATTGCCAGTGTTTCTCCCGTGGCGGAAACACTGACTCTCATATTACTGATGTCAGCCTTGCTGAAAGCTTGTGATGTTAATGTGCTGGCTTGTATCCATTGACTATTAACATTAAAAAAAACAAGGGCACTGGCATTTAATGGGCTGCTAACCAGGGCTACCGTGCCATCAGCGTTAAGCGCAACATCATCACCGAAAGAAACACTCAGTTGATTGTCATTGGCTGTTAAACCGCCGATCGCGTTAACCAGTAAATCACCAACTGGTTGTCGCTCTGAACTCAGGCAATTTTGTGCTGTACAGATTTCCACTCGATAGCTGGTGGAATCCCAGGCCAGTTGGTGTGGCTTTATAGTGTGGATGTACGATGATGTGGTTACATCATCGAGTGTCGTGAGCAATGTCTCTTGCTGGCTTACTACGTTGTATTCGTACAGGCTAATCTGGGTGACTGCATCGCTTGAAGCGTTATCGCGATCAACCCACGATAGCTGTAATGCTCCCGGAGCTGCTGCAATGCTCAAGGTTGGTGCTGTAGGGGCAATCAGAATATCGTTACTAAGATCAGCTGTTGTATTGCTGTTGTCGTCAGCCAGGACGGCATCGGCGTCATTTTGCTCTTCTTGTACCATGCAACCGCATAGCATAGTAGCTGCAACTAAATAGCTGATCAGGCGATGCTTTGTTTGCATGATAAGTAATCTTTTACGCACTTGAATTGTTAGCTGCGATAGAGCTGCGGATCAAATAGAGCTGTTGATTAAAGGTGGTACCAGCGTCATCGGCGTAGCCTGGTATTCGGTTTAAGCCGTCTAGTAGAATTGTCCGAAGTTAGCTGGCACCACTTTATTGACGGTGCAAAAATCGGTCCAGCGGGCGGGTGCTTCTTGCTTGGGGTCAAGCGGGAAGGCCGGTTCTCACTGCGAAGTGGGCCACAGGCCCCGCGCTTGACACTGTACGAAAGATGGATATAGAGTCGGAGCACGTCAAATTGGAGGTACGTTGTTTGTGAAACCACTTTTCTTTGCCTGTACAGCCTCTCCGATAGCCCCTACTCAAAACTCGTTCTAGAGTTTTACCCTGCATGACTAACTTAATGTCAACGCGCCTGCGCTTGATAACCACTAGAGCTTCGTTAATCGCGATTGTCATCAGTTTCATAACATGATGCTCAAGCTCAAGCGAGACAGGCTCTGGTGAGTCAAATGCTAATGCCACGAATGCCACTGCGGTGAACGGATACTATTTAAGCTCCGTTAACACTTTGCTGGAATATGAATTTTCCGGGATGGTTCGCTTGAATCAATAGCGGAATATGGCTTCGATAGATTCTCCGATACATACACACTTGAGATGAAGAGATGTACTTTTACTGTTATTGATGGTCAGCCAAGTTCTGCAAGTTGTGGACGGATAGACTACAACTCCGGTGATTGGGTTGATACGTCGTCGGCAAGTTTTCAATATAACGAGGCTGGCAACTTAGCCGTTTTAACGATCATTAATCTAACTTCGGGCGGTGGCACCAATACAATAACGTCCAACTACGAATACTTGCAAACCGATAGAGTAGTACCGAATCTGGTGCTAAACGATCTGCGAGACTTTCCCGATGGCCAAATGCTCTAGGAAAAATGCATTAGAGTGGATTTCAGGGCTGGGGGTCAAATTGATGTGCGTTTGGCACCATTGGCGTTTTCAACGCATCAATCGCATCCTGAATGCCATTAACACTTAAGGTAAACATGCGATCTTGCATGAGCTCGTTAATGACTCGAATCGATGGTGTGGTTTGCCAGTAGTCTGATTTTTCAGGGTTAAGCCAAACGCAATGGGCAAAGTGTTGTTGCATGCGCTGCATCCAGATTGCGCCGGGTTCCTGATTCCAGTGTTCAACGCTGCCTCCCTCGGCCAGCACTTCATAAGGGCTCATGGTGGCATCACCAACAAAAATGACCCGGTATTTTTTACCGTAAGTACGGATAAGTTCCGGCACCGATACGGTGTCGTTGTGCCTTCGGTTGTTATTGCGCCAGACTTTTTCATAAATAAAATTATGAAAATAGTAGTGCTCCAAATGTTTGAATTCTGAGCGCGCAGCAGAAAACAATTGTTCACACAAGGCTGTGTGGTAGTCCATGGAGCCGCCAACATCGAGTAGCAACAACACATTCACTGCGTTGCGTCGCTCGGCTCGCATTTTTATATCCAGTAGTCCCGCATTTTGCGCTGTTGCTCTTATGGTGCCGTCTAAATCAAGCGTGTCAGGTCGTCCGTCCCGGGTTAACTTGCGCAAACTGCGTAGCGCGACTTTGAAGTCTCGCGTGCCTAATTCGCGCGTACCGTCCAGGTCTTTGTATTGACGTTGTTCCCACACCTTTACGGCGCGGCCTTGACCGCCAGGTCCGCCAATGCGAACGCCTTCGGGGTTGTAGCCACCGTGACCAAAAGGGGAGGTGCCTCGGGTGCCAATCCACTTACTGCCACCGTGATGTTCTTCTTTTTGTTCTTCGAGACGTTGGGCCAGGGTTTCCATCAGTTTGTCCCAACCACCCATGGCTTCCACCATGGCCTTTTGCTCGTCAGTAAGTGCGTCTTTGTTGGCAAGTTTTAGCCAGTCGTCAGGAATACCATCCATCGTTATATCGAAGGCCGCCTCTCTGCCGGCCCAATAATCCTGAAAAACCTGATCGAAGCGATCGTACAGTGCTTCATCTTTTATCAGGCACAAACGCGAGAACAAATAAAACCGGTTTAAGTCGAGTACACCAACGTCTTTACTTAAACCTTCAAGTAAATTCAGGTGCTCGGTGGTGGATACCGGAAGTCCTGCGCTGCGTAAATGTGCAAAAAAACCTAACAGCATTAGCGTTGCCGTTGCTTATGCAGGAAAATCAAGCGTTCAAATAAATGTACGTCCTGCTCGTTTTTCAATAGTGCGCCATGCATTTTTGGCAGCACGGTGCGAAGCTCATCGGAGGCGAGTGCCTCGGCTGGCAGGTCGTCGGCAATCAGCAGCTTTAACCAGTCAAGTAATTCTGAGGTGGATGGTTTTTTCTTTAAGCCGGGTACTTCACGCAAATCGAAGAACACATCCATGGCCGACTTTAATAGATCTTTTTTAATGTCGGGAAAGTGTGCCTCGACAATTTTTTCCATGGTGCTTTTGTCGGGGAATGCTATATAGTGAAAGAAACAGCGACGCAAAAATGCATCCGGGAGCTCTTTTTCATTATTACTGGTAATAATAACCAGGGGGCGCTGACGGGCAGTGATGGTTTCACGTGTCTCATACACATTGAACGACATACGATCGAGTTCTTGCAGTAAATCATTGGGAAATTCGATGTCTGCTTTGTCGATTTCGTCAATTAGGACAATAGCGCGCTGATCACAGGTGAACGCATCCCACAACACGCCATGCAAAATGTAATTGCTGATGTCTTTTACGCGCTCGTCACCTAGCTGCGAGTCTCGCAGGCGCGATACCGCATCGTATTCGTACAGCCCTTGGTGTGCTCGGGTGGTTGATTTGACATGCCATTGAAACAGGGGAGCCTCAAGGCGCTGAGCTATTTCTATAGCCAGCTGTGTTTTTCCAGTGCCCGGTTCGCCTTTAACCAACAACGGGCGCTCCAGGGTTAACGCTGCATCGACTGCTTGTTGCAGCTCATCGGTAATTATGTAATCGGTTTGGCTCATGACGGTTTTTTTCTTACCAGCATGGGGCCAACATCTTCACCGCCAAGCAAGTGCATGTGGATATGCAAGACTTCCTGTCTGCCGTGTTCACCACAGTTAATGACCAATCGATAACCGTCTTTGGCTATACCCGCTTCTTCGGCAAGCTTGCGAGCCACCGTGTGCATACGACCCATCGCGGCTTCATGCTCTGGGTTGACATCATTGCTGCTAGGGATGTGTTCGTTGGGTACAATCAGAATATGGGTGGGCAGGGCCGGATTGATATCACGAAAGGCTGTTACCAAATCGTCCTGATACAGCATGTCGGATGGCAGTTCTTTTCTGATGATTTTGCTGAAGATGGTTTCTGTCGCCACGGTACGGGTCTCATATTGGTTGTGACTCAATTATACGTGTAAGCTGGCGCGGTATTTCATAATGGGTGAACAACATGGGTAATCGACTTTCAAAAATCTACACTCGCACCGGAGACGACGGCACCACCGGCCTGGGTGATAAAACGCGCACCGACAAGGACGGGCCCCGCGTTTCGGCCTACGGAACCACCGATGAGCTGAATTCGGTGATTGGTATGGTGCTGGCTCAGCCGCTGCCAGAGCAAGTGAGAAAAGTACTCGACGAAGTGCAACATCACTTGTTTGATTTAGGTGGGGAGCTGTGCATTCCAGGGCATCAAGCCATTCAGGACGATCATGTCACATGGCTCGAACAGGCGCTTGATCACTTCAATGAGGATTTACCGCCGTTGAAGGATTTCATATTACCCGGTGGCAGCCAGGCTGCTGCAACGTGTCATTTGGCCCGAACCGTTTGTCGCCGCGCCGAGCGTTTGGTGGTGACCTTACAAAGAGTTGAAGAGGTGCCACCGTTTAGCATGAAATACCTGAACCGATTATCTGATTTGTTGTTTGTGATTGCGCGCGTGGTTGCTCGGCAAGAAGGTGGTTCGGAAGTGCTATGGCAAAAAGACCGACCGACCATCGATCTTACCTAGTCAACTGGCGGGTAAGAGGGTAGAACAGCCTTACCAATCAGCACTGATGCACCGCGAGGGTAGATTAGACTTATGAGTAACAGAGAACTTAAGCGTGAAGATTTTGCTTGGTTTTTAACCATACCCACGCGCTGGAAAGACAACGATCGCTACGGGCACATGAACAACGCTGTGTACTATTCTGTGTTTGAAAATGCGGTCATGACCTGGTTAGAGGTGGTTAATGAATTTAACCTGG
>CALHOI010000037.1 GCA_938035525.1 uncultured Granulosicoccaceae bacterium
TGTCATGAGCGTATGGAGCGCACTGGAGCCCAAAACAACCGTCAACACGAGCACAAAAACCGCTAAGACGGAGCCGCGCGGAACTGCCATGGGTTGTGTGTAGGTTGCTACGCGCACGACAGATAGGGAATCCTGTTGAAAATGGCTAGGAAGGGCATGTGGTAATGATAGCCAATGCGCCGCTGGCGTGCTGGCCAAAGATCAACAAATGCCCGATTTTGCTAAAGGTTACGTCAACTTGCATCTGCGATGCCAGTTGCTCATTGGGGGCAACACTGTCAAATTATTGATTCGAGGCCACATTGTCTACGCAACCGGCCAGCGTGGTCCGCAACCAGGTCAAAAGTTACATTTTGCGCATGTCAACGCCGTGCAATGAATGATCAGCCGCTTTGTGCAAAATCAGCTTGGCGCGATTTTTAGTTGGCAGAATATTTTGCGTCAAATTGACCTGATTGATTGAATCCCAAATGTTGTTGGCGGTTTCAGTGGCTTGATCGGTGTCGAGCGAGGCGTAATGGCTAAAATAGGCACCAGGCTGATTAAAAACAGTTGATCGTAACGACAAAAATCTGTCGACATACCATTGCTTGATGTCGTCAGAATTAGCATCAACATACATAGTGAAATCGAAGAAGTCGGAAACAAACAGGTTTTGCTCGCCCGACTTGGTGCCTTTGGTTTGTAATACGTTAAGGCCCTCAACAATTAATATATCAGGCTGATCTACCGTTATAAATTCGCCAGGCACGATATCGTATTGCAGGTGAGAGTAAACCGGTGCTTTTAAATTGCGTTTACCACTTTTCACATCCGATAAAAATTTTATTAAAGCCGGGCGATCAAAACTTTCAGGAAATCCTTTGCGGTGCATAAGGTCACGCTCTTCAAGCGTGGCAGTCGGTAATAAAAATCCATCGGTTGATACTAATTCAACGATCGGGTGCTCAGGCCACCGCGCCAGCAAGGAGCGCAACACGCGCGCAACCGTACTCTTGCCAACGGCAACAGAGCCAGCAATGCCAATAATGTAAGGCACTTTGCCCGACTCAATTTCCAGAAACTTGCGTATACCAACATTAAGCTGCTGCACCGAATCAACATGAAAGCTGAGCAAACGCGACAGCGGCAAATAAACCTGCTCGACCTCTGTCATGGAAACCCGCTCATTCATACCGCGCAACTGGGTCAACTCAGATTCTGTGAGCGGTTGAGGAGTGTTGCGCCTAAGCGCCGCCCATTCATCAATAGAAAAGTGGCGATAAGGGGATTGATGTAGATCGGTCATACAAATGCGAGCAGAGGTGAAAAGTTCTGCGTTATAGCTGAGCGACGATTGCCCGCACACAGTATAAACCAAACATAAGGAGTCAAATCCTACCTAAATTCGTGATAATCGCCGCATCCGCAGATTAACAGGCTGTTTTTATTGCACTTCGCGATATAGTATATGTGTCAACACTCGACGACGCTGTTGAGGCATCGATGCTCCGCTGCGCTACTTGGTTGTCGATTGGGATGAACCAACCAGCCAATAAACGGAAAAATTTACCTATGAAACTAATCAAACTATCCTTTTGTGCAGTTGGCGTTATCGCCCTGGTAGGCTGCAGCAGCAGTGGCGGTAGCTCTGACAGCTCAGGATCTTCCGCACAAGCTGCCCTGCAAGGCACCTGGTCCAGCATCTGTTTTGAAGACGATGGCGATTCATTTAGAAACGACTTCGTGGTCTCGGGAAATACGTTTACACAAACTGAAGTCAATTTTCTTAACACAACCTCATGCGACGGCACGCTCTCGTTAAACTTCAACGAGCACGGCACCTTTGCCATTCCTGCTGAAGTAACAGAATTGCCTGACGGCAATGCAAACCACGTTGATGCAACCTACACACGAGGCTCAATCACAGCGAGCCAGGGCTTTTTGGATTTGCTTGAAGCTAGCGGCACAACATTGGCAGACGAATTGTCCGCGGCCGGTATAACAGGTGATCCAAACAACCTGACGCTGGAAGAGATTGGTCGTTTTCAGGCTGAGTACTATTCTATATACAGAATCAACTCACTTGATGGCGGTGGAAGCCAACTACAATTTGGCGATGATGACGGTTCATTCGACGGCTCTTCACCGACATTGCGACCAACAGAACTTAGCCCGAACGCCATATTCACCAAAGCTCAGTAGCGCTTTATCACAAGCTTAAAACGTGAAAGGTACGCGCCCGATACAATCGGGCGCGTATCGCGTTTCATTAAGGCTGTGTGGCCAAAGACGAGCTAGCTAACCGAGCCGAATACCATATCAGGCAAAAAACGGTGGCGGCTCCAATCACGTTCAACGCCCAGTTCAATGGGTAGAAAGCCGCGGCACCACCTGCCACCATTAAAGGGTACATCCACCATCGCATCGGACCTTCACTGTAGCGTTGCAGTAGCGAACTAAACGCATAAATACCAAACAAGCTAAAAAATCCGATTCTGGCAACGGTGAGGAAGTCTCCCCCTATCAAGGGCGTGTACGCAAAAATAATGGGAACGATATAAAGCGCTTTTGCGATTTTCCAGGCTTCGACCCCAGTGGCCATGGGCGGTGATTTTGCAATACCGGCCGCCGTGAACGCCGCAAGGCAAACCGGAGGCGTCACATTGCTATCCTGACTTAACCAAAACACAATTAAGTGCGCGGTAAGTAAAAAGGTTGTCATCGACTCTACGTCAACCAAAAGCGGTCGTATAACCACGGCCAATTCAAACGGTATTGTCGTCATCAGCTGTTGCGCTTCTGGCAAGCTCATGCCCGTTGCTATTTTTTCAACTAATGGCGAATCAACCAACATAAACGTCGCCAGCGCAGCAGGATCGCTGACACCGGCCACTAGCTGTTCCACAATAATGCCATCGGCCAACATGCCAGCTAATGCCGGTGCTGACAATATCGATAACACAATGTAAGCCGCGGTAACCGGTAAGCCCATACCCAACACCAATGAAGCGATGGTGACCAGGATTAGCGCTATCCACAAAGAACCTTGCGACCATTGTGCAATCATCAACGCAAAGGTATTGGCCAGGCCTGATGTTGTGACTGCGTTGTTGATAAGCCCCACCGCCACTAACAACACCGCGGTCATGATTGAAGTGCTGATACCCAACGCCAATGCACGCGAAATGTTTTTAGGGCCCATCTTGTTTGGTGTAAACCAACTGACAACGATTAAAGTACCTATGGCAATCGAGGCTGCATAGCTCGGCGTTTTACCGGTGACCAGCATGGTTGTCATGACACCCAGCGGCAGCACAAAATTTAACGCACCAGCCAACATTTTCTTTCTGTCAACGACCTTGGCTTGCTCGGTGCCGATGCCATACTTCATGGCTTCTATACGCACAATGAAACCCACCGACAAAAAATAAAGTAACGCCGGTACAACCGACACAGCGACAATGGTGCCGTAGTCGATGCCTGTGTAACTGGCCATGATAAACGCGCCCGCCCCCATGATTGGAGGCATCAACTGGCCACCGGTAGACGCCGACGCCTCAACACCACCGGCAAACTGGGCACGGAACCCATTCGACTTCATAAGAGGAATGGTTATGACACCGGTAGATGCTGTATTTGCCACTGCAGACCCGGATATCGTGCCCGTTAAAGCAGACGACATAACCGCAACAAATGCCGCTCCACCACGCAGCCTGCCCGCAATGCTCTTGGACATTTCTATAACAAAGTCAGATGCACCGGACACAACCAGAAACGCCCCAAAAATCATGAACAAAGTGATGTTGGCAGATGAAATTGTTGTGATGATGCCAAACATGCCTTCATCGTTATACAGCGATCGGAACAGCACATCATCAAGCGGCAGGCTTCCCGCACGAAATGCACCAGGCATCATTTCGCCAAGAAACAAGTTGTAAGACAAAGCCAGAATAACCAATATTGGAATGATCAAACCGGTTAATCGCCGGGTTAATTCAATAGCGCCAACAATAACCATGAAACCGGCAAACCAGTCTACATAGGTAAATTGCCAGCTTTGCCCAGTTTTTGCCAGAGTACGCTCATAGATGCCGTTTTCCGCGTGTGCAATCCACAAAGCACTGAACGCTATCAGGCAACCAAACAACACATTCAACCAAAACCGGCTATCGAAACCGTGCTTGTCTACTTTTGACGTGGTGATGGCAGCCAAAAAACCAAAACCGGCAAAGTGAATACAGTTTTGCCACAAGCCACCTTCATTAAGCCAAACGTTGGTCAGGATATGCCAAATGCCAAACGCGCATATAGCGATAAAAATGAACAGGTATGGAAAAGGTTTGGATAAAACAAAGTCGAAGTCAACCAGCCTGTCTTTAAAAGGCACTGGCTCTTCCATAACCGCATTGTCCGAATCGATAGATGGATCGGTGGCAGCCATAGTGTTTATCCAAAAAGAGTCTAACGAGTTTGAGTGAGAGCTGGAGGTGAAATCAGGCAACCCTGAAAAGTGAATTCAGGGTTGCCCACATCGCCAAATGATAAGGCGACGTACCGACTTACATCAGGTGAGCAGGAATCTCCAGCCCAATTTCTTTGTAGTACTTGGCAGCACCCGGGTGTAGCGGAACGGGTAACCCACCCAAGGCCTTCGATGGATCCATAGCGTTTGTTGCTTTATGAATAGCCTGTAGGAACGGCAGGTTTTCATAAATGGCTTTGGTTAATAGATAAACGTGGTTCTCGTCGACATCGGCATTCACTGCCAGGAAATTAGGCTGCGCAATAGTTTGTACGTCGCTGTCTTGTCCTGGGTATGTGCCGGCTTCAATGGTGTAAGGAACCCATAGGTTTCGCCCGTTATCCATCTTGGCAGCTTCCTGCTCAGTGACGTTTAACAAAGTGAACTTGTCACCGTTGGCAGACATCAGCTTGGTAATAGCACTGGTCGGTGGACCAGAAGGCATTCCAGCACCCACTACTTGACCGTTAGCCATTGCATCAACCGATGGACCGTAGCCTGCGTGCATTAGCTCGTAAGAGGCAATGTCAACACCAAGCCCTTCA
The DNA here is from genome assembly GCA_938035525.1 of uncultured Granulosicoccaceae bacterium. Lineage (GTDB taxonomy): Bacteria > Pseudomonadota > Gammaproteobacteria > Granulosicoccales > Granulosicoccaceae > Granulosicoccus. The sequence goes on from CALHOI010000037.1 coordinate 5,050, forward strand.
AGCAATACTTTATTTGAACCAATGGTGCCAGAATTCTCCTTACCCATTGCCATGCTTTTACCAGTCACACCAAGCAAATCTGAAACAGTGCCACCGTTAACAAGTTCGTTCGCCAGGATGAACTGTTCTACGTTTTGCCAAAGCATGGTAATCGAGCGCATGTTTGTCTGTGGCTCAGTGACTGGGCCGGTTCCTGTTGCGGCGTAAGAACCGAAAAGACCTTGCAGAATAGCGAATTGTGCATTGCCTGCACCCATTGCCTGAACGTTGGCACCGGAACCGGCAGAGTTAACAGCGGTTAAGCTGAACTTTTCTTTTGGCAGTAGTTTGATTTTAGATAGCGTGGCTATCGCAGTACCAACCGGGTGATAGGTTCCACCGGTTGATGCCGTGTTAAGAATATAGTCGTTAGCGCTGGCTGTTCCCATTGCAATAACAGAAGCGAATCCAAGCGCAACAGGCGCAAGTACTTTTTTGAACATGAGTTTCTCCAAGTGGCATCACACGATGCATGGGGACACTATTCTGCTCACGCTCAGCATGAATAACAATATCGCTTATATTGTTGATTTTACTTATTATTTTATATACTGGAAAATACTGGCAGGCCGCTCAAAGCTGATGCAGGCAGAAATTTGCCCTCAATTTTACGATGGGTTATCGTCGTTACGCGAGGAATGCAGCTTTAAGACCCTATCGCGCTTAATGCCTAATTTAAACATTTTGTCGTTTAAGGTTCGCTTGTTGATCTGTAAGGCCTTTCTCACATTCACCATATCGCCGTTATGTTGCAACAACGTGGATTCAATAAGGTACTTTTCATAGGCCAGTACTCTCATCTTTAAAGAAAATCCATGGTCATCTTCGTCAAAAACATACCGTTGACTGATCAAGGAGCCATGGAAAGTCTGACGAACGCTTTTAAGAATGCCTAAAAGCTCATCTGGGTTAACCGGTTTTTCAAGAAATTCAACAGCGCCCAGTTTCATGGCAGCAACAACATCGGGCACTTGCGCATAACCAGAGAAAAACACGATGGGTATCAGTGGCCTGCTTGCACGGGCTTGATTGGCAAATTCCAGACCGCTGGTGTTTGGCATTCTCAAATCGGTAACGATAACGTCAATTTCATGCTCTGAAAGCCTGGTAATAGCAGTTGAGGCAGATTCTGCAACGATGACTTCAATATCATTGACGCGCAAAAAACGCGCGTTCGCGGCCAACACATCGTGATCATCATCGACCAACAGAACACACATTCGGACGGTCTCGTCCGTCTCAGTTTTACTGTGCATGGCTTATAGCGCTTTTAGTTACCGGCATCTTCAGAGTGAATATACTGCCTTTCGGTACTCGCGGAGCGTAATCGAGTTGACCGTCATGATCTTGGGCAATCAGTTCTGCAAGCGTAAGGCCCAGCCCAAGCCCATTGCGCTGCTTATCGCTGACAAACGGCTTAAAGAGATTATCTTGCAGCTCTGGCTTGACGCCAGGGCCATTGTCTTCAATCTCGAAGGCAATATGTTGTGAAGAGCTTAATATTTGTATGGAGACACAAGGCTTTTGTTCGTCTAGCACGGCATCGAACGCGTTGTACAGCAAATTGAGCAACGCCTGTTGCAAAAGCACATCGTTTCCTTGCAGGGATGGTGATTGCTTATTGAGTTTAACCGACAATGAATGAGAGGCAACGGGTCTTTCACGTTTAATAGTTTCAATGACATCGTGCACTATTTTGTTTGCATCCAGCACCATGTGATCTGTGCGTCGCTGACCTGCTAAACTGCGTAAGGTAGTGACAACACGGCCGATGCGTTTGGTTGTGCGGTCGCTGTCCACCACAATTTGTCGAAGCTCATCAATATCGGCATCGGGTTTATCAAGCAGGCTTCTTAACGATGCCAAATTTAACCGAAGACTGGCTAGCGGTTGATTAATTTCGTGGTTAATTGCGCCAGACATGCGCCCCAACATGGCAAAGTTGGATTCGCTGATAAGCTCTTCCTGAACCGAGCGCAACTCAGCCGTGCGAAGTTCTACTTCTAATTCCAGCTCATCGGCATGCTTTTTTTCAAAATCGGCAAGCCGCTTTTGTGCTCGAAAGTTTCTGTACCCCAATGCCGCCACCGTAAACAACGCAGCAATGGCGACCACGTATAACAAGGCGTTTAACCAAAGCCGCTTGCGCTCCATGAGCAGCTGTAAATCCCACTGCTCTGCGCCAATTGTTTGCCTCTTCACCAGATACATTTCATTGTTGGTATTGGCAGTGTAAGAGAGTCGCGCTGGTGCTTCGTCAACAAACTTTGCATTACTTGCCGGTATATAGCGTCGGTCGGACTCTATTAATTTTTTGGTTTGTTCGTCTAAGGTCACTGTGGGTGTGTATAGAAACTCATCGCTGGTTGATAAAATCACAACACCGAGTTCGTCTACTGCCAACCAGTGATACGGTGGCTGATGCCACGAATCAAGCAAGCCTGCTAATTCAGACTTAACCACCACAACACCGATGATGGCACCGTTATCTTTTACTGCATTGGCGGCAAAGTAACCCGGTATACCGGTCGTGGCACCCACCGCAAAAAACGTTGCCTCATCATTCGACATGGCACCGGTAAAATACGGGCGAAAACCATAGTTAATCCCCACAAAACTAACGGCCTCCTGGTAGTTACTGGAAGCAACGGTGTTGCCCTGCGTGTCCATTAGGAACGCAAACGCAGAGTCGCTTTTTAGCTGAGCGCCATGCAAGGCTTCATTGGCCAGCGTTAGTTTGTCTGTGTTGGGATCCATTAGTGCGTTCTTTACATCTGGGTGGTCGGCCAAAACTCTTGGCAGTACCGATAACGCACTGAGCTGCCTGTCTAATTCACCCGATTTCCCTAGCAGCTGCGATTGCATGGAATTGGATAACCGCAGCTCCTCAAAAAACACAGCAACCCACAACAACAAGGCCAGGCCAAGCAGTGTGGCTATTGTTGTTAGGAGGTGGCGATTAAACATGACGGGGGCGGCTAAATGACAGATTGTTACGGTATTGCGTGCAGATGTTACCACTAGCGACGAACAACTATTCAATTGATGGCAGCAGACTGAGTTCTCCTTGCGCTACCCAGGACGCCGTTGCCGATAACTCAATGCCTCCACAACATGACTAGACTCAACCGTTTCGCTCTGCGCTAAATCCGCAATCGTTCTGGCCACCCTTAAAACTCGGTGCACAGCACGCAACGACAAAGCGAGCTTATCGGTGGCCTCATCCAACACGTGCTTTGTATCATTGTCTAATGTTGCAAAGCGAGCCAACAACTTTCCGCTGAGCATACAATTACTTTGGCCTTGGCGCGTTAATTGTTGCTCTCTGGCATTGGATACCCTGCTTCTTATTTCTGCGCTGGACTCTGACACCTCAGTTGAATTAAACACTTCGCGAGACAATCGAGCCACTTGAACATGCAAATCGATTCTGTCCAAAAACGGCCCCGACACGCGCATGGCGTAGCGTGCTATTTGATCGGGTGTGCAACGGCATTGAATGTCGGGGTCACCATGATAACCACAGGGGCATGGATTCATGGCTGCCACTAACTGGAAGCGTGCTGGAAATCGGGCTTGCTTTGCCGCGCGCGAAATGCTGATAGAGCCAGTTTCCATGGGTTCTCGAAGTACGTCGAGCACATGCCTTGGAAACTCACTGAGTTCGTCTAAAAACAAAACCCCGTTGTGCGCTAATGAAATTTCACCAGGCATAGGCTTAGGACCACCGCCTACTAATGCCACACCGGATGCCGTATGGTGTGGCGCTCGAAACGGTCGTACGCCCCAAGAGGATTCGTTAAAGCCCGTGTGACTAATCGATTGAACAGAGGCTGTTTCTGTTGACTCTTGCTGAGTCATAACAGGTTGTATGCTGGGCATCCGACTGGCTAACATTGACTTGCCCGTACCCGGTGGACCAACCATTAAAATATTGTGCGCACCTGCTGCAGCAATTTCCATCGCCCGCCTCGCCCGCTGCTGGCCGCGCACTTCTGACATATCGGCACTCGATAGGCCGTTATCTTTAAGATTGGCTTTACTGTTAGCCGTGCACCTAACTGGCAACAGCTTTTTGTTTTTAAGCTGCTCAACCAGCAAATGCAAATCAGCGGCAAAATGCAATTGATCTGACGCACTCAACATGGCTTCTTGCTTGTTATCTGCTGGCATAAGCAGTGACAGGCTGGAGTTATGAAACGCCAGTGCAGTAGGCAACGCACCTGACACAGCGCGAATACTGCCGGTTAATCCAAGTTCTCCAACCACAATCATGTTAAGCAACGCTTTTTCAGGCAATTGACTGGTCGCAACCAACACGCCCAACGCAATGGGCAAATCAAATCGCCCACCTTGTTTGGGTAAATCGGCGGGCGCCAAATTAACAACGATTTTTGACTGCGGAAATTCAAAGTTGGAATGCATGATGGCCGCTTTAACGCGATCTTTACTTTCCTTAACCGCCGACTGCGGCAACCCAACAATCGACATACCGGGCAAGCCACCACCTAAATGGATTTCAACAGTTACGGGGAGTGCCGTGATTCCGGACAAGGTGCACGAACGCACCGTTGCGTATGACATAAGAACATCCTTGTTCTTGAGTGATTGATGTGGCCAAGCTTAACTTGCAACGGACAACGCAGCAACTTTAAGAAACCACCCTAACCAAAAGTCTAATAAAAACGCCTCAACGCCGGTCGTTCCACACATACAGCATTACAAGCCTCATATCTGACGTTAATTCTGATGATTGTGTTCGTTTCAATGTTCAACCAAATACCGGGTTCAAAAAACGCTTTCATGAGCACGTGGCTAACCTTCTACTTCAAATTATTGACTCTGGCTTTTGTACTTTTCTTAATGAGTCTTGGCAGCGCATGCATTGCAAACCAGTGCACCGGCATCCAGAACGGATTTAGCGGTATTGAGTTACCCCATTGGCCAGACTTAGTTCTGACATTTTTGATTTTTTCAATTGGCACAATGAGTCCTGGCCCGTCATCATTAATGATACTGGCCACTGCTTTGATGCAAGGTCGCGCTCACGCGGTTGCGTTTTCGTGTGGTGTTGTGATTGGCCAATTCATGTGGGCTATTTTGGTAGCTACAAGTCTACTCATTCTGGTCACCAATTCCGAAACGCTCTTCTCTTTCATGAGGTTTACAATTGCATGCTATTTGATTTACATGGCGTTCAAATCGTTTCGGTCATGTTTTCAAAATAGATCTGTGCTCGATAACCAACGCCCTGAGATCGGTTCGCTGCTTTTTACAATGCTTAAGGGATTAGCAATTACGCTGGCAAACGGACAAGTGGCAATGACATGGCTGGCCACTTACGCAATTAGTACAGATGTGTCATCAGGTGCAATCTTCTTTGCGATTATATGCATCATGGGCACAATTTTGGCCTTCCTTATATACGGAAGCTACGCACTGCTTTTCTCAACAGCGAAATTTTCTCGAGCCTATAAAACCATGCACCGTCCATTCGACTTTGTTATTGGTGTACTTTTCCCCGCAGCGTCGGTAAGGTTGTTGTCTTTGTAGAATATTGGCCACCTGGGCTCGGTGTAATATGAGAATATGCCTGCATCTGGATGAAATATCTTTGTTGACACTAGTCTGATGCCTGCGTACAAAAATTACACTATATTGCTTTTTGCCACTTTGCTGTTCGGTAGCGCGAAAACGTCCTTTGCCCAGCAGGGCACATTCACCGCACAACAAGATTGCCAGGCAACCAAAGCACTGCGACACGATAATCCTGGCAACATCCGTATTGAAGTTGGACAGGCTTACAACCTGCTGGCTACCAACAAAGAACCACCAACGCATTATTTAATTGATATCAGTGATGCGCCAGTAACCAACCGGCGCTGGGTTAGCATCGACTGCGGAACCGTTAACTCAAATGTTACGAGCGCTGAAAAAAGCAAGAAGCAAAGTCACAAACAAAAAGCGCAGGCTGATACTCAAGTTGAAGCCGACAGCATTGAAAACGTACTGGCTGCAAGCTGGCAACCTACTTTTTGTGCAACAAACCGCGGCTCAAGTAAAAAAGAATGCAAATCACTTAGAGCAAACCATCCAGCCGCAACACAGTTTTCCATTCACGGCTTATGGCCCGACGACTTAAACGATAAAAACATATTTCCGTGTTACTGCGGCAACGGACAAGCCGTTTCGTGCAGAACAAAACAAAAAGCCATCAAAAACATTACCCTATCCAATAAATTATGGGACCAACTTGAAGAACTGATGCCAGGTGTACAATCAGGACTGCACTTGCACGAGTGGTCTAAACACGGAACCTGTTACGAAGACTTTATCAGCGGTGACGACAAAGGCGCTGACCCTGAAGAATACTACGCTGAAACTGTGGCGCTCATTAAAGGGCTAAACGCCAGCGCAGTTGGGGACTTATTCGCCAACAACCTGGGAAAAGAAATCACGCTTAAAGAAATCAAAAAGAGCTTTGACAAAGCCTTTGGT
>CALHOI010000038.1 GCA_938035525.1 uncultured Granulosicoccaceae bacterium
TGACCAAATGACTTAACAAATGCCTGAGAACCTTCATCTTGCAATGACCAGTGCCAGTTGGTTGAACCATAGATACCTTTAACGTTATCACCAGCACCCTGTGCCATGAGACGTGAGTACAACGGTACGATGATCTGGAAGTCTTTACCGTTAACCACTTTGTCGCGCAGACCAAACTGAACTGCCTGAGTCAGTGAGTTGATCATGTCCTTACCGTAGTGGTTCAATACCAGCGTATCAGCGTCAGACTGCAAAATTGGTGTGATGTACTGGCTAAAGTCACCAGCACCTACTGGCGTCTTGACCTTTTGATCAGTTGACCAACCGATAGCTTCAGTCGAAGCAACAATAGATTCTTCCTGTGTCCAACCCCAGTTGTAATCTGCAGTCAGGTGGTAGGCACGTCGCTCTTTACCGTAAGCTTTTTCAAGTACAGGACCCAGTGCAGCACCAGACATGTAACCATTGAAGAAGTGACGGAAACCATTGGCTTTTCTGTCTTTACCAGTTGTGTCGTTTGAGTGAGTAAGGCCGGCCATGAAGATAATGCCCGCTTCCTGACACAGACCCTGTACCGCTACAGCAACACCGGATGAAGAACCACCGGTAACCATAACAACACCGTCTTTCTCAATCATGCGCTTCGCTGAAGCACGTGCCGCGTCCGATTTGGTTTGTGTATCACCAGTTACGTACTCGACTTTCTTGCCTAAGATACCGTTGCCCTTAAGCGCACTTGGCTGCATGGTGTTCAGCATGCCGCCGTCACCTTCACCGTTTAGGTGCTCAACCGCCAGTTGATAAGCGCGCAGCTCGTCCGCACCTTCATCAGCATAAGCACCAGACTGAGGTACGTTGAAGCCCAAGGTAACTGTCCCTGCATCGCCAGGATTGTTACGGAAATCTGCACCGTAAGCGTGACGACTAAAGAACATTGGCGCACCAGCGATGGCAGTTGAAGCCGCACTGGCTTTCAATACGTCGCGGCGTGTCCAATTACTTAAGGGTGTTTTTTTATTACTCATACAAAAAATTCCTCCGGGTATTGAACCCTGTGTGACTTTTTTAATAAACAAGGTCTGGAAGATCCAGACCTGCGAGAGTTCTCCGATCAGTTTGTTGTTCTGGGTTGAGCTCGTCGTCTTGCACAATAATTGACTGAGTTCTGAAGGGCACAATGCTTGTGCCACAGTGACCCGAATTACTCCTCAGATAATTATAGGGAAATGATCTGGGTGCCATTAGTATTTTAAAATCTTATTAATATCAATGGCTTGTTGATATTGCGCGTATTCCAGCCTAGTTCAAATACACTACATTTTCTAATGTGTTACGAAAGGTAACGCCCAAAGCGGCCTGCTTGCACTCTACAGCTCTCGATCAAAAAGCCAGGCATCCAAAACGCGGTGTGCGTCATTTAATCCTGTGCCCTTCAGCGCAGAAAATTCCTGGATTGTGGCGCTGATACCAGCTTCTTCCATCTCTTGTTGTACTCGGCGCACAGTTTGTTGTTGTGCGGAGCGCGAGATTTTATCGGCCTTTGTTAGCAGCAAATGAAGCTCCGCATCGCTTTCCTGTTGTAGTTCTATCATGCTCCAGTCGCTATCGCGCAGCGGGTGTCGGATGTCCATAACCACTACAACACCACGCAAAGCGGCACGTCGAGTCAGGTATCTGAGCATAGAGGCATGCCACGCCTTCTGCCGAGACTTTGATACCTGCGCGTAACCATAACCGGGTAAGTCGACCAGAAAGCGTTGTTCATCAATTTGAAAATGGTTTATTAATTGCGTTCGACCCGGTGTTTTACTGGTTCGGGCAAGTTTGCCATTACGCGTAATCGCATTTATGGCGCTGGATTTGCCTGCATTAGAACGACCAGCAAATGCCACTTCAGCAACGGAGTCGGGGCATTGGCTAAGTTGTTCAGCGCTGGTAGTAAACTCAGCAGAAAAATAAATAGGGTTCATCTGGCCTGTTACACGATGGAAGCGGTTGGCAGTCTGCTAAAATCTGTCTTAGCAAGCGGTGTGTCCGCAGAGAGTTTAACCAGTTTTTATTTTGAATTTCCGGAGGTTTAATGAACAAGCGGACCTTGAGCGCTTATTTGAGCGCCAACTTGCCTGCAAACTTATTTGCAAGCTTGTCTGCAGGCTTTTTTGCAAAGATGTCAATCGCGTTACTTTGTCTATGTGTATCAGCCGTATCATCTGCTGCAGGTGATGCGGCCGCTGGCAAGGCTAATTCTGCCGTATGCGCAGGGTGCCACGGGACCGATGGCAAAGCCATCACACCAGAATACCCCAACCTGGCAGGACAACATGCATCTTATATCGCCAAGCAACTGACCGCCTATCGTGATGGTGCACGCGTCAATCAACTAATGAGTCCTATGGCAGCAGCTCTGAGCGATCAAGGCATTCTGGACTTGGCGGCATATTACTCGCAAATGACGCCCATTGAGGGAGTGTCCGGAGAAGAAAACCTGACCTTGGGGCAAAACATCTATCGTGGTGGTGTGACATCTGCTGGCATTGCCGCCTGCATTGGTTGTCACGGACCTACTGGCAATGGCAATCCTGCAGCCGTTTTTCCATCACTCAGTGGCCAAAATGTTGCGTATTTGGCAGCTCAGTTAAAGCTGTTTCGCTCTGGCGAGCGCAACAACGACCCCAATGAAATGATGCGAGCAATAGCCCATCGTCTCAGTGACGCCGAAATAGACGCACTGGCCAACTACGTAACAGGCCTGCACTAGTGAGTCTGCTCATCTGGGACCCGCCAGGCTAAATAACTTGCGCGGCGCATGCAATCGGCATGCGCCTTGCGTCTTACAACTCGCGTCATACAATAAGGATAAGATTGACGTAGTTCACACTCGGAACCTAATGGTGTGAGTATCCTCTAAGCTGTTGATTTTCAGACGATCTACAAAACATTTTCGATCTACAAAGCATTTTCGATCTACAAAACATTTTAAGTGGAGCTTTCCTTTATGAAACTGGCAACCAAACAATTGCGAACCAAGGCGACCATGATTGCCGCTGGTATGGGCGTGCTTCTGCTGGCCCTGGCAGCACTGACGCTATCAAACAATGCGCAAGCAGCAGGCTTCGAAACAATTGAAGCTCCGCAAAACACATCGGTCGAAGACAAAGTTGAAGTTCTCGAGTTCTTCTGGCTTGGCTGCCCACACTGCTATGCCTTCGAGCCATTTATCGAAGGCTGGGCAAAAGACAAGCCTGATCATGTTGAATTTGTTCGTGAAGCACCCGCATTAAACCCAAGCTGGGAGCAACATTCACGTGGCTTTTATGCAGCGCAGTTACTGGGTAAAGAGCACGAATTTGTTGTCGCCATGTTCGATGCAATTCATGAAAAGCGTCAACCAATGCGTGACCCTAAAAAGATCGCAGAACTTGCCGGTACACTCGGCATGGACAAAGACAAATTCCTGTCGACCATGAAATCTTTCGCGGTAGAAAACAAACTCAAGCAAGCCAGAGACAAAGCAATCAAAGCCGGTATCAACTCGGTTCCATCAGTTATTGTTAATGGCAAGTACCGCCTCAGCTCTCAAATTTCTGGTGGACACAATGGTATTATCGATTCCATTAACGAACGAGTTGAATTTGAAAAAAACGAAATGAATTTGTAGTCAACTTATCTTAAAACTTCCTGTTCTCTTTGCCATGACTAGTTATTTTAAATAATCGTTGCAATGAAAAAAGCCGGGTAGCTTGACGAAAGTTAAGCCCTGGCTTTTTTGTTTTGCAGTGGTCAACCCACGTAGACAATCGCGCTGGTTGCTATCAGCAACGGCGGCAGGCTTAGTTGGACTCAGTCTTGGTTAATCTCAATAGTAACCGGAGGATTTTGAATTTTATACTGCTCATTCATGGTGCTGATGTTGAGATACTCAGTATGTTCGCTTGAGTGTGCGCCATAACATTCGTGTATGTGGCCAAAAAGATGATAGGCAGGCTTGAGCAATCTCACTCGCTCTTCCAGCACCTTACAGCCAGTATTTTCAACAAACGTTTCAGATCGCCGCACTTCATCTAGCACCCCCCAAACAGGCCCGTGAGTAATCAGCACTTGGGTATCCTCTGGAATTAGCTGCCAATGCTCACCAATTTCGTCTTCGTCACGCATAAAAGACCAGTCGTGGAATCTTGGCGTTATTGGCGAACCCCAGAAAGTGACACCGTTAATTTGCACACCACTGTCATTAAGGTAAGCAAGATTATTCTCAGCTGCCACCGCCGCGACTTTGTCTGGGTATTTCTCCAGATAAGTATCGTGGTTACCACCAATGAATATTTTGTTTGTATGAGGTTGACTGGCGAACCACTGTACAAATGACAGGAAGTCATCGCGAGACCCGTGCGCGGTTATATCGCCGGCATGTACCAGTACGTCACCTTCGGGCAAAGTCACAGCGTCATGTTCGCCGTGCGTATCACTGATGCAGACGATTTTCACGTTAAGTTCTCACTGACTTGTGTTTGGGTTTATGCGTTGGACTAAATGACACAACAAATTCGACTTATTCGTTCGGCCTATTCGATCTATATATTGCCCAGAGTGACTTCTACTCTGAATAAACCACCATAGGCTTGTTTGTAATCGTTAGACGATGACCAACTGACACTTGGCCAGATTTCATAATAAAACCAAGGTCTCCATATGCTGTGCCTGAAACGAATTCTGGCCTCTACGCCACGAAACCTATCTACAACACCTTCATTTAGCGATGTAGCGTATCCCGTTATGCCCTCAAAAGCGAGCGCCTTACGACTACCCAAGTTGGCATACAAGCCGACCGTGTCACCAATAGCGGCGCCTTTGTTACCTTTTCGCCAGCTGACTTCAAATGAATTTCTGAAAAACAACCGATCTCGATCAAAAAATACTCTGCGGCTGTCTATGCGAAACCGATTTTCGTAACCCGAAGCTGAGAACAAGGTAAAGCTATTACTAAAATTATTGGTAAACCCTAAAATGGAATTGCGCTTATAACCGATGTTCAATCGACCGAATATTTGTGCCTTGTCGTCACGATATCGAGCACCAATATCGTAGTTAAGCTTAAAAGTATCTCGCGCTGTTCGGATAAAACGCAATGCCAAAGCAACGTCATTATTTTCGTTAGTAGCTAATTGCTCTCGCTGCGCAGCATCGGTATTGGCTGCACTGCTATCGTCGTCTTCTGTACTCAGTAGCAGTCTGAAGCGTTGCTGTGATTGCGGCAGTACAATACGAAGTTTGACCGTAGCTGCAAGCTTTAAATCTTCTGCACCCGGCTTGATGGTATCAACTCGGATTCTGGCCCAACTGGTATTGAGCTGCTCACCTTCCTCACCCACACCAATAAAATCGTCAACCTGAACAATGAATCGACTAAATCGGTCGCTGAATTTTTCATGTGTCTCATCAACGATATCGCCAACATCCTGGAACACATTGCGCTCTGAATCATCTTTGCTTTCATTGTCGGGCTGATCATCAGCCCACAGAGCACTGCTGCAAATGCTTAAATACAATGCGCTTAAAAATAGTGTGCGGGCGTAAATCACGAATAGTCCAGTTTTTCTATGGCCGATACCAGCGTCTGCATATCACTTTGTGTACCTATTGAAATGCGCAACCATTTTGACAAAACGCCTTTAGGCCAGTAACGCACTAATACATTACGGTCGTTTAAAAAATCATACAGCCTCTGAGCATTTTCATCGGGAGGCGATACAAAGATAAAATTGGCTTTGCTATTGAGCACGGTAAACCCTTTTTCTGACAGGGCTTTTGATGTGGCATCCCTGGTTGCAATCACTTTTTCCAGACAATCCTGAAAATAAGCCTCGTCACCAATGGATGCGAGCCCCGCTGCTTGAGCAACAGCGTCGATGGGGTATGAATTGAAAGAATTTTTCACCCGCTGTAATGCCTCAATTAATTCTTCGTTGGCATAAGCCACGCCTAGCCTCATACCAGCAAGAGCCCGAGCCTTGGAAAAAGTTTGGGTTACTATTAAATTGGGATACGCGTCTACCAAGCCGACGACGCTCTGCGCACCGAAATCCACATAAGCCTCATCAACCAGCACGACGGTGTCCGGCACCCTTTTTAGCAGCGCTTCTATCTCGTCTTTGCTGACAGCTAATGAAGTTGGCGCATTAGGATTAGGGAAAATGATACCGCTTTGATTGTTTTCGAAAGCTGGCAGATCTATGGCGAAGTTTTCTAGCATGGGTAACCTGCGCTGTTCTATATTCAACAGATCGCAGTAAACAGGATAAAAGCTGTAACTCAATTCAGGAAACTGCAGTGCAGCCTTGTTAGTAAAAAAGGCCATAAACGCTAATGCAAGCGCTTCGTCCGATCCATTACCGACAAACACCTGGTTTGGTTTCAACTGTTGGTATTGCGCTAATGCCGCCTTTAAGGCAACAGATTCAGGGTCTGGGTAGCGACGCAGTTGGTCTGCATCGACTGCCGCAATAGCCGCCATAACACCAGGGGATGGCGGATACGGGTTTTCATTGGTGTTGAGCTTAATGACAGAGTCACCATGACGCTGCTCACCCGGAACATAAGGCGTCAGGCGATGTGTCAGCTCACTCCAAAACTTATTAGACATAAATAGGATACGTAAACGAATAGTTGCAAAAATAGATAATGGGTAAAAGCCAGTCCCAATCGCACATTCAGTCGCTCAGCAAAGTAGACAATTTTTTGCTGGCTTTGCGAACGTTTGGAAGATAGTCAGTGACGGCCTCGAACGATACCCGCATACACGGTGCATGAAATGATAGCGTGGCGTATAAACGATCATTTTCATCGGTGATTGGAACGGCAAGCGCAACCATACCTTCAATGTACTCTTCGTTGTCCAAAGCATACCCACGATCGGCAGTGGCATCTAATTCTCTGTGCAAGACCTGGGTATCAAGTAATGTGTTGGGCGTAAATGGAGTTAGCTTTATGTGGCTTATGAGTGCTTCGCGCTTTGATCTGGATAAGCTGCTTAAATACATCTTACCGCCGGCAGTGGCGTAGACTGGCACACGGCTACCAATGTTTAGTTGAACCCTTACAGGCCAATGTGTTTCAGCGCGGTCAAAATAAATCATTTCAGCGCCATCGGGCACAGCCACGTTACAGGTTTCACCGATCTCCTCAGATAAGGTTCCTAATATAGCGCGACGTTGTGATTGCATTGGCGCACTGGCCAGCACACCCAATGCGACGCGGTGCAAGCGGTGACCTGGTTGCAGACCGCGCTTGTTCATGCGCGTTTGCAAATAGCCCTGTTTCTCAAGTGCGGCTACCAGCCGATGCAGGCTGGCTTTTGGAATGCCCAGCTGAACTGCCAAGTCTGTGGGCGACAATGGACGCTCGGACGCAGCGACCGTTTCCAAAATGTCCAGAACACGATTTATCGTGGACCCTTTGGTGTTCCTGGTGGCGCCCGCACCGGCGTCGCCGGCTGGGCTGCGCGTGGAATCAGCGCTGGTTTGCAGGTCTTCGCTCATGGTGCCATGTTAACCGACTGACTGGAAAGCGGGCGGATGACTCTGCTGACTCCTTGCACTCTCTTTGCCTGGTCAGACCTGTCGTGTGAAACCACGCACGTTTTGCTGCCAATGTTAGGCAAATTCGATAACTTCCTTGACAACTATTGCTCTCTTGCAGGCATCAAAGGTACACGACCTACTTTCTCATATCGGCTCTCAAAGTACCGATATAGGTGTTTTTTTACAACCATGCCGCGTACAATGGATGCAAAACGAGATTTTTTGTTCCATTATCTGTATTTTTGTCCGTATGTCCGTACACATTGATGTCCGGTAGATATGTCCAATAAAGATATGTCCAATAGATATGCCCAATAGATTCGGCGGTTCCTCATGCTAAACAGCTTCGATTATGTGGTCATCGGTGCAGGCTCCGCGGGCTGCGTTATGGCCAACCGTTTATCAGCCGATGGCACAACCAGCGTTGCCTTACTCGAAGCCGGCGCTCGTGACTGGAACCCTTGGATCCACGTACCTGTTGGTTACTTTAAAACCATACACAATCCGTCTACTGACTGGTGTTACGAGACCGAGCCCGACCCCGGACTCAATGGTCGCTCACTAAAATGGCCACGTGGCAAGGTGCTTGGCGGCAGCAGTTCGATTAATGGGCTGCTGTATGTTCGCGGCCAACATCAAGACTACGATCGATGGGCAGAACTGGGTTGCACCGGCTGGTCTTACGACGACGTCCTGCCCTACTTTCGCAAAGCCGAAAACCAATCACGCGGTGAGAACGAATACCACGGTGTCAACGGCCCTCTGCAAGTCAGCGATATGAGCTTCAAACGTGCCATATGTGACGACTTTATAAAAGGCGTTGCAGAAATGGGCACACCAATATCCGATGACAACAACGGCGCAGAGCAGGAAGGTGTCGGGTATTTTCAGCTAACCGCGCATAACGGCCGGCGTTGCAGCGCGGCGGTCGCATACTTGAAAAACATAAAAAATCGACCCAATCTGACCATCCTGACCCATGCAATGGCAGAACGTATCGGTTTTGAAAACGGTCGGGCCCACACGGTCCACATTAAGCACAAAGGCGAGCCCAGGGTACTAAATGCAAACAGGGAGATTATTTTGTGTGGCGGTGCAATTAACTCACCTCAATTGTTGCAACTCTCAGGTATAGGCCCGGGTCAACTGCTACAAGATCATGGCATTGAGGTTATCGTTGACTCTCCCGATGTTGGTCAAAACCTGCAAGACCATCTGCAAATCAGATCGGTCTACAAAACGGTTGCCGCCAATACACTAAACGACGAATTATCAAATTCGTTTCAAAAAGTGCGAGCTGGCCTGACGTACCTGACCAGCAGAAGCGGGCCTTTAAGCATGGCAGCCAGCCAGGTCTATGCTTTTTGCCGCACTCGTCTTTCAAACGAAAGACCAGACATCCAATATCATTTTCAACCGCTCAGTGCTGACAGCCCAGGAGAAGGCCTGCATCCGTTTTCTGCTATCACAGCATCGGTTTGCCAGCTTAGGCCAGAGAGTCGCGGCACCATTTTGATTAAATCGCCCGACCCGAGCGTACACCCGACAATCAAACCCAATTACTTGTCTACCGACCTGGACTGCCAAACTGCGATAGAATCCATACGGCACACCCGGCGGGTCATGCAATCAAACGCGATGCGTGGTCACATAAAAGAAGAGTATGTGCCCGACCCCAACGCTAACACTGACGACGAGCTATTGAACCAGGCGCGCGACATTTCCAACACGATTTATCACCCGGTGGGCACCTGCAGAATGGGAGCCGATGAGCAATCGGTGCTTGACCCGGAACTACGAGTCAGAGGGGTTGCGGGACTACGCGTGGTAGACGCATCGGTGATGCCCGAAATTGTCTCCGGAAATACCAATGCGCCCACCATAATGATTGCCGAGCGCGCAGCGGACCTTATCCTTGGTTAAATGTCCCAATGAGCGCATTTGATCGAATACTGGAAAAAGCGGTTCACACCCAAAAGCGAATCGTCTTGCCAGAGGCCAGTGACGATCGCGTTCTACAAGCCGCTGAGCAGGTTGTTAAGAAAAAACTGGCAAAACCCATATTAATTGGTCAGCACAAAGACATCCAAACACAGGCCGGACGTCTGGGTGTGTCGCTGGATTCAATCGAAATCGAAGATCAACTTAGCTCCCCAAAGCTGACTCAATACATAGAGCGTCTCACTGACAAGCGTCAGCACAGAGGCATGACTACCGACAAAGCTGCTGTGGCTTTGCAAAATCCTTTCACCTTCGCTTGTATGTTACTCGATGACGACGCTGCTGATGGTTGCGTCGCCGGAGCTATAACGGCAACAGCCGATGTGGTCCGCGGTGCAATGCAGCTGGTGCAAAAGCGCGATGGTGTGCAACAGGTATCCAGCTTTTTTATCATGCGCCTGCAAGATCACCACCCGGTAAAGGATATTCTCGTTATTGCTGATTGTGCACTTGTGATCGATCCCAATTCACAGGAACTTGCGGCGATTGCCGCCGATACCGGCGACAGTGTGCTGCAACTACTGAATATTGAGCCTCAAATAGCCATGCTGTCTTTTTCGACTGCCGGCAGCGCACGGCACAAACACGTGAGTAAGGTTCGTGACGCAACTGAGCTGTTGGTCCAACTGCGGCCTAACTGGCGAGTGGTTGGCGAGACGCAATTGGACGCCGCAGTGATACCCGGCATTCTGGCCAGGAAAGCACCTGATCTGGCTTCCGACGACCCATGTAACACCCTGATATTTCCTAATCTGGATGCAGGTAATATCGGTTACAAGCTCATTGAGCGATTTGGTGGTGCGCAAGCCATCGGACCTATATTGCAAGGCTTGAAAAAACCCGTCAATGACCTGAGCCGCGGCTGCAGCCAGGACGATATTGTGAACCTGGTGGCAGTAACTTCGGCTCAGTGCAGGCCGTAAAACACGCTGACACGCAACTTGCCTTAAAAAATTAGTACTTCCTGTGAACAACAGGTTAAGTAACTGAACTTATTCATACATTTTCACATAAAGCCACCTCTGAAGGTGCCGCTACCCTCCCCAGAGACACGAATTTTTGTGCACAAACGCGCACACGAAAAAGCATCGAGCAAGACAAAGAAATGGATGTGAGAATCGCCGAGACCCAAACCATAAGTCCAGCATTGCTGGATGCGTGGCAGCGGCTATTTGAATCATCCGTTGAGGCGCGCTTCTATCATCACCCCCACTGGCTACAGTGCGTTGCAGATCACTTAGCACCCGGCACACTAAAACTGGGTTTAGTGTTTGTTCGAGAACAATTACAAATGGTGTTGCCTGTTCTGAATTCAGGAAAGTCTGGATGTCGCATGTCTCATCCTGAACATGACCATCTGTCACTTAACGATGTACTGATACACCCCGAGCTACAAGCGGACAGCGCGGCTGTTCTTAATGCCTTTGACAGTGCACTAAACAAACTTAATTCTGGCTGGGCCGACTGGCAAATAGCTAATGTGCCCCACAGCAGCACGCTGTTAACATCACTTGCTTCGATCGACAACTCGATTAATGCTGACAACCCAGCAGCCACCACCGTTAACAACCAAACGGCGAAGTTGGCCCCCAGATGGCAACTGAAACCAACACGTTACTCGGCAAGCTTCCCGTGTACTGCCGATGCATGTCCACCACATGGAAAACTACGTCGTAATCTTCGTCGCCTGAGAAAGCAACTAACACAAAAAGGTGCGGTTAGAGTTGAGTGTGCAAAAACGCCAGACGCTCTGGATGCTGCGTACAGTCAGTTTTTAGCAGTAGAGGCATCAGGATGGAAAGGTACCAATGCTAACGCCACAGCTATTGAGACAAATCATTCGCTAAAACAGTTTTATCAATCACTGTTAACGCCAAGCACACCAGGCATTGAACCTGAAATTAATTTGCTGTGGTGCGAAGATCAATGCATAGCTGTGCAATTCGGTTTACGAACTGAAAATTGTTTGAGCTTGCTAAAAATTGGCTACGATGAACAATACGCACAGTTTTCACCGGGTTATCTACTGCTTGAATCTGTACTGGAACAAGCGCAAGAGCGAGGCATCACTACACTGAGCCTGGTGACCTCACCGACGTGGGCAGATCGATGGCACCCAGAGACTGTACCAGTGTGGCACATCAAGCACTACAACGATTCTACAGCCGGAAGTGCTCTGCACCATATCGATCGCTTAAAGCAAGCGGCTAAATCCAAGCTAAAAAGGGCCGCATAAAAACCATGATCGTTCTCGGGCTCAATTATTATTTTCACGATTCATCGGCAGCATTGGTTATTGACGGCGAACTGGTTGTTGCTCTGGAAGAAGAGCGCTTCACCCGCAACAAGCACACACGCGAATTCCCAGAGAACGCGGTGCGCGAATGCCTGCGTATTGCGGGTATTTCAGCCGATCAGATTGATCATGTAGCAGTATCTATACAACCCACCCACAGCTGGGATAAGAAAGTGCTATACGCACTTAAAAAACCGCATAAAGCAGCCCCATTTATTAAGCACGAGCTAATAAATGGCTTCTTTAAACAGCGTCGATTCAAAAAGTGGTGTACCGATACCTTTGGTGCGGGCAAAGCCCCAAACATTGCATTCATTGAGCATCACATGTCACACGCAGCGGGTACTTTTTTTGTATCACCCTACAAAGATGCTGCCATCATGGCAATAGATGGCTCTGGAGAGTGGGCATGCGCATGGCTAGGTCATGGCAAAGACAACAAGGTTAGTTGTTTCAATGAATCTGTTTTTCCAAACTCATTGGGTTCAGTGTACGAATCGGTTACGGAGTTTTGCGGTTTTAAACCAAATTATGATGAAGGCAAGACCATGGGCCTTGCGCCTCTTGGCGATGCTTCCAGGTTTATCGACGACGCACGCAAAACAGTTAGCGTGAGCGACGAAGGTCAAATCACAGTAGACCTAAGTTACTTTAACTATCAGTTTTGGGGTTACCAGCGCTGCGCACCAAAATTCTACGAGGTGTTTGGAACACCTCGAGCCATGGATGGAGAATTCGAGGAACATCATCACGACGTAGCAGCCGCATTCCAGCAGGTTTTGGAAGAATGTGCGCTAAAAATGGCGGCATTTCTGAAACAGAAAACACAAGCCCCGCATTTGATTATTGCCGGTGGGGTTGCGCTTAATAGCGTTATGAATGGGCGCCTTTTAAGAGAAGCCGGATTCGAGGATGTTTATATAATGCCTGCAGCCGGGGACAATGGCACCTCCATTGGAGCAGCATATACTCTGCTGCATCAAGAATTGAATTTGCCACGTTCGTTTGTACACGACAACCCTTACGTGGGTAACGAGTACAGCGATGACGAAATAGAGCAAACCTTAAAAAAGTTTAAACTAAACTATAAATCAAGTAGTGATATCGCTGCCGATACTGCCGATTTACTTGAAGCAGGTAAGATCGGCGGGTGGTTTCAAGGACGAATGGAAATAGGTCCCCGTGCGCTTGGATCTCGGAGCATCGTTGCCAACCCCGCGTTTCCTGACATGAAAGATAAAATAAACGCCGAGGTAAAATTTCGCGAAGCCTACAGACCCTTTGCGCCATCGGCAACAATCGAAGCTGCAAAAGAATTTTTCGACATAGATGTTGAAGCACCTTTTATGCTAAAAGTATGTCAAGTCAAAGAAGACAAGCAATCTGTAATACCAGCAATTACTCATGTCGACGGTAGTGCACGACTGCAAACGGTCAGATCAGAATCTCATCCCCTTTATCACGCACTAATAAGCCAGTTGGGCAACCGTACAGACGTACCAGTTGTTCTTAACACAAGCTTCAACATTCAAGGGGAGCCGGTTTGTGAGTCACCACGAGACGCCATTCGCTGTTTCTATTCTACTGGCCTCGATTTTCTTGCTATTGGTTCATTTCTAATTGAAAAGCAGGCGGCACAGTGAGAGGCATAAGCAGCAATATGATTTTTAGCCTGATATTAGGTCTGCTTATAGCGGTTGCAGCCTGGCCAGTATTTGTTGCCGTCAATATTGCGCTTGCCTGGTTAATGGGCGAGGGCTCGGTTATTGATTTATGGAATCTTGAACCCAAACGTAATCTTGTGGCTGACTTTATCTATGGTTACAAAATCAGTGCACCAATAGCTATATTGCTGGGCATCGTAGCGGTTATTGATTTTCAGCTGCTTACCCGATTTAAAACTACGGGCTATTTCTCTGGTATCTCAATTATTCTATGTTGCATAGCGGTGGCGTTTGTCTTTTACAAAAATCCGACGCATGTATTTACCAGTTTCGTTGCTACCGGTCTCATATTATGGCTTGTCTATAAAATTTTGGATATTGGTTGCAGACTCAGGAGAGTAGGATAATGCTACGCACTCGCCTTGCATCATGTTTTGTTGCTGCAACCTTACTGACAACACAAACCACCAGCGCAGACCAGGCCATACTGATAGGTGGAGGATACAACCTTCAAGGGTCACAAGGACAAATAGAACTTAATGTACGTTGGGTTCAAAATGTTATAAAACAGGCGAACATACCTGTCACCACCTTTTTTACTGATGGCGATGCCCCCGATGCCGATGTGCACTATTATCACGTCGAATCGGAGAGCTCTGAGGCAAGCGCAGAAGACGAACTGGCCAAGCAACTGGAACCAGTTGCCCGACTATTCAACAATCACATTCAAAATCAACAGCGTTTTCGTAACCATCAAGTCGAGGATGTACTTGGCTCAACCCACGCCGATAAATTATCGACTGCTTTAACTGATCTTTTCTCATCTTCGCCCGACGACCCAAGCTTAATTATTTACAACGGACATGGAAAACAATCAAAGACCAGCGTCGATAAAGTAACGCTGGAACTGTGGGATAACACTCAGCTAACAGCCGAAGAGTTGCACGGCATACTTGATCATTCTAACGCGTCGACTCGATTCGTTTTTACTCAATGCTACTCGGGCGGCTTTCATCGGCTGGCCTATAAAAACCCCAGCCATGGGCAAGAACTGGCATCGCCAACAAGATGTGGGTTTACTGCAGAGTCTGCTTACAGATTGGCAGAAGGATGTTCCGCCAGCATTGAATCGGACGACTATCGCGACTACACCACATTCTTCTTTGCCGCTCTTAACGGCTACGACAGAGATGGAGAAATTCTCCCCATTGACACTGACTCCGACAGAGATGGCGTTGTCGGATTACGCGAAGCCCATCTTTATACGCTTGAAAATGCTTACAGCACAGACTTATCTCGATCAACCAGTGAAGATTATCTAGGCGCGTGGGAGCCATGGTATTTGAAGTGGGTGGCCGATACTTCCGGTTTACCAAGCAACGAATACGCTAAGCTGTTTCGAAACGTGGCGCATGAATACGGCATAGAGTTAACAGGCCATCCTTCAAAAGCAATAAGAAGCATGATTAAAATGGACGGCCAGAAACTCGAAAGCCTTGCAGCCCGCCGCTCTGCTTTGCATGAAGAACTAAGCAAAATTCAACACTCGCTTATTAGCGAGGCTGCCGATAAATGGCCCGCACTATCCGGACCTTACACGGCCGCATTTCAAGTTATGGCAGCGTCTGGCGAGATGCTCAGTATGGCTCAATGGCTGAGCCAACAACCAGATTACCAACGCATTGTTGAACTGCAAAACGAAGATTCACAACTCAGTGATGACATGCTTGATGTTGAAAGGCATACAACACAAATGCAGAAACTGATGCACTTCAGAAAATTGTCCAGACTAAAACACCAACTTTATCAATATGGCTCGCAGAGTGAGATTGATGCCTATGAGTCGTTGGTGAGTTGCGAAAGCCAGCCCCTGGTTTTTGCACAATAACGTTTGACCCCTACTGTTCCCACGTTGGTAGTGGCTTTGTGAGCATTTGGCACAATATGAGGGAATAACGTCTCGTGTGCGGCCTTTAAAAAGACAACGGCAGCTGCTCCTTTACCACTACATTTTGCCACTCTGAAGATGCTTCTGCTCGTCCAGTAGCATCACCACGAGAGTTTGTTAGTGCGGGCGACAGGTATTCCTCCAACGCAGCAAAGATATCGTCGCCAATAGCACCCAAAGCATGCAGGACCGCACCCAAGGCCACTCTGGCACCACGATCCTGACCATCGTCCATTTTTAACGCGATACCAATTCCTTGTTCGGGCAGACAAGCCGTGTAGCAGCCCTCTGCACCCACCTTGACCAATACTTTTGGCGCTAGTAGCTGCATAAGGTCGGTGCATAGTCGTTCGGCTCCAGCAACCAAATACGGATGTTTGCTAATGGCAGCCTGAATACGGGCAATGGCATCTATACGCTGCGAGCTTTGACCAGCACCATCTGAAAAACGCGCCATTGCCAGCGCGATTCTCTGCAAAGGCAATGCAACACAGGGGATACCGCAACCATCGTAGCCCCAGGGTTGTTGCATGATGCGGGTACCACTCATTGAATCAAGTACATCAAACCACCGTAGTTGCGCGCTGTGAGAGTAAAGGCGGTAATCCTTTGTTGCATCTCCATGGTGTAAACAGGACGAAAGCAAGCCAAGGTGTTTTCCAGAGCAATTGTGATGTACACGGGTTGGCCCTTCTCCACGACCGAGCATCTCAAATTGAGTTGCTTGATGCATTGGTAGGGTTGCACCGCATTCCAAATCGTTGGCGTCGAGCCCTATTAAATTAAGCCAATCAGAAACAAGATCAACATGAACGCCTTCGCCATTATGCGACGCACACGACAAGGCGATATGTTCATCATTTAATGCGTAATGTTCAATAGCTCCAGATTCTACAAAAGGTATGGCTTGCAGGAATTTTATGGCGGAACGTGGAAAGGTGTGATGCAGCACGTCACCCATAGACAAAATCAGCTGACCATCTGAACGTACAACGGCAACCGAGCCACGATGACGACTTTCTATTGCGTTCCCACGCCAAAGATTAACCAGTATCGGGTTCATAGATTACTTAAACCCACCGCTTCGCGCAGTTCGCGTATCAGCTTTTTGCTATGCACACGCGCTTTAGCGGCCCCGGCTTGTAAAACAGATTCAACCTCATCGGGTTTAGCCATTAATGCGTTGTATTTTTCTCGTGGTTCGGACAATTGTTCATCGAGTAACTCAAAGAGTTTCTGTTTCGCATCGCCCCAGCCAATACCAGCAGCGTAATCCTCGCGCAGAATGGCCTTCTGTTCTTCTGAAGCAAACGCACTATAAATATCAAACACCGTATTACCTTCAGGATCTTTAGGTTCACCCGGCTCGAGAGAATTGGTTTTGATCTTCATGATCATTTTTCTCAATTGCTTTGAGGTGCCAAACAATGGAATGGTGTTGTTATAGCTTTTACTCATTTTGCGGCCATCCAACCCGGTTATCAACGACATGTTTTCGTCAACAACCACCTCAGGGATAACCAGTAGATCGCCGTAGTGATGATTAAAACGCTGGGCAATATCGCGACACATTTCAAGGTGCTGGACCTGGTCTTTACCAACAGGTACTTTCGTGGCTTTAAACATCAGGATATCTGCTGACATCAAAATAGGATAATTGAACAAGCCCATGCTAATACCTTTATCGGGATCGCTGGAACCCGCGTCTATGTTTTCCTGCATCACACCTTTGTAGGCATGTGCCCGATTCATAAGACCCTTCGCTGTCATGCACGTTAACATCCATGTTAATTCGGGAATTTCAGGAATGTCCGATTGTCTGTAAAACGTCGATTTATCGGTATCTAAACCCATCGCTATCCATGTCGCAGCAATTTCGAGCCGCGATTGACGCACGCTCGCAGGGTCGTGGCTGTTTATCAGGGCGTGATAGTCGGCAAGAAAAAAATAACCGTCGTTTTCAGCCACTTTACTTGACGCAATTGCAGGTCGAATAGCCCCAACATAATTGCCCAGATGCGGTGTGCCCGTGGTAGTTATTCCGGTAAGATACGTCTGTTTCGTCATGCGTGTGTGTCTTCGTTAACCGAATGAAAACCGATTGAATTCGGTAGCAAAATGGATTGCAAAATTGAGCTTTTTATTTGCCGTCAAAACCGTTGCCGTCAAAACGGCTGTCAAGAACAGCAGGCGCATTGTAACAAGCCCGGCTCAGGTCGTGGCCAGGCACAGGCCATTCTGCGCAATGTTTTGCCTATTCAGTCTGTATGTCAGCCTGTATGCCAGCGAGCTATCGACCGCCGAGGCGAACAACCATCCCCCCACAATAGATAAGCCACCCGCCAATACAACCACCGGCGATAACGCCTTGACACAGGCCACGGACGAGTTGGATTTAATCAGTGATTTGCTAATTGTGCTTGATGCCGATGGTCGCTCACACACCGTTCAACATACTATAGCGAGCAGCGGCCCGACTCTCACCTTAACGCTACCCGGTAGCATTGTTCCTCAGGAAGTGATGTTTTTCGGACCATATAACGATCAGCAAATTGCACAATACAAACAATCACCCAATGTCATTAGACTGAACAGCGGTGGCGCATTTGCTCGCTATCAACATCAATATGGTGCAGAAGTACAGCAGTCGGAGCAACACGATTTTGTACTAACCACTCCATCCGTGCCACAGAACATTAGCATTGAACGGCACAAACTCACGCACTCAGCCATTACATGGGTGTTTCCAAGTGAGTATGAGCTTGTTTCCTACACGATCACAGATTCCAATACTGGCCGGTGGGTTGTTAACGGCAACACGATTACCTTTCACCATATTGGTAACGAGCCAGTTGAGCTGTCCATTAACTATAAACATAAAGATAAAATACCGACACAGACAGTTTTGAGCTGTAACAGCATTGAAGCGCCAAGCGATGAATGTGCAGAAGACACGGATGAGGATGGCGTGCCGGATTATCGAGATATTTGTACTGGTAAAATAGGACAGGAAAACAACCTCTATGGTTGCCCATCTGGGCAGAACATGCTGCTGGCCGATATAGAGTTTGTGGTAGGCAGAACGTACCTGGATGCCAGAGCTCGGCACCTGTTAGATAAAGTTGCTTACGCTTTACTTAAATATGAAGGTCGATACTTTGAAATTGGAGCCCATACCGATAACGAAGGCGCTGCCAATAAAAATCAGGCGCTTTCACAAAAAAGAGCTAACGCGGTTCGTCACTATTTATTACTAAAAGGGGTAGACCCAAACACACTCAGAGCAACTGGGTATGGCGAAAAATACCCTATCAGGGACAATGCCAGCAAGGAGGGTCGACGAGCAAACAGGCGTATTGAGCTAGTGCTGCTGGAATAAAAGCGAGCTAGCAATAAACTGGCACCTATAAGCTGCTAGCGATAAAGTAAAAGCTATTTTCCAGAGCTGGCAAAAGTTGCCCTACGCGGAAATTTTCGTTTCTCGCCAAGCAAGTCTTTTAACTCTTCCGAATAAACTACTACTCTGCTAGTCGCATAGCCTTCATGGTTTTCTATTACTTTTTCAAGGTCATACAAATAGCTGACCATGACACCGGCTGACTGTCCCAGACCCTTTTCATACACATCGCCTCTTGGTAAAACGCGATCAAGTGCAGCACCATTCCCCAAATGAAATCTTGCTACAGCATCGAGTGGCTGGTTGTCGCTGCGTTTTTCGTTAACCAGGTAATGAGCAGCTATTTCGCTCAGTATGCGTAATTCGTCATCATTAGGAGTATCGATATCTTTTTCAGATACTCGTGTTACAACATCAAGCTTGCCTCTTAGCTCATAGTTGTCGGTTTCGACGTGTGCCTTACTAGCCCATTTCATCAAACCGGGAACCGGAGACAGGGTTCTAAAAAACTTCAGGTTGCTAAACTGCATAGAAAGCTCTTGTGCAACTTGCTTGATAAGAAAATTACCAAAAGATACGCCCGCGAGCCCTGCCTGGCAATTCGATATGGAATAAAAAACTGCTGTATCAGCCGACTCAGCGTGTATGGTGTTTCGGTTTTCGGTCAGTATCTCTTTGATGGAGTTTGGTGCGGCCTGCGTTAAAGCGACTTCAACAAAAATCAGTGGTTCATCCAGCATGGTTGGGTGAAAAAACGCAAAACACTTTCTGTCAGTAGGCGCAAGGCGACGGCGTAACGAATCCCAACTGCTTATGGCATGAACTGCTTCGTAGGCAATCAATTTTTCCAGAATATTTGCTGGCGTCTGCCAGTCAATTTCGCGTATAACCAAAAATCCGCGATTAAACCAGTCACGAAACTGAACTTTAAAGTCAATATCAATGCGTGCCAGCTCTGGGTTATCTTGCATGTACAGTAATAAACAAGCTCGCATGTTAACCAACCGGCCCGTGGCACCAGGGACTCGATTCAAGCGTCGAAACAGTTCTTGGCGTTTTGGCTCAACACAATTAATAAGTTGTGCAAGATTTTCGGTCGTGTTGCTGTGGACCAGATTATTAGCTGCACTTTGAACTTGCCTGGTATCTATATCAAAGCGTTCGACCAGCATTTTGAAAAAATCCAGACGCTCGGACTTATCAGATTGAGAAAAGCGAGCCAGTATAAGATTGGCAATGCGGTTTCCGGATACTTCACCCCTTTCCGATAGCAAGGCATCGCATAGCTCCTCGAAACTGCGCGAGTCACTATCGACATCATTGGCTGTGTCTCGATTAAAAACAGAGGTCAACAAGTCTTGAAAAAATGCAATGCGGTTTATCATAAAACGGTGCCAACAAACGGTGCCAACAAACGGAGCCAACAAACTGGTGTCGACAAAAAAGGCTAACCAAAAAGTGCCAATGGACAACACTTCCGACGATGCTACTACAAATATCTTGCCACGGTTTTGTGCCCAGATAACGGCAAATACTGATATTTTTTCGGTTTTTTGACGACCATCAACCCAGAACCACGCGGCACTATGCTTACGCATCGACATTTGCGCGTAAGTCTACGTCAAAACAGCGGAGGCAATCACGGTAAATTCACAGACATAATCATGGAGACAACGCGATAAATCAGCCTAGGTATCGAACAAATTCTGATACGTCTTCTCTGTGAGACACCAGGTCATTAACAATAGCATCTTTATCTGCATACCCCACTGCCATACCACAGACAATGACTTCTGATGGGTCTATGTGCAGCTGCGCCTTAACCACCTTATGGTAATCAGACCAAGCAGCCTGTGGGCAGGTATGTAACCCTGCCTCTCGTGCCAACAACATAATATTCTGTAAAAACATTCCGTAGTCTAACCAACTGCCAGTGGCCAGATCACGGTGAATTGTAAACATTAGACCTACCGGGGCATCAAAAAATAAATAGTTGCGCTTGTGTTGTTGATGCGTCTTTTCGCGATCACCTTTTTTAATTCCCAATAATCCATATAAGTCCCAACCAATTTTGCGACGACGAGACAGGAAGGGCTCTATCCACTTTTCGGGATAATACGACACCTCAATTTGATGCTTATTTTCTGGATCATCAAACGCGGCACAAGCCGCTGCACATAAACTTTTTTGTGTTTCGCCGGTCAATACATAGACTTTCCATGGCTGTATGTTGGTTCCACTGGGTGCTCTTGTCGCCGTTTCAATTATTTGTGTAATAACATTCATTGGCGGTAACTCATCAGTAAACGCCCTAATGGAACGACGCGTATTTACGGCATCAGTTACCGATTTTGCACTGGAATAATTTATATACTTATGGTCTGACATTCAGATTACCCACTGGTTTTCGATATATAAAACTGTACGCCAGTTCATTCCTGGTTGTCTTCAAGAATAAAACTTGCCGCTCTTTCACCTACCATAATAGCCGGTGCATTGGTGTTTCCAGTAGGTATAGTAGGAAACACTGATGCATCAGCGACCCTTAACCCCTTAACACCATGCACATTCAATTTTGCGTCAACGACGGAAGTTGAGTCATCATCGCCCATTTTACAAGTGCCGCACTGATGGAACACCGTCCAGGCATTATCTCTTACTGCACGCATAAGTTGTTCGTCACTACTATATTGATCACCAGGAAGCAGCTCTTCTTCAATAACAGCTTTTAGCGCAGGAGCTGCAGTTAACTGTCGCATTAAACGCATACCTTTAAGCATCAGGTCTTGATCAGCTTGGGTATCAAGGTAGTTTGGCACCAGACGCGGAGCAACCAGCGGATCGGCCGACTGAATTTCAAGATGCCCTTTACTGCTCGGTTTGCAGGGGTTGAAGCCAATCAAAAAACCGGGAAACGGGTCTGGTTTTATAAGCGGTCGCGTGCCCACAGGCGCTCGCGTGTAACTCACTGGTGAAAAATACAATTGCAGATCGGGAGTTGTGCTCGATTTACCCAAACTCACAAAGCCACCAGCTTGATTTAGGCTTAACGTTAATGGACCACTGCGCCGCAGTAAAAACTGTAACCCCGCTTTTAATCTGCCTGACCAAGGGCGCAACTGCTGGTTTAGAGAATCTACGTTAGTCCTGCAAACGAGGTCTGCACCGAGATGATCTTGCAAATTCCGGCCAACCAGAGGTGAATCGTGCACAACATCAATACCAAGGTTTCGCAGCAAAGGCGCTGGCCCAATACCAGACAATTGAAGTAACTGAGGTGTGTTTATGGCACCCGCACACAAAATAATTTCCCGTCGCGCTTTCACCACATTATGTGTTCCACCAATTTGGTAACTGACACCAGACGCGACTTTGTCTTTAAAACCAATACCAGTTACCTGTGCTTCGGTTTTAACACTTAGGTTAGGGCGGTGCATTGCGGGGTGTAAGTAGCAAACCGAAGAAGAGGCGCGTAAGCCGTTTCGAGTATTAATTTGATACAACGCCGCGCCCTCCATAGACTCTGCATTGTAGTCAGGGTTGAATGGGATTTGACATTCTTGCGCCGCCTTTAAATAACTTTGACACAATGGGTGGGCGTCAGCTGATATATCGTGAACCGACAACGGCCCACCCGTGCCACGATAACGATTACTGCCGCCCGACCAATCTTCCATTGCCTTAAATACGGGCTCGACATTAGACCACGCCCAACCGCTGGCAACATTGGACCATTCCTGGTAATCGTTAGGATGCCCTCGCACATAAACCATGGCGTTTATAGAGCTTGACCCGCCCAGAACTTTCCCTCTGGGCCAATAGGAAGGTCGGTTACTTAAAGCGTCGACGGGCTCTGTTTGGTACTTCCAGTTAACTTTTTCATCGTAATACACTTTCCCATAGCCCAATGGCATACGAACGAAAAAACGATTATCGTTCGGGCCTGCCTCAAGTAACAAAACCGAGTCACGTCCACTGGCACTGAGTTTGTTGGCCAACACCGAGCCAGCAGAGCCAGCGCCAACAATGATGTAGTCAAAAGTCACGTGATTAAAAGCCAGACCAGCCACACCACATTAACAATACTTAGGGCAAGCATTGAAGTCAAAGTCAGCTGCGTTCCCATAACGCGCATTTTAATAGGCGCTTGGGTATCACGCATACCAACCGGGTGCAAAATGCGACCAGCAATGAAGACCATTGCCAGCAATGCGAGCAGTAATCGATGCACACCGTTAATTTCAGCACAAGCCAACAATATGAGGGCCAGCGGAGCGTACTCCAACAAATTACCCTGGGCTCGCTGCGCCCGAAGCAGCAATTCACTACCACCATCGCCAATAGCTATTTTTTCTTTACGCCTTATGCCAACCACTCTAAGCGATAGCATGATATTTAAGGCAGCTAATATAGCGGCGCTCAGGCCAGTGATATAAAGCATTTTAAGTCTCCTTTCACAGACACCAGTAACAACAGAGAGAAAGACACTACAACGCCGCTGTGGCGATAGAAAACATTATTGAGCCAGCGACTGATCAACCATAATCAAGTTCTTACTGACAAAACCCAGCTCGTCAACCCGCTGTTTAAAGCGCTCTATAAATTCATCAGTGACTGTGGGGGTGCGGGACAACAGCCATAAAGATTTTGTGGTATTGCCGCTGACAAAGGCATACTGGTAGTCGGCTTTATCCAGTTCAAAGATGGCGTAGCTGCCATAGAAAGGCCCAAAGAACGACACTTTCAAATGTCCGGTTGTTGGATCATCAACAAAATAGGCTTTTCCCGTTGCGTCTTTCCACTCACCTTTTGCAATATCAAAACCACGATTTTCCACGACGATTCCACCGTCGTCGCGAGCAGAGTAAGTTGCGGTCACATTACTCAGTCCACGCTCAAACCGGTGATCGAGTCTGGCAATTTCGTACCAGGTACCAAGGTATTTTTCGGCCTCGAAGCCAGTTATCGGTGTAATGGTTTTGGGCAGCCCCGTACACCCACTGAGTATTGTCAGTGCAACAACGAAAAACCAGACTTTCATACAAACGCCTCTAGACCGACTTGCAGTTGAGTGTAGTTTGTATTGGCTAACTAGTGTTGTGTCTTCTTGTTAGGCTCTCCATCGCCTAACTGAGCAATAAAATCAAATAACAATTTATGAGACTCAGGGTGCTGGGCTTTGAGTTCCATGGAGAGCTGCGTGAACACCTTAACCTGCGCATCGTGCTGCATGAGATACTCAGCCAGCTTTTGTTTATCAGCTGCTGATGGGGATATATTGAATTTCTTTTGCTTGTTTTCCAGCGTTTCCATAAAAGCATAGTGCTGCTGCTTGGTATCAAACATGGCGTTGTATGCCAACCAGGCAGGAGTACAAGCATCGTCCAATGTTAATTCGGCCAAAAACAGTTACCTCCGTGTGTTAACCCGACGCTTAGCCACTGGCTTGCAAACATTTTGGTTAACGTATTAGCCAACATAGTAACCAACACGTTAACCACCAATGAATGACATTTCTACTTTTGGTCGAATGACCGACACTTGAGTTCGGGTTTCAGAGTAACGGTCTTCACGCGTTGACCAGATACGCTTTAGTTCCTGGTTCAATGCACCCGTGTCCTGATTTCGTAACACAGGCCGAAGATCAACCCCCGAACTGGCAAACAAGCAAGTGTAAATACTTCCAGTGGCCGACAAACGAGCACGACTGCAATCGCCACAGAACGGCTCAGACACAGAAGTGATAATACCTATCTCCCCACCACCATCAACATACTGCCAGCGTTTGGCTACTTCGCCACGATAGTTCGCCTCTATTGGTTTGATGGGTAATGTACCGTTTATAAGATCAGCGATTTCACGACTGGTAACAACATGGGACAAATCCCACGCATTGGTGCTACCAACATCCATGAACTCAATAAACCTTAATATTTGTCCTGTGCCATGAAAAAACTGCGCCATCGGCAAAATGCTGTGATCGTTCAGGCCTTTCTTGACAACCATATTGACTTTGATGGATTCGAACCCGGCGAGTGAGGCGTTCTCGATACCGTCCAGAACACTTTGCACACCAATTCCAACATCGTTAACGCGTTTAAACGTTTCATCGTCTATGGCGTCAAGACTGACATTGAGTCTTTGCAAACCCGCATCGCGCAATGACCGCGCGCGCCTGGTACTGAGTAAGGTTGCATTGGTGGTTAAGCTGATATCGTTAATACCATCTACTTGTGCTATCCATTCAATCAGTTTTTCCAGGTCATTGCGCACTAATGGCTCGCCGCCAGTCAACCTGATTTTTGAAACACCGAAGCTTGCAGCCTCTTTTATGATTTTGATGATTTCTTCGTAGCTGAGTAACTCGGCCCGAGGCAAAAACTGGTAGTCCTTGTTGAAAACCGATTTGGGCATGCAATACACACAGCGAAAATTGCATCGATCAGTCACCGACACACGCAGATCGCGCAGCGGCCTGTGCAGCTTATCAACGACCTTATTGGGCGATTCGCTCAAATGGGTATCTGATTCGGATTCGGTATGCATGGTTCTCTTAAAATTAAAGCTTCGAAAGTTAGAGCTTCGATTGTTAGGGCTACCTTAGCTTGGGCTCCGTTAGCTAGCCCTTCGCTGACTTTAATTTACCTGAGTCTGCGTGCTTTAGGCAATGACTTTACCCGGCACTGGCGCGCAATACCGAACCCGCTAGCCGCCGCCTCGCTGGTATCGTAGGTCAAAATGCGAGGAAAACGCTTCTTGCTGCTCCGGGCTTACACCCCGAAAATTGAATGTGACATTGGCAAACGGAATTTCCAGCAGTGCGATACGCCGGACTTGCTGCTCGCCAATAGCAATAACCACTGTGCCACCAGCAACATCGCCGTGCACCGTGTTACCTTCAATTCGATAGGGGTGATCGCCCATGGCCGATGGCAACAGCCGAAAAAAATCGGCGTGCGTGACACCCATGTCTTTCGAATAATTGATATCTGGAAAACTATCCACCAGCAACAGGCGGCCAGATTGCAAGCACATCGCCCTCTTTGAGCATACCCGACTGATCACGATCTGCGTCGCAGACAAACACGCCATTTATCAGAACAAGGTGTGCAAGCTCTCGCGGCACATGATACTTATCGATGATTGAGTTCAGAGATGCCCCTTCAGGAACGTCAATGCTGGCAACATTACGTACCGCATTGGAAGGCAATAAATCTCCCAGAGTGGCGTACAACTTAAACGTAATTTGCATGACGCGAATTTAAACGTGCTTATAGAATCGTTTTAAGACAACAGACTTATACCGCAGCAGTGCGGTGTTGTCCTTGTGCACCAGCAAGATAAGCCTCGGACAAGCGAGTCGGATTTTCCATGAGTTTGTCTTTCCACTCACCCAGCGGAGAAGCCGTTTGTATTAGCCCACGCATAACGCCCACATGCTGTGTCATACCAAGACTGCTGGCACCCACCAGCACATCGTCTTTAAATTGCAGGTTCAGGTATTTGAAGTTTTCTTTGTCGACAAGCTCAGATTCTTCACCA
Source organism: uncultured Granulosicoccaceae bacterium (assembly GCA_938035525.1). Taxonomy (GTDB): domain Bacteria; phylum Pseudomonadota; class Gammaproteobacteria; order Granulosicoccales; family Granulosicoccaceae; genus Granulosicoccus. Next base: position 26,426 of record CALHOI010000038.1, read on the forward strand.
CCATCGACCCCCATCCACATACCGAAAGAAGTTGATATAAGACCAACGGTATCTAAAACGTTCATGTTGACGTTACCGGCATTGGCGCTGATGTGGCCACTGACCATGCTTTGAGCAGCGATTTTACCGTGCTCTACGGCGGTTGGCTGAATGGCTTGAACATAATACTCGCCGGTAGAAAAATCTTTGCCCTGCGCTACATCTCCAGCCGCGTAAACATCAGGCAAACTGGTTTCCATGTAATCACCAACCACTATGCCCATGTCAACATTGATACCACTGCCATCAAGAAACGCTGTGTTGCTGCGAACGCCCGTGGCACATATAACCAGATCGGCCGGAATTGATTCGCCCGTATTAGTGGTAACCGACAAAGTTGAATCTGCGCCTTGGTCGATGCGATCAACTTTGGTTGATGTCATGACTTTAATACCTTGATCAACACACCAGTCCTTGATCATGGTTCCCATGGTGCGATTGGTCATGCGCGACACCATTCGGTTTTCCATTTCAATAACGGTCAGGTTGACTTTGTTTGCCGCTAGCGACTCAAGGATAATGCAACCGATAAAACCGGCGCCCATTAGCACGACATTTGAGCCTGGTGTTGCCTTCTCGATTATTTTGTGAGCATCTGCCAGAGACCAGCAATTATGCACGCCGTCCAAGTCTATGCCAGGAATAGGCGGCTTGGTTGCAGTAGCACCGGTTGCAATAAGCAACTTATCGTAAGCAACTGATTCACCATCCGCCAAAGATACCTGCTTGGCATGAGCGTCTAAGCCGTTAGCCCGCGCATGTCGAACACTAATACCCGAATTGCTAAAGTGGTCAGCGTTTTTGCGCAGGTAAGTACCCTCTTGCTGAATATTACCAACGAGGTAATAAGGTATCGCCATACGAGAATACGGCGGCACATCTTCTGCCGCCAGCATTGTAACCTCGCTTCGCGCGTCCAGCTTCTTGATTTGCTCGGCGGCAGAAACTGCCGCCGGACCGGCGCCGATAATTAAGTGGTGCATGTACTCGTTAATCCAATAAGCTGCTTTACTTTAAACAAACTGAAACCGGGAAACAAACTGAAACCGGGAACCCAACTGGAACCCGGAAACAATGGAAACCCGCAACCCAGCAATCAACCGGGCAAGCCCAGCCGAGAATGCGTCTCTACCGTTACGCTGCCATCGCTTGTCCAACCGCGTGCTGCGTAGTATTCGGGTAGCATTTTATCCAGTTCAGACACCCTTCCCGCAGCTGGACCCACATTGGCAGGCTCAGAAACCAGACGAGCGGGTAAGTTATCGTCAGCACCGGTAAGACCGGCTTTGGCGTTGTACTCACGCTCCATGTTCCAGATTCGCTCGCCCACTTCCATCATTCGATCAGTTGACCAGTCGCCCTCGCAAGCTGCATCTACCTGAGGGGCAATGTCATCCATTGTCCAAGCAAATGTAGTGAAGACACACAAACCCGCAGAATCAACTGCTGCAGTCGCATCCTGAAAAGCCTTGACCAAACCAGCCTTTCCATCAGACTCAAGCGGATCGGTTTTTTCCGGGATACCCAGGATTTCTGAGGCCACGGTATACCCTCGCAAATGACAAGCACCGCGATTAGACGTTGCGTAAGCCAAACCCATACCTTGAATACCACGAGGGTCGTATGCAGGAAATTCCTGTCCCTTCACTGTCATGGAGAATTCAGGCCTACCGTACTTTTCGCACAACCGTTTTGACCCCAGACCAATATCCCGACCAAAGCCTTCGCCCTTGGCGGTGACTTCAGCAGCCCAGCACAGCGCTTCAGCAGAGCCAAACTTCAATTCCACACCATCGGTTTGAGCCGTAGTAATAGCACCGGATTCAAACAACTCCATTGCCGCCGCAATCGTTGAACCCAAAGAGATAGGATCCATACCGTCTTCGTTGCATAAAAAATTGACGTAAGTTAGCGCATCGATATCGTCGACACCGGTATCAGGGCCCAGCGCCCAGGCTGCTTCGTACTCAAGACCACCTGAGTTAATCCAGTATTCAGGCTTGTCTTTAACGGAGAAGTGAGTGCGATCGATAGTCGAGATACGTCCGCAAGCAATGGTGCAGGCATAACAAGCGCCATTGGTCGTCAGGTTTGGCTTACCATCAGATTTGCGTGGCTCAAGCATGGCCTCGGCTGATACGTTGGCTGCACCTTCAAATTGCGTCTCGCGCATATTGCGGGTTGGGAGCGCGCCCACCTCGTTTATGACATTCATCAGCACTTGCGTACCGTAGGCTGGTAAGCCTTGACCGGTTACCGCGTTTTCAGCCAATACCGCTTTGCCCGCCTTAGTGGCTGACATAAACGCCTCAGGGTTTTCAACATTGCCAATGCCCAAGGTGCCACGCACTACTACCGCTTTCAGATTTTTGGAGGCCATGACGGTGCCCACACCACTTCGACCTGCTGCACGGTGCAAATCATTGACAACAGCAGCGTACAAGCAACCCTGCTCGGCACTTCGACCAACGCAGGCAATTCGGGTTTGCGGGTCTTGATGTTTGGTTCGCAACACTTTGTCTGCCTCCCAAACCGATTTACCCCACAAGTCGTCCGCCGGTAACAGACTGGCTTTTTCGTTCTCGATGCTCAGGTACATAGGGCTTGCTGCGCGGCCTTCAAAAATGACCATATCCCAACCAGCAAATTTAAGCTCGGCACCAAAGAAGCCGCCTGAGTTAGAACAGGCAATTGCATTGGTCAGCGGACTTTTACAGATAACAGAATACCGACCACCGGTGGATGCCATTGTGCCGGTCAGTGGACCAGTAGCCATGATCAGTTTGTTGTCTGGCCCAAGCGGGTCGCACGCCGGGTCTGTTTCTTCAACCATATAACGCGTAGCCAGTCCACGTTGACCAAGGTAGTCGTTGGCCCACTGCATGTTCAACGCTTCTTCAGTGACGGTACCGTTGGAGAGGTTGACTCGTAATAATTTCCTAGTCCAAGACATAAATATCTCCTTTAGCCGTTAGTCGCATTGTCGGTTTTTGAAGCCCAGGCACGCATTTTGTCCAGACCGGTTGCATTGGCATCAACATAAGTGATGGCTTGCGTTGGACAGGCATCGGCGCAAGCCGGGTCGCCACCACACAAGTCGCACTTAACCACTTTGCCAGAAGAGGTGTTGTAATTGATGGTGCCAAACGGGCAAGCAATGGTGCAGACCTTACAACCAACGCAGACATCTTCAAGCACATCTTTGGAACCCGTTTCAGCGTTAATGACAATCGCATCAACAGGACAGGCCTGCATACACCACGCTTCGTCGCATTGCGTGCACGTATAAGGAACGAACCGACCCTCATCGTGAAAGTTGAATACTTTTATGCGGGATTTCGCCGGATTAAACATACCTTCGTTCTCTAACGAACATGCCGACTCACACTGCAGGCACCCAGTGCATTTACCTGGGTCGATGTGCAGAGACTTTTGCATGGTGCTCCTCCAAATAATTGTTGTTATGGCGGCCAAATTGGCTCTTGTAGAAGTGGCAGCCAGGTTTGTTATGAAGTAAAACTTATAAAATCAACGACTTGGGCTTAGGAAGCCGAAAATTACCGGTGATAACCCTACTTTTCATCAGGTAACACTAATTAAACCCCAACCATTTTGCAAGACAATGGGTCTTTGGAGGCACTCAGGAACTTGGTGAATGGTTCAATATGCGCCAAATCAGAACCGTTTCGAAGCACTTTACTCCCTTACGACCCCGTTGCCTTGGAAATACTGCGCTTTTAGTTTTCTGCCAGCGTAAATGAGGTGCGCAAAGCCTTGCCCAGCTCGTTGACGCTTAAGTCTGTCGATACTTCGAAAATGGCATCAGGGTTACCGTAATACGTGTTCAGACCACCCTTTTTGCTCATGGGGTGAAACACGATTCTGCCAACGTAGCACTGCACCATGACTGCCAGGGTGCCAGCATGAAACCCACCCTGTGACGGCACTTCAGCCGGTTTGTCGGCTGGCTCATCAAGTTGCCTATTGGCTGGTAAGGTGTCAATGAATTTGCCCGTAAACGAACTTAGATACGACGCGATATCAGCCTGATTTTTCGTGTGCAACAAACACGACAACAAGGTTTCGCCCAGGCTGCTTAGTCGGCTACTGACATTTTGCTTGATAACGGGTGAAGATTCGACAATACCACCATGCGTTGATGCGCAAAGAGGCACAAAATAATAGGCATCGGGGCGCAGATAGATATTAGCGGTTTTGTAAAACAGCTCTTCCGAGCCCTGTAAGTCATTGTTTACGTGCTGTTTAATTTTTTCAGCCAGCATTTTATGTTTTCCTTAACTTGTACTGGGAGAAACCATTCTCCCCAAAAAAGCGGGATAATGTTCCCGCTAGTGAAGTACAAGCATATACGATTCAAACCCCGTTGAAAAGGGATGTTTTTCCTACCTTTCAGGCTTCCAAAATTATGCAAAAATCTGCACACAGATTCGTACAAAGGTTCGCGCAAGTAATGCCGCTAATCAAAGCAGCTAATCAAAGCAGCTAATTAAGGTAGCTATAAAAAGTGTAGGACAGGATTCACCCAAGTGCGCCTAAGACTTGGCGCACTTGGATTAGAGAATGACCGAACTTATGACAGGCCAGACCTAGGGTTAAGACTCTTGAGAAGGCTGACAGGAGAACTAATGGGCTTCTTCCCAGCTGTTGCCAACGCCAACATCAACTTCCAGCGGCACAGACAGGGTGGCTGCGGCAATCATTTTTTCCTGTATTTTTTCGCCAATGGCATCGGACTCACCAGCCGGGACTTCAAGAACCAGTTCATCGTGGACTTGCATTATTACTCTGGCATCAATTTTTTCGCTACTCAGCCAATCATCAACCAGCAACATGGCTTTTTTGATAATATCGGCAGCCGTCCCCTGCATAGGGGCATTGATTGCGGTTCGCTCAGCGTATTGGCGCAGCTGCCCGTTGCGCGCGTTAATATCGGGTAAATACAGACGGCGCCCGAACACGGTTTCTACAAATCCGGTTTCCTTGGCCATGGCCCGCGTGTCATCCATGTACTGCTTGACGCCTGGGTAACGGGCAAAATATAAATTAATGTATTCCTGAGCTTCGCCACGGGCTATATCAAGTTGCTTTGCCAGCCCAAAAGCGGACATACCGTAAATGAGTCCAAAGTTAATGGCTTTAGCAGCGCGCCGTTGATCAGCATCGACATCAGCAACGTCAGTGGTAAACACTTCTGAGGCCGTTGCTCTGTGCACATCCAGACCCTGCTCAAACGCGCTGACGAGACCTTCATCGGCCGATAGATGCGCCATAATACGAAGCTCTATTTGCGAGTAATCTGCAGCCAGAATGCGATAACCTTTTTCAGGTATAAACGCTTCACGAATACGTCGCCCTTCTTCGGTTCTAACCGGTATGTTCTGCAAGTTAGGGTCGGTGCTGGATAAGCGACCCGTTGACGCAACCGCTTGATGATAAGACGTATGCACCCTGCCCGAGTCTTCATTTATTTGCAGCGGTAATTTTTCGATGTATGTGGACATTAACTTTGCCAAAGATCGGTGCTGCAAAATTAATCGCGGTAATGGGTAATCAACAGCCAGCGTCTCTAATACGTCTTCTGCTGTTGAAGGCTGGCCTTTGGGCGTTTTTCTGATGATCGGAAACTGTTTTTCATCGAAAAATATTTCCTGAATTTGTTTTGGTGAACCCAAATTAAACTCTTTACCGGCATCTTCGTAAGCATCCGCTTTAATTTGCTCGAGTTTTTTGCTGATTTTTTTTCCTTGCTTTGCCAGCATGCTCGAATCAATGCCAACACCACCGTGTTCGATTCGGCCCAGCACCTGTAACAACGGCAACTCCACTTCAAGATAAAGTGCTTTGAGTTTGTCGTTTTTTTCAAGCTGCGGCCAAAGCGCTTGATGCAGTTGCAAGGTTATATCGGCATCTTCTGCAGCGTAGTGGCTGGCCTGCTCTAACGGAATTTGATCAAAAGTAAGTTGCTTCTTGCCTTTGCCAGCAATGTCTTCAAAGTGAACGGTCTCGATACCTAAATATTTACGGGCCAGCGAATCCATATCGTGTCGAGTGGCTGTTGAATCGAGCACATAAGATTGCAGCATGGTGTCGTGCGCAACATTGGTCAGTTCAATACCGTATTTACGCAACACATTGATATCGTACTTAATATGTTGCCCGATGATGTTGCCAGTTTTGCGTTCCAGCAAAGGTTTTAGTTTGGCCAGCACTTTGTCTCTGTCCAGTTGCTTGGGTGCACCCTCATAACTGTGCGCCAGCGGAACGTAAGCCGCTTTGCCGGGCTCAATTGCAAACGACACCCCCACGACTTCTGCCACCATGTAATCCAGGCTGGTGGTTTCGGTATCAAAGGCGAACAGCTCTGCTTTGCTTAGTTTTTTCAACCAGGCATCAAGCGCCTTCATGGTTAGAACGGTTTCGTAATCCTGGTTCTCGCGAGCCGCAGGTACAACGTCGGTTGATAATGTTGATTCAACATTGCTTGTTGTCTTGGCGGAAGAACTCGGCAGTAACGGCGATTTGCCTTCTGCCAGTTCACGACGCCAGGTTTTAAATTCAAGGGTTTCGTACAGGGTTGCCAGTGCTTCAACATCAGGCTCTTTGAGTTTTAGTTCGTCAATACCATTGGGCAGCTCTACATCGGTTTTGATGGTGGCAAGCTCGTAGGACATAGGCAAAAACTCAATACTGGCGCGCAGCTTTTCACCTATTTTGCCTTTGACTGAGTCAGCATTTTTAATGACATCGTCCAACGATTCATTTGCAGCCAACCACTTGGCGGCCGTTTTTGGACCACAGCTGGGTACGCCGGGTATGTTGTCTGAGGTGTCGCCAACCAATGCCAGGTAGTCGATAATTTGCGAAGGTTTAACGCCGAATTTTTCAAGCACTGCAGGCTCATCCATGACGGTGTTGTTCATGGTGTTGATTAACGACACTTTGTCGTTGACCAACTGTGCCATGTCCTTATCGCCGGTTGAAATAACGGTTTTTAATCCGGCTTTGCTGGCCTGGACCGCCAGCGTCCCGATGACATCATCAGCCTCAACACCAGGCACAATCATCATCGGCATGCCCATACTCTGCACCAATTGATGCAAAGGCTCAATTTGCGAGCGCATATCGTCCGGCATTGGGGGGCGGTTCGACTTATACTCTTTGTAGATGTCGTCGCGAAAGGTTTTACCCTTTGCATCAAAAACCACCACCATGACCTCTGGCTGGTAATCCGCCACCAGACGGCGAAGCATATTTGTTACACCGTAAATGGCTCCGGTTGGCTGACCTTTTGCCGTGGTTAATGGCGGCATAGCATGAAATGCCCGGTACAGGTAGGACGATCCATCTACTAGAATTACTGGTTTGGCGGCGGACATACCGTTCTCTTTAACCTGATAAACCGACAGTGTACGACAACACGACATAACCGTTTCAAGGAATCAAATGCGACAACTACCCGAAAACACCCAAATGAGCGCTGATGCTCGCGATCGCGCACTCACCCGAGATTCATGGAAGATTTTCCAGATCATGGCCGAATTCGTTGACGGTTTTCAGCATTTGGCCGACATCAGCCCATCGGTCAGTATTTTTGGCTCTGCGCGCTTTAAGCCCGACAACCCTTACTACGAGGCCGCTGAAGATATCAGCAGAAAACTCTCAGACTCTGGCTTTGCTGTGGTCAGTGGAGGCGGACCGGGAATCATGGAGGCCGCCAACAAAGGCGCACTGGCAGGTAAATCGGCTAGCGTGGGTTTGAACATTCGCTTACCGCACGAGCAATCGGGCAATGGCTTTCAGGACATCAGCATTAATTTCAAATACTTTTTCGCCCGCAAAGTGATGTTTGTTAAATACGCATCGGCCTATGTGGTTATGCCAGGCGGGTTTGGAACACTCGACGAATTGGCTGAAGTACTGACTTTGGTACAAACAGGAAAATCACAAAAGGTGCCCATTATTCTGTACGGCTCAAGCTTTTGGAATGGCCTAATAGATTGGTTTAAAACCACTCTGGTTGATGAGGGCACCATTAGCGCAACAGACATGGATTTGTTCCACATAACCGATGATCCACAATTTGTTATTGACACCATATTTGATTTTTACGATGGCGTTGATCTGGAAACTATAATTAATCAGTCACAGTTGAAGATGGATATTTAACAAGCCAGGTATACCTGACCAAACGGGTAATTGGTTCGCACAAAACAAACAACCGATCGAGGCAGCTTCTGGAAAACTGTCGCGATCGGTTGACTCATTGTTGCAGAGTACAATTCCGAGTTTATTGGTTAGATTAAAGAATAGAGTGTTGCACTTGAGCTTGGGGCAGCGATGATTTTCAAGCTAGTTGTCCAAGTTTCGTCACGCGGTCATCTTTTTTAAACGCGTTAATTGTCTGTTAGCTTGGTCCCCAAAGCTGCCTAGATTCAATTAAGGTTTCAGCTAGAATTTTTGCTTTCCCCACATATTTTCATAGAGAGTTTTTAAATTTTCTGGGAATAGTTTCCAGCCCCAAGATTTCAATTTTTGATCTTTTATATCCCACATCAAAGACTCGGTGTAATAAGTATCGATATATTCTCTTTCTACTTCGGAAGCATCATTAAGCTTTTTTGACATGTAAATTAGGTGCTTTGACGCAGTATCGGAGTCTTTAATTTTGATAGCGTCAGTTGTAACTTGCGAAAAACACTCGAAAAGATCGGTATACATTCTATCTTCAGGTTCGATTTCCATATCGATTTCTCTCTGTTCGATTAGGAGCCCAACATCTGGAAACTCACGTTTTATCTCAGAGAGAAAATTTTCGACTATTTGATCTTTATCCATAAATTCTGAACCATCCTACGTCAGCTTCGGGCCGTTTTTCTCAATTTACTGATCTACAGAGAACGTCCGCTTTAACTGCTAGTTAGATGCGGCTTGTGGATAGACGGTGATCTCATCTTCCGTCAAACGAGCTTGTGCAAGATCGTAGTTGGCTTGCATTCGAATCCACGACCCTGCCCTACCCCAACCTAATTTTTCCAATCGAATAGACATCTCAGGTGTAAGTGAAATTTTCTCATTCGTCAGGTTGCTTAACGTCTGACGTGTTACGCCTAACTGCTCGGCTGCAGTGGTGATTGTCAGTCCTAGTTCGTTTATACAATCTTCACGTACCAAGCTGCCTGGGTGAACGGATTTTTTCATGCTGCCTTTTAGTAAAAGAGATTGTGCTTCGCATAGCACCACTTGATGCTCCATACTTTAGCTAAATGCCAACTAACACACAAGTGATCGGCACTGCGAACTACCTATCAAAATCGGCGCTGCCTCAGGCGCTAGCAAATTCCACCAAATGCGCAAACCCGGGCATTTTACGGGTTTAGATCACCACCTCGTCACAACCTACACGCACAGCGGAGGTCCCATGTTACAGATGAGACACTCATGTGCCGCCTAACATTACTGAAAAACCAGTTAATAGGTTTGTACGCATGGCTTCGCGTTTTATTAATCGCATGTCTTTGAGGCGTTATACGTTTCTTGTGACGGTGGCGATATTTTTATTGATCACGCTTATTATGTGCGAAAGCGCAAGGCACACTGCCGAACAGCGTTTTTACGACAACTTTGAAGAAAACGCAGAGCTGGTTACATCCACCATTGCCGCCGCTGCAAACTACGACATCGGCTCAGAAAACACGTTTGCACTAATGCATATTGTGGCGCGAGTTGTTGACGCGATTCCAGGCTTAAGCTCCGTCATTATTTATAACGAACACAAAGAAATACTCAGTGCCTGGGGATTGGACGTGTTCGAAAAAGCCGACCAGATAGACACCGTAGCAAGCTTTGAACACATTGTTGAAACCAACGGCAAAATTAACGGGCACATTGCAGTGGCCTTTGACATCGGCCAACAAAAAGCCACTTTGGCGGCTGGCGCTGTAAAAATATACTTAACCGGCATTGCTATTATCTCTGCTTGCGCCTTGCTTATACTTGGCATACTAAACTACATAGTGGTGAATCCTATTCAGCGCATTCACCAACATATTCTTGCCATTCAAGCTGGAGAAAAACCAGCGCCACTTAAACCTGCATCAAACAAAGAGCTGTACCACCTTAGTAATACGGTTAATGAATTTGGCAATTCATTTGAGCTGAGCAAACAAAAAGAGCATGAATTAAAAGAAGCCTCAAAAGCCAAGTCTGATTTTCTGGCCAACATGAGTCATGAATTAAGAACGCCAATGAACGGCGTGCTCGGCATGCTCAATTTACTTGAGAAAACACCACTTAATCCAGAGCAAAACGAACAGGTCAGAATAGCCACAAGCTCAAGTAAAAGCTTGCTGACCTTGATTAATGACATTTTGGATTTTTCTAAGCTTGAAGCCGGCAAACTGCAATATGAAAACATCGAATTTAACCTTGAAGCACTGATCGATGAATGTGCAGAAGCACTATCTGAGTCTGCCCACTGCAAAATCATAGACTTTGTTTGCAGCATACATTGTGATGTACCAGTGCATTCAATAGGTGACCCGACTCGCTTACGCCAGGTCATTACAAATATAACCAGTAATGCCATCAAGTTTACTGACAGCGGTTGTGTAACGATTAATGTCTCTCATTGCGACAAAGCACAAGATCCGCTTTGTTTGAAATTCTCTATCACGGACACCGGGGTTGGCATTAGCAAACCGGCTCAGCAAAAACTGTTTAAATCGTTCGCGCAAGCTGATAGCTCAACCACGCGAAAATTTGGTGGCACAGGTCTGGGACTGGCCATCAGTCGACGATTGGTCGAAGGCATGGGCGGACAAATTGGCGTTAAATCAGAAGAAAATATAGGCAGTACATTCTGGTTTTCACTGCCACTACCCGCCGCAAATGCGATGACAGTTGGTTCGGCAAATCAACTTTTGTTAGCAAAAGCGCAAGCCAATCTGAAGATGTTATTGGTTGAACACGTAGAAACCAGCCAAAAGCACATTACCCAACTTTTGAGCGAACACGGGGAGTGTGTGCAAGTAGCCAATAGCGGTGTTGAAGCACTGGAATTAATCTGTGATGCCAGCGCAAGTCAGGCACCTTTTGATGTGGTTTTTCTAAACACAGATTTAATGGACATGGCAGCACGCGATTTTGTTTTGCAAGTCGAGCAAAACCCACAACTGGACGGAGTCAGGTTAATTGCCTTAAACAAAATCAGCCAGGCAAGTACAAATTTGTACACACACACGCATCAGCGTATTGCAGCCCAGCTGTCTAAACCAGTAAAACGAAGCGCAATCTGCAAAGCGCTGTCCGACGCCTTAACTCCTGACGACAATTCAAAGGCTTTACCATCAATTGGTAAAGATACAACACCGCTTAAACGAACATCTGAAGCATCGATGTCTGCAGCGAATGCAGTGACCGCCATCTCAAACGGCACACCGATTTGCCATCCATCGGGTGAACCAGAACTACAGTACGAGGGCATAACCATATTAGTCGCTGAAGACAATTTTATTAATCAACAGGTAGCAATGGGTATGCTGGAGAATCTCGGTTTTAACTGCGTACTGGCCGACAACGGGCAAGAAGCCTTTGAATTGCTTACCCAGCAACAGATCGACCTAATACTGATGGATTGCCAGATGCCGATCCTTGATGGTTTTGCCACAACACAAAAAATCCGTGCTCAGGATGTACGTTCAGACGTGCCCATACTTGCACTCACAGCAAACGCAATGCAAGGCGATGCAGAAAAGTGTCTTGCTGCAGGTATGGACGGATTTCTTACCAAGCCGATTGAAAGTGATAAATTCGAGAAAGCTATTTTAGCCGTGTTGAAAGATAGAATAGATGAGCTAACCAACAATCCAATCGACTTGAGCCGTGCCGCCTAGATTACGTATCAAAAGCCTGGCCAAAGAAAAAAATAAAACAGTAACCGCCAATAAAAATAAAAAGAGGCAACAATGCAAACTGGAAATCAAAAAACAAACACGGAACAAGTGCAAAACGACGTTCCACCAAACGATGCTAACTTCAACAGCTCCGAATTTAACAGCTTGGAAGCGGTCGAATCTGTGTACGGTGCAGAGGCACTCGAAATAGTGGATTGCGTCAGCGCGCAAACTGTTACCTTTGATACTGAATCGGGTGCAGACGCTGCCAATGACAACTTCACCGAAAATAATACCTTCACTGGCGCAGAAGTTTATTCACTGGACTGTGCACGTATGGCCAAACATGATCGAGCACAGGAACGTCGCAGCAGCAAAAGCCGACTAACTGATCGTCGTCAAAGCGCCCGCTTAACTGCCAATGGGGACATCCAACAAGACAGACGCGCTGCCAACAGAGCTGCCAACATCAATGCCATTCGCGACAACCACACAGATAGCTAAGTCAATGTTTTGGCGTAACACAGGTTGTAACCTGAAAGGGTGAGTTTTGGCTTGCGAATTGCGGTTTTAACACTATCGTAATGTAGGGTTGGTAATGTTACCTCCCTTAGCGTGCCCGACCGTCGTACTATGTACCTAGAATAAAAATGCATGTACACGGCGGAAACACGCGTAATCACGAGTTTTTACAAGGTGTTTCGCCAACGTTTGGCGGTTCACGACGCTAAGCAGCTACAATCGAACTCAAAGCACGAGTTATGCTGAATAGCTGTAATGATTGTTGCATAAAGACGAACAGCTTCAATGCCGCTAACCACTATGAGTCCATTGCACTTAAATGAACTGCCGTTTGAAAAGATGTACTCTGAAAGTCTACATTTCACCTTCGAAAGTAGGCACGAGGGTCTATCCAGAGTTGCAATGGATGTGGGAGCTGTAATGGGTATTGGGGATATATGATGACTAATCTATTGAAAACGTTAAGTTTCTTCACCCTGTGTGTAACTGTAGTCCTGGTCAGCGCCACCGCCCTAGCCGAAACAAACCACACGTTCACCACCGAACTACAAGAAGTCCGCACGGGCTCTATAGATGGCAAAGTTTTCCTGGACGTGCACATCAGCTCGTCAGTGGGACCATCCAACTGCCAGGGCAATGTGCTTCGCGTCGACACTGTGAGTGTCTCCCAGCCTGGTCGACAGAACGTAATGGAATCAGTCGCCCTGGAAGCCATGTTGACGTCTAAGCCTGTGATTATCACTGTGCCCACAACTTGGAACGATTGCGTCGACGGTATGCCGACCATGTCTTACATCAACCTCCTGAATCACGCGCAGTAGCATCAGCGACCAGGCTTTAATGCGCTCCATATCTGCCTGACAGATACCTCTCGCTAGCAAGTTCCTACTTATTAATCAATAAGTTGCATTAAAATCGCGGCAAAACCCAAGCTTTCCGATTCAAAATTTGTCTAAAACCGCCGAAACATGGGATAATATTCCCAAGCTTTGTCTGTTTTGCGAAAGAGCACGGCATTTGTCATTGCGGGAAGCCTTACACTGGCGCTTGAATTGGTCGAAAACGAATTAATGCACGCAACACTTCAAAAAGCAGTAACTCGCATGCTCGCCCCACTGGTGAGGGTGCTCTTGCGTCATGGTGTCTCACACGCTGAGTTTGCCAGCTGGGCGAAACAAACCTACGTTGAAGAAGCCAACACTCATTTTGGCATTGACGGCAAAAACCCGACCGTATCCAGACTGGCTATCGTTACCGGCATTAACCGCAAAGAAGTCAAACGCATTCTGGATTTACCCAGCGATGTGGTGCCTGCCGTGGCCAAACACAACAGAGCCATCAGAGTGGTTACCGGCTGGCTTCAGGACAGCGAATTCAATTCGGCAAAAGGTGAGCCGTTGACCCTAACCTATGGTGATGCAGACGCCGGGTTTAATCGTCTGGTAAAACGCTATGGCGGCGATGTACCAGCAAGAGCGGTGTTAGACGAACTGACCCGCGTTGGCACGGTTCAAGACAATGACAACCAGATTTCCCTGATCGCAAAAGGCTATGTGCCACACGAAAGCGAAGAAGCCATGCTTGATCTGTTCGCCACCAGTGCGCGAGATTTACTGACAACACTCGATCACAACGTCAGCGGTGAGGGGAAGCCAAGGCTACAAATGAGTGTTGCTTACGATGATGTTGGTGCTGAAGGACTAGAAGCTTTCCGAAGCTTAAGTTCAAAAAGAGCACTGGCCCTGTTACAAGAAATGGACAGCGAGCTATCGCAGCACGATCGCACAAAAAACCCACAAGCAGGTGGAACCGGCCGATTCAGAACAGGCCTGGGTGTGTACTTGATAGAAGAGGCAGTTGAAGATGAAAAAGCCGATGAAGAGTAACAATAAAAGCAAACTGTTCACGGCAACGATGTTCGCTGCGTTGCTGTTGCTCACAGCTTGCGACGGCGGCATCTTTGGCACTGGCGGCGGCCCGGACATGATTCCACCTGGCGATAACGATGTAGCAGTAAATGCAGGCACTGAACCTAATCAAAGCGAAAGTGGCAACGATAACGGCTCTGATGGTGCGGCGACATCGGGCACGACCGGGGCCAGCACTACCGGTGGCACTACCAGTGGAGCGGATGGCGACACTACTGGGGTCGCCACAGCTGGGGACAGCACCACAGATGGTTCAACAGGCAGCAACGAACCGGACATGAACGCCAGCCCCAACCCCGAAGCGTCTGTCGACCTTCAGTTTATTAATGATACGGCTGTTTTAACAACCACCGACCCTCGCCTTACGGTGGTTAATGCCAGCAACATAACCATCAATGTCTTTGCAAGTAGCGTTGAACCTGATGCAGTACTGTTAAGCGAAAATGGTTTAGCCCCGCAAACCGCCAGTAGCAGTGTTGTATTGCCTGGTAACGAAAACGCGCTGGAATTTGTTAACAACAATAACCTCGGCGAATTGTTGGGGTCCTACGGCCAATTCGATGTGGCAGACTCAACGTTATCGACGGTATTTGTAAGACAATTAGACGGAGCGTTCTTTTTGCATGCCGCTGCGTCGCAGGTTTCTTCAAGTGACCCAAGCCTTGCAAGAGTGCGTGTGGCACAGGCCAGTGATTTAAACGATGCATCACAAAGCGCGCAGTTTTCTCTGCTGGCAACAGGTGCAAACCCCAGTGGTGTTGATGCCAGCTTAAGCCCGGTAAACTTTTTTGCACCTGTCTCGGCTTACGTGGATATTCCCGCTGGAGACTACGAGTTTAGCGATGCGCTTGGTCGAAAAGACAATGAAACCTTCAGCTTATCTGGCGGCACTGTTTACACGATTACCGTGCTTGGCGCAGGGGCAACACCATCGTTGCTTAATAACGATACCGCTACGGCGAACTAGCAGTGACGATCTAAGGGTGACGGACTAACCGCAGGTCTACCCTTGCGGGACTAGCCCTGCAGAACTAGCCCTGCAGAACTAACCATGTCGAGCTACTTTGGCAATGATGTCCTGCAGTTGATCTAGCCCTTGCGTTAACGCCGCTGGCCCCGGTTGCAAAATATAAGGCGACTTAATTTCAAACAGGTGATCATTTTTCACCGCAGTGATTGCCTGCCAGCCCGGACGCTCCTTGACCTTTTCTGGTCTGAATTTTTTACCGCACCACGAACCTATTATCACATCTGGGTTTGCGTCGATGACGGCTTGGGGGTCGGCAATTATGCGATCTTTACCGTGCGAATTCAAACCCAGATGAGCAAACACATCAACACCACCGCCATACACGACAAGCTCTGACACCCAGCGTATTGCCGATATCATGGGTTCATCCCATTCCTCAAAATAAACCTTGGGACGACGTGGCAGAGAACGCGCTGCAGTAGATGCATCTTCCAACTTTTTTGTGTAATCATTAATCAAAGCCAGACCGCGCTCGTGCGCACCCACCATACTTGACAGGGTTAACAGCATATTCAGTATTTCCTGAACCGAGCGATGGTTCATGATCAGCACATTTGCACCAAGGCGAATGAGCTCAGCGGCAATATCAGCTTGCAGGTCTGAAAAACCAATAACAAGGTCGGGCTGCAAATCCATGATTTTGTCGGTTTTTGCCGATGTAAAAGCTGATACTTTAGGCTTGTCACGGCGAGCTTCGGGCGGGCGTACAGTGAACCCTGAAATACCAACAATACGATCCTGCTCACCGAGCAAATATAAAAGTTCAGTTGATTCTTCGGTAAGGCAAACGATACGCTCAGGGTATTTGGCGCTCATACTGAATCTATTCCTTCACTGGTGGCATAGAGATTATAATGACACGTTAGCACGCACCCCCTAAACACTGGTATGACCAACAAAAAGAATCTGGTTGTTATCGCGCATACGCCATCCGTTAATACGAAACGGATGTGTGATGCCGTGATGGCTGGCGCTGGCAACCAGGAAATCAACAACGTTGCGGTAAATTTTTTCTTGCCTCTGGATACAAACCCGGAAGTCATTAAAGCAGCAGACGCCATTATCATAGGCACTACCGAGAATCTTGGTTACATGTCTGGATTAATCAAAGACGTTTTTGATCGCTGCTATTACGAATGCATTGAACACACGCAAGGCCTTCCATTTACATTTTACGTTCGTGCAGGTCAGGACGGGACCGGTACCAAGAGGGCCATTGAAAGTATTACCACAGGACTGCGCTGGCGCTTGGTTCAGGACCCATTAATGTGTCGCGGCGAATTTTCTGAAGATTTCGTTTCGCAATGCGAAGAACTTGGCTTAACCATGGCAGCCAGTTTGGAAGCTGGCATCATTTAAAAACACGCAAATAAGCAGCGCTGCAAACAATCAGCAATAAATTTTACGCGGGCTGCAAATTGGCATAGGCCACCACCAGCCATTTATTACCGGCATCCTCAAAATTCACCTGCACCCGTGCTTGTTGCCCGCGACCTTCCTGGTCTAGCACCACACCCATACCAAACTTGCCGTGTTTAACCATTTGACCAATCTGGATACCGGTATCGCTCTCTTCCTGAAATCGCGGTGACTGCGAGGCGTTGTACACAGGCATACTGACATTCATACGGGGCCGAATTTCGTCGAGCAAATTAGATGGCAGTTCACCAACAAATTTAGAGGGCGGATTGTATTGATCGCGACCGTACAAGCGCCGTTGTTCGGCCATGGTCAGGTAGAGCTTTTTTTCAGCGCGCGTTATGCCAACATAACAAAGGCGTCGCTCTTCTTCGAGTTTAGCCGGGTCTTCAACGGAACGTTGATGAGGAAATAAACCTTGCTCCATGCCGGCAAGGTATACCACTTGAAACTCCAAGCCTTTAGCTGAATGCAGTGTCATTAACTGAACTGCATCTTCTTCGGCATCTGCCTGCCCATCGCCAGACTCAAGTGCGGCATGGGCAAGAAACTCATCGAGCACGTTAACTTCTGGGTCTTCGGTGTAGTTAAAAGCAAATGTTCGCGCAGCGTTACTGAGTTCTTCTATATTTTCAACCCGACTCTGACCTCGTTCCGATTGATCTTTTTTAAAGTGATCAAGCAAACCTGAGACTTCGCTTACCGTTTCAACCTGCTGATGAAGCGATTGATCGGCAATCGTTTCGCTCATGGTTTCAATCATGGCTATAAATTTATTAACCGCTGTTGCGGCACGCGCTGTGAGTCCGTTGTTTTTTACCAGAGCCTGCGAGGCTTCCCACATGGAACAATTAGCATCGCGTGCATAAACACGAATTTGCGCAACGGTCTTATCACCGATGCCACGTGTTGGCTGGTTAATGACACGCTCAAATGACACATCGTCTAAATGATGCGATACCAACCTTAAATACGCTAGCGCGTCTTTGATTTCTGCACGTTCAAAATACCTTAAACCACCATACACCCGGTACTTGACGCCCGCTGCTACCAAGTATTCTTCAATAACGCGAGACTGCGCATTAGAGCGATACAACACGGCGCAATCTTTTCGTCGGCCACCTTTGTCGCTCACATAGTCAAGAATAGATTCAACGATAAATCGAGCTTCATCGGTTTCGTTATAGGCGTTATACAAAGTGATTAATTCACCCTCGCCATCGGCAGTCCACAAGTTTTTCCCCAAACGCCCGCCGTTACAATCAATCAGCGCATTGGCTGCCTCAAGGATGTTGCCGCTGGAGCGATAGTTTTGTTCGAGGCGCACAACCGATGCATCAGGGAAGTCTTTGTTGAAATTTAAAATATTCTCTACCCGCGCACCGCGCCAGGCATAAATTGACTGATCATCATCGCCCACTGCAAACACGCTGCCCGTGTCGCCCGCCAACAACCTTACCCAAGCGTACTGAATAGCATTGGTGTCTTGAAACTCATCGATTAACAAGTGCTGATAACGTTGTCTGAAATGCGTTAGCAAAGCGTCGTTATCGCGCAGGGTTTCAAGCGCCCTTAACAACAACTCGGCAAAATCCACTGCACCAGCGCGTTCGCAGGCGCTCTCATAAGCTGTATAGATACGAACATACTGCGCCGTGGTTGCGTCTTGCTGATCATCGACGTGTTGTGGTCGTCTACCTTCGTCTTTGTGACCGTTGATAAACCACTGCACTTGTTTAGGGGGGTAATGTGCTTCGTCGAGTTCGAGGCTTCTTAAGGTTCTTTTAACCAACCGCAATTGATCATCAGAATCCAGAATTTGAAATGCCTGAGGCAAGCCTGCCTCTTTCCAATGCTGGCGAAGGAAGCGATGGGAAATTCCATGAAAAGTACCCAACCACATGGAGGCGACATTCATACCCAGCAGGTGTTCGACCCGGTGCCGCATTTCGCGTGCGGCTTTGTTGGTAAACGTTACCGCCATGATGCCAAAAGGCGAAACCCCTTCAACACGGTTAAGCCAGGCAATGCGGTTAGTCAGCACACGCGTTTTACCGCTACCTGCTCCAGCAAGCACAAGAATGTGGCCCAATGGGGCCGTAACAGCCTCGCGCTGTGCAGAATTTAAGGAATCGATCAGGTCTGAGACATCCATGGCTCATGGTAACAATGCAGCTCAATTAACGCAGCATTCTACACAGAATAATTGTTGCGCTAACTGGCACCAAGGGTGGCGCCTGGCATTAGAAAAATAACCAGGCTGATACGACGGATTTACTCGGCTGGCTTCCATAGACCCTGGAATGCTTCCAGGTCTTTATCTTCAATTCGGCCCTTGGCGTATAAGGCATTCAGGGCATCTTCATCTAAGGTTTGCTCAGCACCCGATTCATCGATGTACTGCCAGGCACCGTAAATGCCCATCAGGAATAAGGTCTCAAGGATATCCCCAATACGCACTGCATGCTCGTTGGCATAGCCGCGCAAATCCTGCATGGTCAATGCTTCCTGTTTACGTTCGAATTCGCCGTACAGCAAACTTGAAATACCTTCGTCCCACAACGGTTCTGCTAGCTGTTCTTGCATTTGATTCTACCCAACATGGATTTCTTCAAAACCGATGCAAAGTCGTTGCCAGAGCAGCAAATAACGTCCAATACAGCAACAAATAATGGTCAATTTCAATTAAATGCTGCTTTAGCGCCAGAATTGACCAGACCAGCGGCGCGTTTACATGGAATTACGCAACTCGTCGTAAGACACCATCACACACGATTGATATGCCGGGCGGGTGCTAAGAAGCTCGTAGTATCGTCGTAGATTGTTTAAAGGTGCTCGATTTAGCGCGATGTCGTAATAGCGATAAAGTACATGGCCCAACTGAATGTCTGCCAGTGTTAAATGCTCTGATGCCAGATACGGTGTTGTTGCCAAACGCTCATCGGCAATTCGTAAATATTTCTCTAGCAGACTGAGCGCAGCTGCGATTTGATCTGGCTGACGTTTTGACTCAGGCATACGCACCAATGGCCAAAACAACGGGCCGGTAAAATTTAAGGCGACGTTTATTTTTGACCACTCTGCCCACATGTCAATTTGCGCACGCGCAGCGGGATTGCCTGGCCAAAAATGTTCATGCCCGTATTGGCCACCCAAGTACCGAAGAATTGCACCAGACTCATACATCGGCAACTGGTCGGTGTCTTGTATGGTTGGTATTGTGCCATTAGGGTTCATCGCCAAATATTCATTGGTATCGACAACGCCATAAACAAAGCCTGCATCAATTTGCTTATACGGTATGTCAAGCTCATGCAAACACCAGCGCACCACTTGTACGTTCGACGATGATCCCCTACCCCAAAGTTTCAGCATCTTTTTCTCCCGTCTACCGGTACTTAAGGAATTAACTATAGCCTCTTTGACCTACTACCCTGAGCATTATATTTGGTCAGAATGTGGATGGTAACTTCAGGAGGGCAAAAGAATCTCGCCTCAACAACAGACACGCCCGCCCCAACAGACGTGTAACCACGCATCCCGTTGTGGCTCCATTGCCCGCTATTCACATAACGCGGAAAACTTTTACTGGTTTTAATGGGGATAGCACTCGGCAAGCAGATCTGCCCACCGTGCGTGTGTCCACAAAGATACGCATCAAAACCCGCTTTAGCACCCTGCTGATATAAATGCGGCGAGTGGGCTAACAACACACTGGCTGATGATGACTTTATTGGACGTTGACTCAATGCAAAGCCCAGGTTGTCCAACTTATAGTAGCTAGGATCATCCACACCAACAAAAGTCAGTTCCTTGTTGTCCCTACTAACAACAAATGATTCGTTAAGCAACACCGTTATACCCAAAGATTCCATGACGGGCACCATTTGAATAGAATCGTGATTGCCTAAAATTGCCACCGTGTCGCATGAGAGCATTTGTCTTATTTTGGTAAGCCCGGCTAACGCGTTTTCCAAAGGGCCAAAACTGCGGAAACGATAATCCCCAGTTAAAACACACAAGTCACAATCGATATCTTGAATTGTCTTAAACAATGCATCAGAAATGGCATTTGACTGATTGAAATGCGGGTCGCTGATTTGCAGTATTCGAAAACCTTCAAAGCTCTCGGGTAAATCTTTAATGGGCAACCGGTGGATTTTTTTGTGGATGTTGGCGGCATTGTTTGCGCCAATGTGCTTAAACCCAGAACATGTCAGCGCGCACTGAATTAATCGACGGGGTACAAACCAGCGTTGGTAGCCACTAGTCTCTTGTTTGGTTAATAACGCAGCCTTGGCATCTTCTTTTGCCAGCCGTGCGTCAATGAAATTTGGGGGGAATCTGGATTGATTCGTGAGCATCCAGTGATTAAACGTATCACTCACAATAGTCTGTTAGCTTAAAACTACAATCTACCCGGCCCGACCAACAAGAGTCGATTTAATGTGACTCAAGCCGTCGAACCGGGCAGTTATGGTTTTACTTCTTATTCAAAGCGAGTTTTAACTTTAAACCGCAAGTTACTCGAAACCGCAAAGCTGTAGGTCAGTAAACGTAATGCCTACTGCAGGGCTGAAATCCATAACCAAAGGTTCAATCGTTACAGTAACAGTACTTCCACTTTGCGTTATTGAGAATGAATCACCAACAGCATCTTCAAAATTTCCACCGCCAGTTGAAACGATAGGGGTAACAACGATAGGCTCGATGCAGTTGAGGTCGGTATCGAGAAGCATCAAAATAAACGACAATCGGTTATCGTCGAGCTGCCCGATATCCAGGTAACCAAAACCCGGAGGTACTGCAACGGCAGGCTCGGTATCGTTGGTTAAATCAAGCCGGTCCAGTTGATAAAAACCGATCAGACTGGATGAGTTGTCTATTGGGCCACCCGTATCTCCACCAGTTCCACCAGTTACTGTTCCGGTGCCACCTGTGCCTGTACCACCAGTTACTGTTCCGGTACCACCAGTGCCTGTGCCACCGGTTACTGTTCCAGTGCCACCAGTGCCAGTACCGCCAGTGCCAGTACCGCCAGTGCCTGTGCCACCAGTGCCACCGGTCGCCGTACCAGCCGTTGTTTCATTGATAAAGGGGCCAGAGGTAGTACCGCCGTCACCGTCACCGCTCGACGAACAACTTGCCAACAAGACGACGGAAGCCACACAAGCCAACATTGTCAAACTACGTTCTTTAGTGATTAATCCGTTTCTTAACATAGATATTTCCCTCCCGAGAAATTTAATTTTTTATTCAATTGGGCTGAACACAGCAGGGAAATCCATCCAGAATGTCCTTGTGCTAAGTGTCCCTCGAATTCCCATTAACGACCTTCCTTCACAGCAAGCCGGGTAAAGCGCTCCAAGGGGATAGCACCGCTAACAAAGCCTTCTTGCAGTCGTACAAATTATCAAAAATACACACACAAGTCTAAGTCGTAGATCAGAAATGTGAGTCTGCCGACTTTAAACATGACTCATGTCGTACAGCACAAACCACTTTGAACGTAGGCGAATTCTAATTTCCTATACCAATGACTAGTATGGCTTTCGTCACATTTACCAACATGGGTGGTTCCGACACCTGAGTCCAAGACCGAGTAAATCGTTCATGGGCTCCTGCTCGGTGACGTTAACGCACACCACACAGGTTTTTAACAAAGTGCGACCGACAATTCAGGTGCGACCAAACAGGCCTCGTAGCAATAGGGCTAAACCAGAGAGTCCTACCAGCCAACTCCACCAAGGCACACCCGCACCTTGCACAACATGCGCGCTACCAAACAGTGACGCAACCACAGTCAGCACTGCACCCACTATGGTGTACCGCAGCAACCGGGATTCGGCTACACCGCTGCGGGGCTTTGCTTGATGAAAAGCATTTTTATTATTGGCTGCCGACTTTTGACTTTGCATATAGTCGTGTACCAGCATTGGCATATAAGGCATGGCATCCAGAACTAACGGTGCTTGCTCTATGAAGCGCCTGGCAATAGCTTTAGGGCCACGTTTCTCTTTAACCCAGTCTTCCAGATAAGGTTTGCCTGTGGCCCACAAATCCAGCTCGGGGTACAGTTGACGACCCAGCCCCTCAATGTTTAAAAGCGTCTTTTGCAATAGCACCAGTTGCGGTTGTACTTCCATTTCAAACCGGCGGGCAGTTTGAAATAATTGCAAAAGCACATTGCCGAATGATATTTCGGCCAATGGCTTTTCAAAAATGGGTCCGCACACTGAGCGTATAGCCGCTTCAAAATCACTGACGCGAGTGTCTGCCGGAACCCAGCCTGAGTCCACATGCAGTTGAGCTACACGCCGAAAGTCTGACCGAAAGAATGCCAGCATGTTCTCACCAAGGTAGGTTAAGTCTTCGTCGGTTAACGAACCGACTATGCCAAAGTCAACAGACAAAAATTTCGGATAGGCCGGATTCTCGGCAGACACAAAAATGTTGCCCGGGTGCATATCGGCATGAAAAAAATTGTGTGTAAACAGCTGGGTATAAAATATCTCGACGGCGTGTTCGGCGAGTTTGCGCATATCCATATTAATGGCATGCATAGCCTCGACATCGCGTATGGGGATACCGTGAATGCGTTCCATGACCAACACGTTGGTTCGAGTAAAGTCCCAGTGGATTTCTGGTACGTAAAGCAGGTCTGAGTCTTTAAAGTTGTTTCTGAATACCACGCCATTAGAGGCTTCGTTAATCAGATTAAGTTCGTTATGAATGGTGTGGTCGTATTCGGTTACCACATCCCGAGGCCGCAACCGTTTAGCATCGGGTAACGACACTGCTGCCATGTCGGCCAGCATGTACATTAAGGCCACATCACGATCAATGAGTTTTTCGATACCTGGTCTGAGCACCTTAACCACAACCGATGAGCCGTCTTTTAAGACGGCGCCATGTACCTGTGCAACCGATGCCGATGCCATGGGGCCAGGCTCAAACTCTGCAAAAAGATTTTCAATAGAATCGCCAAAAGCGGCTTCTATTGTCTCTTTTGCTAATTCATTGGAAAAAGGTGGCACCTTATCTTGCAACAGGGCTAACTCATCCCCTATGTCATCTGGGAGCAAGTCGCGACGCGTTGATAACATTTGACCCAGTTTGACAAAAACCGGGCCCAGCTCTTCAAGGGCTAGCCGTATACGCTGTCCGCGCGGCAGTTGTCGAGTTTCAGAATTTAGCCATCGCGTGGGAGACAATACGAACACGTGTCTTAGTAAATCTACACGTGTGTCTTTGAGGAAAAGTTCATCAAGGCCATACTTGACCATGACACGCTCAATCGTTAAAAGCCTCGACAGGCGTGTAATCATGTTGAGGCGCTATTCTTTTCTAAAAGACTGAGTCTGGCTATTAGCCTATCGGTTTGCTCGCGCAGCTGATCAACCTCTGTTCCGAAACGTTTAATTTCGGTGTTCGGTGCCAGAACTTGCGCTTCTTCTTGCAGGTACTCGCTGGTATTGCGCTTCATACTTTGTGAGGTATCAGCAAACCAGGCACCCAGGGAGGAACCGATACGACCCAGTTGATGGGCCACGGCATCGCCGGTGATGGGCGCAATAAGGTCTTCAAGGTCGATATCAATTTGGCCAATAATATTGCGCAACGACTCACCGGTTTGCAGGTCGCCGCTTAATTTAACCGCACCGGTATACAAGGCATCGTTTGCGGTTCGAAGCGACAGTAAGTCGGTGGCACTGCCGCGAATAATAGTGTCGGGCGTATCATCGAAGTGGCCGGCAACGTCTACTTTTTCATCAATGACAATTAAATGGAAACTCACCGAAGGTGAAGTGACTTCGACTCTGATAACTTTTCCATTGATGGCAGACAATGCACTCTTTGTATGCGGATCGAGTTGCAAAACAGTGGCAATGCCCTGTTCAATGGCAAACGCCAGCGGTAAAGGCAGATTATTAACAGTACGCGTCATGAAGGGATCAGACCTTGAACCCTTTATGTAATGCCACAACTCCACCGGTCATATTGTGATAACTGGTTTTAAAGAACCCAGCTGTGTCCATCATTTGTTTTAAGGTTTCCTGGTCGGGGTGCATACGAATTGATTCAGCTAAATAGCGGTAACTATCGGCATCGTTGGCAACCAGCTTGCCCATAAAAGGTAGCGCCGTAAATGAATAAGCATCGTATGCTTTACTTAGCAGGGGCAAGACCGGCTTGGAAAATTCCAACACCAATAAACGACCGCCCGGTTTTAGCACTCGATGCATTGACACCAGGGCTTTATCTTTGTCGGTGACGTTTCGCAACCCAAACGCAATGGTGATGCAATCAAAACTGTTGTCATCAAAAGGCAGCTCTTCAGCATTGGCCAAGGCATATTCAACGTTACCAACTATACCCTTATCGGTTAAGCGTTCTCGGCCAACACGCAACATTGATTCGTTTATGTCTGCCAGTACAACCCGCCCTGACTGACCCACACGTCGTGAAAACTTGGCAGCCAGGTCACCCGTTCCGCCGGCTAAATCCAGAACATGCTGACCAGGACGAACCGCTGATTGTTCTATGGTGTAACGCTTCCAGATTCGGTGTACACCAAACGACATTAAGTCGTTCATGACATCGTACTTTTCGGCTACCGAGTGGAACACCTCGCCAACCATACCCGCTTTGGCGTCGCTATTGACAGTCTGGTAACCGAAATGGGTTTTATCGTCTGCCATATCCTAACCCTGATTACCTTTGTGTTTATGGCCGGCATCACTCAGCGCCTGCAGGTATTTTGGCCAATTAACATTGTGCTCTTTACCGAGCTCGTACAAATAAGACCAGGTAAATATGCCCGTGTTATGACCATCGTCAAAATGCAGCTTTAACGCGTAGTTACCAGCCGGTTCAATTTTCTCGATACCGACATCTTCTTTTCCTACCTGCAGTTTTTCCTGACCGGGGCCGTGCCCCTGGACTTCGGCCGATGGAGAAAACACACGAAGATACTCACACGATAAGTTACACGCGAAGCCATCATCAAAGCTGAGCTCCAACACCCGGCTTTTTTGATGTAACTTTATTTCTGTTGGTCGAGTCATCGTTTTGCCTTTTCGCCCGTTTTGCACTTTTGCTGTGGGTGATGCATGTTATGGGTGATACACAGTAAACACTTACAAAATGTATCTGCTTAAATCAACGTCTTTAACCAGATCACCTAAATGACTGTCTACATAGTCTGCGTTGACGACTATTGACGTGCCACCGTTATCTGCTGCATCAAATGAAGCAGATTCGAGCAGACGCTCCATCACTGTATGTAAACGACGAGCGCCAATGTTTTCGGTTGTCTCATTGACTTGCCAGGCTACTTCTGCAATGCGATTAACACCATCGCCAGTGAACGACAAATCGACATTTTCTGTGGCAAGCAAGGCAACCGCCTGTTCTGTCAATGACGCACTGGGCTCGGTGAGTATGCGAACAAAATCGCCAGTGGTTAACGCAGAAAGTTCAACCCGTATGGGTAGTCTTCCCTGAAGCTCGGGTATAAGGTCAGATGGTTTGGAAACATGAAACGCACCAGATGCAATAAATAAAATATGATCCGTTTTAACCATGCCGAATTTTGTTGATACCGTGCAGCCTTCAACCAAAGGTAATAAATCGCGCTGCACACCTTCTCTTGATACATCCGCGCTACCTGAGCGTTCTGCGCCGCGAGCCACTTTGTCTATTTCATCAAGAAAAACAATCCCATTTTGCTCGATGTTTTCCAGCGCCTGAGCTTTGAGCTCCTCGTCATCCAGTAGTTTCATGGCCTCCTCGTCGGTGGCCAGCTTCATTGCCTCTTTTACGTTGAGCTTACGGCTTTTGGTTTTTCCAGCGCCGCCCATGTTCTGAAACAACCCCTGAAGCTGCTGGGACATGTCTTCCATGCCCGGCGGTGCCATGATTTCAACTCCCATAGGCGCTGCACTGACGTCTATTTCGATTTCACGATCATCAAGATCACCTTCGCGCAGCTTTTTACGAAATTTTTGCCGCGTGCTGCTTTCTTCATTTTCGACAACACTGTATCCGGCCCCGCCACGTGCCGGCGGCAGCAGTGCATCAAGAATGCGTTCTTCGGCTGCATCTTCTGCGCGGTTACGTACCCGCTTGGATTCTCTTTCGCGCGTTTCTTTCAAGGCGACATCGGCCAGATCCCTGATAATGGATTCGACATCGCGTCCCACATAACCAACTTCAGTGAACTTGGTTGCCTCAACTTTTATAAAGGGCGCATTAGCCAGTCGCGATAAGCGGCGCGCTATTTCAGTTTTACCAACGCCGGTTGGACCGATCATGAGAATGTTTTTAGGCGTTATTTCGGCACGCAACTCTTTGGAGACTTGCATACGACGCCATCGATTGCGAAGCGCAATAGCGACAGAGCGTTTTGCTGCGTGTTGCCCAACAATGTGCTTATCGAGCTCTTGCACAATTTCACGAGGTGTCATGTGAGACATGTCAGTCGTATTCCAGCGTTTCTATAGTTAAATTGTTATTGGTATAAATGCAGATATTTGCAGCTGTTTCAAGGCTGTAACGCACAATACTTTCAGCATCAAGCTCTGTGTGGTCCAGCAAGGCGGTGGCTGCTGACTTGGCAAAGTCGCCACCCGATCCTATTGCAATCAGACCTTTCTCAGGTTCGATCACATCGCCGTTACCGGTAATAACCAGCGACGCTTTGGCATCTGCCACGGCCAGCAATGCCTCCAGACGTCGTAACATTCGATCGGTTCGCCAATCTTTTGCCAGTTCAACAGCGGCCCTGGTCAGGTTGCCTCCGTGTTCCTCGAGCTTGGCCTCGAAACGCTCAAAAAGTGTGAACGCATCGGCAGTACCACCGGCAAAGCCTGCAAGCACTTGATTGTTATACAGACGCCGTACCTTACGCGCATTGCCTTTCATGACCACGTTGCCCATGCTGACCTGCCCGTCACCACCAATGACCACTTGATTACCGCGACGCAGCGAGCATATGGTCGTTCCCCGGTATTGTTCCAACGCCAAACTCCTTCGATTATCAGTGGAATGTCACACGATTAGATTGTCATGTAGTTTAAACTGTTCGGCACACAGATTGGCCCAAACAAGGCGCACAACGACCAACTGCATGCAACTGACCCTCCCAAAACGCACTGTCGCTGATACCGAAAGCTTTCCGGTTCAACCGGATGGGGTGAGCAATTGGCTAAGCAAGCTGAACCCGACTCGCTCTGTTAGTGATGCCATGGAGGTCTATCGGGGTTTACGGCACAGTAATCGACTGCATAATGATATTAATCGTCGCCGGGCAATCATTGCGTGTTTTATTCCTACACTGCGCGAACTGAATACGTCTTTGCTGGAAATTTGTCAGGCTCAGCCGCTGCCGTTAACGTCCGAGTTTCAACGCAGTGCGCAACTACTTGACGGGCTGTTAAGAGAGGAAGCTTTTGCGTTCAAAATTTTGCTGGCTGATAGCGCGCAGCCTCGTGGTGACGATGTCAGGCGAGCCATGCAAGCTTTGGCAAGGCAAGCTGAATGCCGTATACACGGTTACAAGCGAATACCAGAATCGCTGATGCAAGACGCCAATCAATTGTATGCTCTGGCCGAAGAGTTCTCCTTGCTGGATTCAAAACCCGACGAAGAAAATTTAAGTTGTGCCGAGCACTACAAATACATTTTGTTGCTAACCCTGGCAGACACACAACAACACCGCGTGCGGCAGCTTGTTCCGATACTGGATTTTTTAAAACACAATGCATCTGTTTTACGCATTAGAAACAAAGCCCCTAACGAAACAAATCGCTCGGTCAATTACGCTGTGCATCTTGACCATGGCGCTCGACCGGTACCTGCCGCCACGTTAATAGCTGAATCTCATCAACGGGTTCGCTGGACAAACTTATCTTCGATACTGACACGAGTTGATGTGCAGCTAGCCAAATCTCGCTCCAAAGAAACGGCTTTGCTGGGGTCGGAGTCTCTGGACAGACAATCCTATGCAAGACTTCGCGTTACCCTGGCGCGCAGTCGCTCACGGCGCACTCAGCGCTCTATTGGACATACCAAAAAAACCGTCATGCTGGGGCATAAATCCATCTGCGCGCATTTACACCTGAACACGGCAAAAACAGCAGGTAAAGATGCAGAAAACGCCACAACTGATTTCGCCGCAAGCTATGAGGCCATGGATAAAGCAGCCGATGTGTTACACCAGAGCGACGAGCAAAACTGGGTCACACTAAACGAGTCAGCGCAAGGTATGTGTTTGTACAGTGCCGATTGCCGAGCCGGTATGGTGCAGGTTGGCGAGCTCATTAGTATCGAAGATCTGCAGCTGGACACCGATGCTTACTTAAAGGGCAAGTCGAGTGCCCTTGTCGGTGTGGTGCGCTGGATTAGAGCGGGCGATGGCAGTGCTTTACGTATCGGCATTGAGTACCTGGCCAAAGGTGTTTTGCCTGTGGGTATATCCAGAACACACAGTGATGACATAGTTGCCGACGATGCCATGATCATTGCCTGCAAAGTCAAAGAATCCATATTGCAAACAATATTGTTACCGGCGTATCTTTACCAGCCGGGCGATCAACTCAGCGTTGCGCTAAAAGGTAAATCGCGAAACGTGAAGCTTAATCAGTCTTTACAAAACAACGGATTGTTTTCACACTTCTCTTTGCAAGACGTTTGACTTTACATTAGCTCTTTTCCGTTTCCTTGCTGCGTTTGGCACGAGGGTGCGACTCATCGTAAACCTTCGCCAAATGCTGGAAATCCAGGTGTGTGTAAACCTGCGTTGTGCTGATATCAGCATGCCCCAAAAGCTCTTGCACCGCACGCAGGTCTCCGCTGCTTTCCAGCAAATGTGAAGCAAAAGAATGACGCAGCATATGTGGGTAACAATCGCGATTAAGCCCTTGCGACTCTGCCAGCTTTTTTAGCCGCATTTGCACTGTTCGAGGCGCAATGCGTTTCCCGCGTGAACTTAAAAATACGGCCTTATCGTCGGCACCGGGTGTCATACGTCGATAACTCAGCCACTTGTTTATGGCTTCAACCGCGTGTTTGCCCACCGGTAGGTCACGTACCTTGCCGCCTTTACCTGTCACGCGTACCTGACCCACACTTAAATCAAGGTCCGCCAGATTCAACCCAACGAGCTCTGCCAGTCGCAAGCCGGAGGAGTACATTAGCTCAAACATGGCCAGGTCACGGCAGATCATCGGGTCGCTGAGATTCTGCGACAGTAAGCGGCTGACTTCGTCTGGGTCGAGCGTGGCAGGTAATGCCTTTTTGTCTTTGGGGGCCAAAATATCAGAGGCTGGATTGGCATCACACCGACCAAGCTTGATCAGAAAATTGTACAAACCTCGCACAGCAGAGAGTCGGCGCGCCAAAGAACGTCCGGCAATACCCTCACGGTGCTGTTCAGCAATGATCGATCTGACATCACCACCGGTAATGTCGTTCCAGTTATCAATTTCCCGATTGCTGGCCGATCGCGCAATGGCCTTCAAATCACGCGCATAGTTGCTGACCGTGTGCGGCGAGCAACGTCTGGCGACTCGCAAATCTTCCAGGTAATCGTCTATCGCTAGATCGAAGTTTGACATCGGGTGTTCTCCGGTTAGGTTAGCGTATCAACCCGTCGGCTCAATACTTCGCCAAGTTGATTGAGAAACATCACCCCTTTACCAAGAGCAAACCGTGATTCATCTTTGCTTGCCAAAACCACCAGCCCTAGCTTGCGATTGTGTACCAAAGGAATCACCGCTGCCGATGCAACGTTTTCGGCCTCTGTGCCAAATAATAATTGTTTTTGAGCGTCCCCAAGCTGACCACACCTGGTTTCGCGCTTTTTGAAGATATCGCTAAACAATGCGAGCCCTGGGTCTTTTGACTCCATCAAAGTGTAGTCGGCAGAGGGCTGGTCGAATTTTTCCGATGAAACCAGCATCACACGAACATCGTCCGCGTTAAAGTTGCTCAGCATGCTGTCTCGGGTTAGTTCCACAACATCGTCTATGGACGACGCTGTAATAATGTCTTGAATGAGTTTGTGCAGCCGCTGGTGAAGCAGCTCGTTTTCGCGGGCAACACTGATGAGGTCGCGTAAACTGTTTTCCAGAGTGCAGCACTTATTGCGAAGCACGCTGACTTGCTTCTCTATTAGCGAGACTGCCTGGCCTGTATGATGTGGAATCGTCAACCGAGGAAGCACATCAGAGTGCTGATTGAAAAAGTCCGGGTTCCGAGTTAAAAACTTCAGAACAGAGTCTGCGTTCGGTACATCCCGGCGCTCAGTTTGATCGACTTGCATAGCTACATTCTTGTTTGGCCCTCAAAGACTGTAGAACATGCACCGGTCATTTCAATCGAAGTATTGAAATCTTCCCATACTATTTTTAACGGTCCACCCGATAAGGTCACATTGACGCTTTTGTCAAGTAAGCCTTGTTTGTGCCCTATTGCCACTGCCGCACAAGCACCGGTACCACAGGCTCGCGTCTCTCCGACACCTCTTTCGAAGACCCGTAATCGGATGTTTTTAGCGTCGATTATTTGCATAAATCCGACATTCACCCGTTGTGGAAATAAAGTGTGACTTTCGAGTAACGGGCCCAGGGTACTAACATCGGCGGTATCCACATTGTCCACTTGCAACACGACATGTGGATTACCAATAGCAACGCTGCCCACGTTCAGTGTGTGCCCTCCAACACTTATGCTGTAATGGTCTTGCTCTGTATCGGCAATAAACGGGATCTTGTCTGGGTTAAAAACTGGCACACCCATTTTGACGGTAACCTCACCGTTATCGAGTAACTTCAAGTGAATCAAACCTGCGCTGGTATTAACCGGAATAAGCTGACTGCTGGTTAGTTTTTTATCGTGCACGTATTTGGCAAAACAACGCGCGCCATTGCCGCAATGCTCGACTTCACTGCCATCTGTATTGAAAATTCGATAGTCAAACTCGGCTTCAGCGACCGATGCCGCCTGAATAACCAGCATTTGATCAAAACCAATACCGGTACGACGATCACCGAGTTCGGCAATACGCTCATTGTTCAGCGGCACACTGCCATCAAGGTTATTGATCACGACAAAGTCGTTACCAAGACCATGCATTTTTGTGAAGTTAACTTCGCGCATAATAAAAACCCAAACTAGCTATTAACCGAACACTGAGGTTAGCACTAGGGTAATAGAGACTCACCAGCAAACAGGCTTTCAACTTCTTCTCGCTCCCGCACAACATACGCATCATCACCACTGACCATCACCTCAGCAGCGCGCCCACGCGTGTTGTAGTTTGAACTCATCACAAAGCCATAGGCGCCAGCAGACATGACAGCCAGTAAATCGCCTTGCTCAATAGCCAACACGCGGTTTTTGCCTAAAAAGTCAGCCGACTCGCACACGGGTCCAACTACATCGTATTCCTTTGCAGGCGTATCAGTTAATTCGACTGCCTCAATCGCTTGCCACGCGCTGTATAAAGCAGGCCTGATTAAATCATTCATAGCGGCGTCGACAATAGCAAAGTGCTTGTCTTCGTTTTGCTTTATGTATTCAACACGTGTTAACAGAATACCGGCCGGCCCGGCAATGAATCGACCTGGCTCTACCAGAATCTCTAGCTTGCGATCACCAACAGCATCAATAACACAGACTGCCCACTGTTTAATATCCAACGGTTGCTCATCTTCGTAGCAAATGCCTTGTCCGCCGCCAACATCGATGTGTGTCAGCTTAATGCCTTCAGCGTCCAGTTGATCAATCAGGCTCATTAATCGGGCCAAAGCATCTTTGTAGGGCTCGATACTGGTGAGCTGAGAGCCGATGTGACAATCCATACCCTGTACGTTCAAGGACGGCATTTGCGCGGCTCTTTTATATATATCAACGGCATCAGACATATTCACGCCAAACTTATTTTCTTTGAGCCCGGTAGAAATATATGGGTGCGTTTGCGCATCCACATCAGGGTTAATGCGCAAAGATACTGGCGCAACAACATTTAATGCTGATGCAATTTCTGCTAATCGGTCGAGCTCGGGTTCAGACTCTACGTTGAAGCACCGAATGCCAACTTCGAGGGCTTCGGTTAATTCCTGCCGGGTTTTTCCAACACCTGAAAACACAATTTTATCTGGGTCGCCACCAGCAGCCAGCACGCGCTTAAGCTCGCCACCAGAAACAATATCAAAACCGGATCCTAATCGCGCCAGTACATCGAGTACGGCCAGGTTAGAGTTCGCTTTTACGGCATAACAAATCAGATGCTCATGACCCTCCAGGGCATCGGCAAATTGTTGCCACGACGATTCAAGCGACTCACGACTGTATACAAACAATGGCGTGCCAAAGTCCTCTGCCAGTTGAGAGCAAGCATAGCTTTGCGCAAACAAGGCGCCCTTGCGACGATGAAAATGTTCCGTAGTGGATTGCATATGCTTACTTTCGTTTTTTACCGTTTTAATTATTGGGTGCCGGTACTGTCAATGCCAGACTCAGCAGGATCATTTGCGCCAGGTGTTGTACCCGATTTTTTATTTTTGCTTTTTTCGTCATCGTCTTCTTCATCGGGCTTTTCCGATGTTTCCAATTGATCGAGCAAGGCTTTTTGCTCTTCGGTCAGCTGCACTTGCTCAAGGTATAAATCGCCTTTGTTGCCACACGCAGCAAGCAAAGAGCAAATCAACATAAATACCGCTAAACATGCGCGCTTGTACACGACATTCATACGAAATCATCTCGGATTGTGTTCAGTAGAGTATACTCCGACGCGGCAAAGGCTCTCTTGAATATCAGACTCAAATGACCAAATTACTCGAATATATCGAGATTGAAACTGGCGAAAGCATCGAATTCACCGTGATCTGGCTGCACGGCCTGGGCGCCAGTGGTCACGACTTTGAACCCATCGTGCCTGAGCTCAAGCTGTTAAGCCGGCCTGGCATTCGGTTTCTGTTTCCGCACGCGCCCATACGGCCAATAACCATTAATGGCGATGCTGCCATGCGCGGCTGGTATGACATTGACTCCTTGAATTTTGAAGCACGCAATCAGGACAACGAAGGAATTGCTGAGTCTGTTGCTGCAATTGACGAGCTCATTGCCAACGAAATAGAGCGCGGAATTGCAGAAACCAATATTGTGATAGCAGGGTTTTCTCAGGGCGGTGCAATTGCCTTGCAAGCCGGTCTCACCTTGCCGCGCAAGCTTGCCGGTATCGTGGCGCTGAGCACCTACTTACCCATGACAAAAGCGGAAGTAGAGCAGCTTGACGATACAAAAATGAGCATGCCTATCTTTATGGCTCATGGCGCTGTTGATGAAGTTATTCGGGTTGAATACGCCGAACAGTCTTGCGAGAAACTAAAAGCCCGCAATGCGAATATAGAATGGCACCAATACGATATTGCCCACAGCGTCAGTAACGAAGAAGTGGACGATTTATCCATTTGGTTTAAGCGCTTGTTTGGTATGTAGTGGCTAGTCGTGCACTCGCACGCTCAATAGCAAGCTTAACCTGCTCAGGCGCTGTTCCACCAATATGGTTTCGTGCGTTCACAGAGCCTTCCAGGGTTAATACTTCAAAAACATCTTTTTCAATTTTGTTGGAAAACTGTTTAAGTATATTCAGTGACATGTCACTTAGATCGCAGTTGTGTTCCAGCCCGTGTCTTACCGCAAACCCAACCACCTCGTGTGCATCACGAAACGCCAGACCTTTTCTAACCAGGTAATCGGCTAAATCGGTTGCTGTAGAAAACCCTCGACTGGCGGCCTCTCGCATAGAAGGCTCGTTTGCTTCTATGGCTGGCACCATGTCGGCGAAAGCACGCAGACAGCCCAACAAGGTATCCACAGAATCGAACAAGGGTTCTTTATCTTCCTGATTGTCTTTGTTGTAGGCTAAAGGCTGACCCTTCATGAGTGTTAATAAGGCGATAAGGTTTCCATTGGTGCGGCCCGTTTTACCTCGTACCAACTCTGGCACATCCGGGTTTTTCTTCTGCGGCATAATTGAGGAACCTGTGCAAAAACGATCTGGCAAACGCACAAAGTTAAATTGAGCCGATGTCCACAGCACAAGCTCTTCAGACATTCGCGACAAGTGCATTAAGCAAGTCGCAGCGGTGGAACAAAACTCAATCGCAAAATCACGATCACTGACCGCATCCAGAGAATTTTCGCACACACCATCAAACCCAAGTAGCTCTTTGGTGATGTTACGGTCGATCGGATACGAGGTTCCAGCCAGGGCCGCAGCACCCAAAGGCATTTGATTAAGCCGCCTGCGCGTATCGTTTAACCGATCCAAATCGCGCAGTAGCATTTCAAACCAGGCCAACAGGTGATGTCCAAAAGTAACCGGTTGCGCGGTTTGTAAATGCGTAAAGCCTGGCATGATGGTGTCATGGTATTTATCAGCTAGCTGCAATAACGCTTGCATTAACCGAGTGGCTTCTGCCGCACATAAATCACATGCATCGCGCATGTACAAACGAATGTCAGTAGCAACCTGGTCATTACGCGAACGACCTGTGTGCAAGCGCTTGCCTGCATCGCCAATATGCTCGGTCAGTGCCGCTTCAATATTCATATGCACGTCTTCGCGTGCAACAGACCACTGGAACTTGCCCGCACTGATATCAGCTTCGATTTTATCGAGCCCGGTGTTTATTTTTTGTATATCATCGCTGCTTAAAACACCCACTTGTCGCAACATTTGAGCGTGCGCTTTTGAACCTGCAATATCTTGACGATACAAGCGCTGATCGAAGGTCACTGAAGCTGTGAATGCTTCGACAAAAGCGTCGGTTCCTTCATCGAAACGTCCACCCCAAAGCTTGGCCGCTGGTGCACTGGACTCGGTTGTGGGTTTTTCAGGCGGTTTCATTGTTTTAAACTTTAAAAGGGCAAGATTGAGAGCGTATACTACTAGTTTTGCAGTAGATTCGTCGATTCATGAACACCCCAATTCGCATAGCGACTCGACAAAGCCCTTTGGCTCTTTGGCAGGCACATACGGTTCGAGACCAACTGCGCCAGCGACATCCCGACCTGAACATCGAGCTTCTGCCTTTAACAACCAAGGGAGATCGCGAACAGGCTGTGCCACTGGCACATATTGGTGGTAAAGCGTTATTTCTTAAAGAGTTAGAAACCGCATTGCTGGATGGGTCGGCCGATATGGCCGTGCATTCCATGAAAGATGTTCCTGCCGAGCTGCCTAATGGGCTCACCATATCAACGGTACTGGAGCGCCATAATCCGTTTGATGCACTGGTTTCCAACAAATATAAAAGCCTTGAAGCTTTACCAGACAATGCAGTGATTGGCACTTGCAGTCCTCGGCGTCAGGCACAACTGCTTAATCTAAATTCTACGTTTAACATTGTGCAATTACGCGGCAACGTTGGCACACGACTTA
The DNA here is from genome assembly GCA_938035525.1 of uncultured Granulosicoccaceae bacterium. Taxonomy (GTDB): domain Bacteria; phylum Pseudomonadota; class Gammaproteobacteria; order Granulosicoccales; family Granulosicoccaceae; genus Granulosicoccus. Next base: position 62,729 of record CALHOI010000038.1, read on the forward strand.
AAAAGCTCGATGCTAACGAGTTTGATGCAACCTTGCTGGCCTGTGCTGGGTTAGAGCGACTGGCGCTTAACGATCGTATTGCACAAGCCATTCCCGCCAAACTCAGCTTGCCGGCAATGACTCAGGGCACCATAGGCGTAGAAATCCGCTCGGACGACACACGCATGCATGAGTTACTTTCTCCACTGAATCATAAACCAACCGAATACCGTACCTATGCCGAGCGCGCTTTCGGCGCAAAACTCAGCGGTGGGTGCTCAGCGCCCATTGCAGCCTATGCCGAAATAAAAGATTCGATGATTAAAATGACTGCCCGGGTCATTGCTTATGATGGTGCTCGACTACTGGAAACCAGTGGTTCCGTCCCACTTTCAGAAGCAAAATCGCTCGGAACTCAATTAGCCATTGAATTACTCGATCAAGGAGCGCAGGATATACTTGACGAGGCCGAACATGGTTTGTCTGTCTAGGTTGGTTTATCTTTATGGCTTGGTTTAACTTAATAACGAAGCTAAGCTGGTTATGTTTGATAAAAGCTGTCTTATTTGTGTTGGTTGAACATTGAATAAAAAACAAAGCGACAATACAAGCGTGACTCCCCGAGTTTTGGTAACCAGACCAAAGCATCAACAGTCTCATTTTCTAAAAAGCTGTTCCGACGCCGGGCTGGAAACTATAACCATGCCCTGCATCGACATTTTACCCGTACCCTGCGAATTATCCATACAAGACACAACCCAATCAGACTTGGTCATTTTCACCAGTCGAAATGCCGTGGAGTTTGCGCACAACTTATTGCCAATGCCCTGGGAAAACGTTTCTGTTTACGCTATTGGTCGCGCTACAGGGCGTATCTTAATCAAACTGGGGCAACAGCTGATTCAGGAACCAGTGGAGCCATACAACAGTGAAGCCTTTTTAAGTTGGCACGAAACCCAAACATCCATTAAATCGGTGTTAATTGTTAAAGGCGTTTGCGGGCGAGGTTTAATTGAAAGCACGCTTCCAGAGCGCGGCGTTACCGTTGTGGTTAAGGATGTTTATAAACGCGTCACGCCAGTGGTTGGCGATGCAGAACGACAGCGGGTGTTTGTGGAAAACCCTCCTCATATTATTAGTATTACCAGCGATGATGTGCTGCGCAACCTGGTGAATATTGCCGGCCCGGAATACGCTGATGTGCTGCATTCGATACCGTTGGTGGTAAACAGTCAGCGTTGTGCCGATACGGCTGCTAGATTAGGTTTTGACCATAGCGCCAAGGTGGCGTATCCACCGGGCGATCAAGGTCAAATGGCCGCAATCCTCGAACAATTAAACGGGGATAGCGGCAACCCCTTTACTGGGCAATAACTTCCACACGACGATGACGGCTGCGTCCCTCGGCAGTGCTGTTATCGTCAATTGTCCTTGTAAATACCCAGACTATCCCACAGCTCATCAACGCGTTGTTTCACAGCGGGGTCCATCTCGATGGGCTCACCCCATTCGCGGTTAGTTTCACCGGGGAGTTTATTGGTGGCATCTAACCCCATCTTGCTACCTAATCCAGACACGGGGGATGCAAAATCCAGGTAATCGATGGGTGTATTATCGATGAGGGTGGTATCTCGAGTGGGGTCCATGCGAGTGGTAATAGCCCATATAACGTCTTCCCAGGAACGCACATTGACATCGTCATCAACCACGATGACAAACTTGGTGTACATAAACTGACGAAGGAAAGACCAAATACCCAGCATTACCCGCTTGGCATGACCGGGGTATTGCTTGTTAATGCTGACCACCGCCATGCGATAAGAACACCCTTCGGGGGGTAAATAAAAATCGTTGATTTCTGGAAATTGTTTTTGCAGAATGGGCACAAAAACTTCATTTAACGCTACGCCTAAAATGGCAGGCTCATCGGGTGGGCGTCCAGTATAGGTTGAATGATAAATGGCCTCTTTTCGTTGCGTTACATGTTCCACGGTGAATACAGGGAACGTATCAACCTCATTGTAATAGCCAGTGTGATCACCAAATGGACCTTCGGGCGCTTCCTCACCTGGGTACAAATATCCTTCGAGTACAAATTCGGCAGATGCCGGCACGCTTAAATCGGACGTTATGCCGGGCGTGGTTAAGGTGCGTTGCCCCCGAAGTAATCCGGCAAACGCATGTTCGGACAGGGTATCCGGAATTGGGGTTACCGCTGCCAAGATGGTTGCCGGGTCTGCCCCTAACACTACCGTTATTGGAAACGGTTCGCCAGGGTGCGCTTTTTGCCATTCAAGATAATCCAGAGCACCGCCACGATGGCTGAGCCAACGCATAATGACTTTGTTGGGGCCAATCAATTGTTGGCGGTAAATCCCCATGTTCTGACGCTTTTTATGCGGACCCTTGGTAATCACCAACCCCCAGGTAATCAACGGACCAGCATCACCTGGCCAACAGGTTTGCACGGGTAATTTGTTTAAATCGATAGTGTCCCAAGTGATGTCGCGACAAGCGGCATTTCTGGTTTTCTTGGGTGCCATATCCAGCACTTTTTTAAATATAGGCAGTGTGTTCCACGCATCCTTCACCCCTTTTGGCGGGTCAGGTTCTTTTAGGAAAGCCAACAATTTTCCGACTTCTCGCAGGGCTTCGGTGTTGTCTTCACCCATACCGTAAGCTACTCGTTCGGGCGTACCGAACAAGTTACCCAACAAAGGATAGTCGCTGCCTTTAACGTTCTCGAACAACAAGGCCGGCCCACCGGCTCGAAGCGTGCGATCACAAATTTCAGTGATTTCCAGGTTTGGATCAACCTGGGCCGTGATACGTTTTAGCTCACCCATTGCCTCAAGCTTGGCAATAAACTCGCGCAGGTCTGCGTAATGCATAGGTGTTACGCTGCCAGGCCACTGTGTCGTAGCAAGGCATCCACTTTCGGTTCTCTGCCTCTAAATGCCACAAACGATTCCATCGCCCTGCGTGAACCACCCATTTCCAACACATGGGTTAAAAAGTCTTTGCCAGCTTGTTGGTTAAAAATACCTTCTTCTTCAAACCGTGAGAAGGCATCAGCCGATAACACTTCTGCCCACTTGTAACTGAAATAGCCCGCACTGTAACCACCTGAAAATATATGCGAGAAGGCATGTTGTAAACGAACAAATTCAGGGTAAGGCAACACAGCAACTTGCTCTCGGACGTCATCCAGAATTTGGTTAATATCAATTGCGCTATGACTGGTGGCTTGCATATGCAGTTGCATATCGAACAAAGAAAACTCCAACTGCCTGACCAATTGCATGGCAGACTGAAAATTCTTGGCGGCGCGCAGTTTTTCCAGTAGTTCGTCTGGAATCGCATCACCGGTTTGGTAATGACCACTGATCATGTCCAGTGACTCTCTTTCCCAACACCAATTTTCCATAAACTGGCTGGGCAACTCGACAGCATCCCACTCAACTCCACTGATGCCTGAAACACCTGCTGTATCGATGCGAGTTAGCATGTGGTGCAGGCCGTGACCAAATTCGTGAAACAAAGTCGTGACTTCCATGTGTGTCAGCAGCGCCGGTTCATCCCCAACAGGGGGTGTCAAATTGCAGGTTAAATAGGCAATGGGTAGCTGCACGCCCTGCTCTACTTGTTGTCGACTGGAATGTGAGTCCATCCACGCACCGCCACGCTTATGCGGCCGCGCATAGTTATCAAGATAAAATTCGCCGCGTAAGTCGCCGTTGTTATCGGTGATGGCATAGCACTGAACATCTTCATGATAGACATCGACATCGTTAACCTGGGCTATGTTAAGACCAAACAACTTACCGACAACCTCGAACATTCCCGGTATTGCCTTGCTAGCAGGAAAGTAAGGCTTTAAGTCTTCGTCTGATATCGCATACTGTTTTTGTTTGAGCTTGTCGCTGACAAACGCAACATCCCAGGTGTTCACTGATGTCAGCCCCAGTTCTTTTTTGGCAAACGCTTCAAGTTCGGCAAACTCTCGCTTGGCCTCGGGCACGGCTCTTTTCGCCAAGTCGTTAAGAAAGTCTATGACTTGCTCTGGCGAATCAACCATTTTAGGCACAATCGATAACTGCGCATAGTTGTCGTATCCCAGCAGCTGAGCTTTTTCCGCTCGCAGTTTTAAAATCTCTGTGGCGTTGGTGCTGTTATCAAACTGTCCGGCATGCGGGCCTTTATCGGATGCTCGGGTATTGTAAGCGGTGTAAATCTCTTCTCTTAAGGCAGCATTTTCTGCAAACATTAAAACCGCGTAGTAAACCGGAAACTCCAAATTGAACAGCCAGCCTTGCATGTCTTTTTCGGATGCACGCTGTTTTGCTGCTGCTTTTGCAGATTCGGGTAAGCCTGCTAACTCGGCCTCATTTTCTATGAGCTTTTCCCAGGCATTGGTGGCATCCAAAACGTTGTCGGAGTGTTCGGTTTTCAACTTTGACAAAGCCTGCGCAACTTCCCCATAACGCTTTTTGTTTTCATCAGACAATGACACACCGCCCAACTCAAAATCCCTGATGTCGTTATTCAAGCCTTTTTGTTGCGCAGCATTAAGTTGATTATATTCATCGCTGTTACGCAGCCGCAGCGTCGCTTCATAGAGGTCTGAGTTTTGTCCCATTGCGGTGTAAAACGCACTGAGCTTTGGCAAGCTATTGTTGTAGGCTTCACGCAACTTGTCGGTGTTCATCACCGAGTTAAGGTGACTCACAGGTGACCAGAACAGACTCAGTTTGTTGCCAGCTTCTTCTAATGGGCGAACCAACGTATCCCAGCTGGGATTTTCCAGCTTAGCAACGCGATCAATGACCGACTGATATTCGCTTAGCAAAGTATCCAGCTGCTGTTCCACAGACGCTGGATTCACCGCACTGAAGTTAGGTCGATTGATAGTGATAGCTTGACTCATTGTGACTGATGCTCCTGATGATAACTCTGGTACGAATCTAACAGATTTATGGACTATATAGCGGCCGCATTACATTCATTATGAGTGATAAACAAAGCTCTTTTAGTGATCGTAAAAAAGCCCGCTGGAAACGGGCTTTTAAATACAAATTACTGGCACATGAGCTACTGCAACACCAGCTTATCGAGTTGGAAAATAAAAATCACCAAACAGTGTGTCGTTAGGAACATCCCGATCAGTTTGAGCGTATTCAAAAACGATGGTACTTCTGTCCATTAGCGTCCCTATGGGTACAGCGGTTGACGCATCTTCCTCGGGGAACAGTTCAACCTTGAAATCAGATCGCGTATCTTTGACTAAATTCCCATTGTCGTCATATTCCATTTCAGTGATTGATTGAAGCAATCTGTTGCCAACCCCTGGCTCATAGTCATAACATTCCACTCGCGATCGTAGTCCGTCGGTGTAGCTGATTTCGCACTCTCGATCTAACCTGGTTGTTGACTCTCGCACGAGATTTGAACCCACTACCACACCGTCAGTGTTATAGACGAACGTTTCAACCCAAGACAAGATATCGGCTTCATAAAACGAAACCGATTCCAGGCCATTTGCATTGTATGCATACACCTGACTGGAATCTGATAGTGAAAAAGCGGGGTTGGTTGCCGACAGGGAATTAAGCAAGCCATTTTCATTGTAGTCGTAGGCGAACCTTTGCGATACATCGCCATCATCAGTGTATGACTCAAACAACAACCAACCGTTCGCATTGAAATTTTGAATGGCTCGCGAGGTACCGGGAGCGTCATCAAAAGTGGAGATTAATTCGATTGTATCGGCGTCATCGAACAAGGTACGTACTGTCGTTTCAACAACCCTAACGTCAAGCACGTTCTGTTCATTCAGCGCTTCAATGGTGTTCATACGTCCAGTCACATAAAACCCGTTAGTCACTGTGACATCCAAGGCAGGTTCCATGCTGACTCCTGCAGAATTGGAGTCAGATGAAGAGGACCCTGAACAAGCTGCCAGCAATGCCGCACTTGCAAGAATCAATATACGAATAGCATCAACGCAACGAAGCTTGGAGCTAATAAGGTAAGCATTGAAGAAAGCCGAGAGCGGCGCTAAAAAGACGGAAAACTTTTTCATAATGACCAGCCCTGGTATTAACTTGATGAGAGGACACGACGTCCTGGTAGCAACTCGCAAATGCCTCCAACTTACCAAACCGTATTTTACAGTCTGGTTGTTAAAGCCGCCCAGATACTAAGTTATCTGGTAACCACACAAAAATAGCCAGTGACCGAATTAGCAAAATTCGGAACACACGGGCCTTGTTCATACACAAAGCTGGACGTGCTTACGGCACCATCCACAGCACTGTCTAACTGTACAGTAGCAAGCGTACCGTCAGGGTTGTACGTATACGTTTCCGTTAAATCGAATTCGCTGTCTCCATCGCTATCAACTCGGTTTACGGTAAGTTGGCCATTGACATAGGTGAAGTCTCGGCGGTTAACCACTACACCCGTTGATTCATCCACCTCATCTATTGTTGCAACGTTATCCACATCGAGCGTGGTTCGTGATACCGCTAACGAATCTTCAAACTCGAAAACTTCTACCAAATCAATAAGTGAATTAGAACCAACACGATAAACCCGACTTAAGTCTGTGCCGTTGCCATAGACATACAAGCTGGAAAAGTTTTCTTCGCCGTCTTGGTCTGTATCCTGGCTACGTCGTATTAGCTGGCCGGTATCGGTTGTTTCAAAGGTGAATACAGTGGTCACGTCGCCATCAGTTCGAAAAGTCTGGCGCTGAATATGTCCCTGCTCAGAATATTCAGTTGCTATTGAACCGGTACTGCCGTCTGCACCTTGACTGGTACTTTGCACCAGCCGCTGAGAGACGGTGTTGTTTGCGTTAGGCGCGCTGTCATTGTCGTCGTCATCACTGGAAGAGCTACACGCAAACAGGACAATCGCAAGACAACCGATGATTAACAATTTGTATGCTGATGATTTCATGTTTGGTTGCCCTGCATACGGTTGGTATCGTTGAATACATTGGCGCTTTACCTTAGCTCAATGATTCAAATGAGCGCTATGTTTCCAAAAGAGCTCAATGATTCCAAAAGCCTTGATTAAACATCAAGGTTTGAGACAGACAAGGCATTGCGTTCAATGAAATCACGACGCGGTTCTACCTGATCGCCCATCAGCGTATCAAACACTTCATCGGCGGCCATAGCATCTTCAATACTCACCTGCAACATGCGTCGCGCAGTTGGGTCCATCGTGGTTTCCCAAAGCTGTTCTGGGTTCATTTCACCCAGGCCTTTATAGCGTTGAATAGACAACCCACGTTCTGACTCCTTTAGTAACCAGTCCATGACTTCCTTGAAGTGCACCACTTTTGTGTTGCGCTCACCGCGTTGAATATAAGCGCCCTCGCCTAGCATGCCATCGAGCTTCTCAGCCAGGCTAGCTACTGTGCGGTAATCTGGTGCTTTAAAAAAGCCGCCATCGAGATTAACTTCGTAATCGTTGCCATGCACTCGGCGTAATAGCTTTATGCCATAGACACCTTCATCCTCAACGGATTCTACTGAGTACTGAGATGTATCTGGTAGCGAGGCATTCAGTTCTGCAATCAGTGACTCGCCAAACTTGAGTACGGCTGATTCATCTGTTAGAGACTCCACCGCTAACGGTGTGATATTGAGCAGGGATTCCAGTATGTCACGATTGACTCGACGTTCCATACGCTTGAATTGCAAGTTTACCCGCATGTATTCCTGCGCCAGAGATTCAAGGCCAGTTTCGCTGAGTGCTGGTGCACCATCGTTAACGTGCAGCTTGGCGTTTTCCATGGCCAGTTGTAGCAAGTAGGCGTTGAGCTCTGCATCGTCTTTAACGTAGCGCTCTTGCTTACCCTTTTTCACTTTGTACAACGGTGGCTGCGCAATGTAGATATGGCCACGACGTATTAGCTCGGGCATTTGGCGATAAAAAAATGTCAGTAGCAGCGTGCGTATATGTGAGCCATCGACATCGGCATCAGTCATGATAACGATGTAGTGGTAGCGCAGCTTGTCTGGGTCAAATTCGTCACGTCCAATACCGCAACCCAGTGCGGTGATTAATGTACCCACCTCCGCAGATTGCAGCATCTTGTCGAAACGGGCTTTTTCAACGTTCAGTATTTTGCCTTTCAGAGGCAAGATAGCTTGTCGACGTCGGTCTCTACCCTGCTTCGCTGAGCCACCCGCTGAGTCCCCTTCCACCAAATAAATTTCTGATTTTGCCGGGTCTCGTTCCTGGCAATCAGCCAGCTTGCCGGGTAAACCGGCTATATCAAGCGCGCCCTTTCGTCGCGTCATTTCACGCGCTTTTCTGGCTGCCTCACGTGCTCTGGCTGCATCAATTATTTTTGCGGTGATTTCTTTGGCTTCGGTTGGGTGCTCTTGCAAGAAGTCGTGCATGAATTCGCCCAGCACCGATTCAACACACCCTTTCACCTCACTGGACACCAATTTGTCTTTGGTTTGAGATGAGAATTTCGGGTCAGGTACTTTAACCGATAAAACCGCTGTAAGTCCTTCGCGCGCATCATCACCCGATGCAGACACTTTGGCTTTGGCCGCCGCCCCACTGCTTTCGATGTACTGGTTTAGGGTTCGTGTTAACGCACCTCGAAAACCGGCCAAATGAGTACCACCATCTCGCTGCGGAATGTTATTGGTAAAACAATAAATATTTTCCGAGTAAGAATCGGTCCATTGCAATGCAACTTCGACGGCAACATCATCCTTTTCGCCAAGGGTGTGAATGATGGTGTTGTGCACGCCAGTCTTTTTGCGGTTCAAGTGCTCAACAAAAGCGCTGATACCACCTTCAGCAAAAAACGTCTCTGATGCGTCGGTACGCTTGTCGGTCAAAATGATCTTGACACCACTGTTTAAAAACGACAATTCTCGCAGTCGTTTTGACAAAATTTCGAATTCAAACAATATGTTAGAGAAGGTTTCCGCGCTGGGCTTAAAGTGAATGGTGGTACCGGTTTTGTCCGTATCGCCCACTACTTTGAGGTCGGAGACTGGCTTGCTGTCTTTGTATTCCTGGAAGTGATCCTTGCCCTCTCGCTGGATACTCAGTGTTAACCATTCGCTGAGTGCGTTAACCACCGATATCCCTACCCCGTGCAATCCACCCGAAACTTTGTAAGAGTTATCGTCAAATTTACCGCCCGCGTGCAGCACCGTCATAATGACTTCGGCAGCTGATTTTCCTTCGTCTTCGTGAATGTCTGTTGGGATTCCGCGACCATCATCAGAGACGCTGACTGACTCATCAGGATGGATGGTGACATTGATGGCACTGCAGTGCCCTGCCAAGGCTTCATCGATGGAATTATCGACAACCTCAAACACCATGTGATGCAGACCGGTACCGTCGTCGGTATCGCCAATGTACATACCTGGACGCTTGCGAACGGCATCCAATCCTTTGAGCACTTTTATATTGGAGGAATCGTAACTGGGGTTGTCAGCCATGGTCCATTTTTCGCCTAGATTAACCCATCAATTATACCTCTTTTCGTAGCTCCCCGCCTACTACAGAAAACTTTTCGAAGGCTGTATTTGGCAGGCTTTGAGGTTCTGTGCTGGTCAGGAAAACCTGGCTATTCAGCAGCGACAATTGAGTCAAAATTTTGCCGCTTTGTTCCTGGTCTAATTCCGACGGTAAATCATCGCAAAGCACCACAGCCGGTTTCTTGGTGATCTGATGCAGCAGTATCAGTTGAGCCAGATGTAGGGCGTAAACCAACAGCTTCTGCTGACCACGTGACAGGATTTGTCTGGCCAATACACCGTCATCCGTATTGATCTGTAGCTCGGCTCGATGAGGACCAACCGTCGTGGTGCGAAAACGGCGGCAATTCGGCAAGCTCTTTGCCAGCGCTGCCGATAGATCCAATCCATCGGTCCAGCCGCTTCGGTAACTAAGTTCCACGTGGAACATCGACCCCATGGCATTAAGAAGCTCAGTCAACGTGGATTGCAACGAGCCAGTGTACGCACGGCGATAGCCATCAATTTGAGTGCCTGAAATCACCAATTGCTCGTCCCATGAATTCAGCTCAGAATCCGGAGCCATATCTTTTAACGACTGATTGCGCTGGGATAGGGCGCGGCGGTATATTTTCCAAGCCTCAAAGAACCCTTGTTCCACGTGGAACGTACCCCAATCAATAAAACTGCGGCGCCCGCTGGGGCCATCCTGAATCAGGCCATGGCTGTCGGGTGTTAGGGCTTTGACCGGCAATAACTGAGTCACCGGTGCAATGCTGCGGATTTCCTCATAGTTAAGCCGCAGTTCAGTCGTACCATCTCGATGCCTGCGTAAACCACTGCGGTGAGTCTGCGCTGTCGCCCGATCAAGCATTTGGCAGGCGAGGGTGAATTCATCTTCACCTCGGGTTATCAGCTCTCGGACTTTGCGAGTACGGAACGAATGCCCGACAGACAGGCAATGAATGGCTTCCAGGATGCTGCTTTTGCCAGCACCATTGTCACCGGTGATCAGGTTGAATCCAGGAGCCGGATTCAGTGAGACGTCGCGAAGGTTACGCAAACCCCGAACATCGATTTTGGTCAGAATCACAGACGCATTGGCATGACGACGTACTTGCTGTCGCTGGTTTGCTCAGGTGTTACCAACACACTGCTGTTCCCATCCTTGAGCACAATCCGGGCATTCTCAGTTTCAAGGGAGTTCAACACATCTAATAAGTAGGTGACGTTAAATCCAATTTCGGCTGAATCCCCAGTGTATTCAACCTCAAGCTCGTCAATGGCTTCTTCCTGGTCAGGGTTGTTACTGGAAATGGTCAAAATGCCTGATTCCAGCGCTAATCGCACACCACGGTATTTCTCGTTGGATAGCACCGATGCTCGTGTTAATGACTGTTTTAGCGTCGCACAGTCGATCAATAACTCTTTGTTGCCGTCAATCGGGATAACGCGGTTGTAGTCGGGGAATCGACCATCGATCAGTTTCGTGGTTAGCCGCACATCACCCAAGTTGACCTGCAAGTGCTGTGGCGTAACGCTTAAACGCACGCTTTCAGCAGCATCGGCAGTACCGAGTAATCGCTGCAACTCGTTAACGCTTTTACGCGGAATAATGGCCCTGACCGGGGATTCGGGATCAGCGTCGGTTTCGCATTGGGCATAGGCCAGCCGATGTCCATCTGTTGCGACACAAGATAAGCGACCCGATCCAATTTCCAGCAGCATGCCATTGAGATAGAAGCGCACGTCCTGTTGAGCCATGGAAAAAGATGTGCTGCGAATGCAATGGTGCAATTGTTCTGCAGTGAGCGTGACTTGCTGAGCATCGACCAATTCGTCGACTTTGGGGAATTCCGCTGCGGGCAGGGTGGCTAGCGTAAATCGGCTTCGTCCTGAATTGAATTTAACTTTGTCACCGGTCGAATCAAAATCGACCCGAGCTGAGTCGGGCAGGTATTTACAAATATCCAAAAGCTTTCTGGCGGGCACTGTGACTTCACCATCGGCGTCGATATGTAAATCGGCTTTGGCTTGCATTTCTATCTCGGTATCGGTTGCTGTGATGGTGAGCGAGCCATCATCGGCATGCAGTAGCACATTGCCTAAAACCGGAGACGTTTGCCTGCGTTCAACTGCACCGAAAACATGTTGCAGTGGGGTGAGCAGAGATTCGCGTTGCGCACTGAATTTCATAGGCTTTTAAAAAAAGGTTTTTTATATTTAAATTCTATTATTACTATTACTACTGAATAACAAATCTGTTGATAAGTGCTTTTTAACTAATTAAATCAGTATGTTACGTTTTATATTCAGTCTGTATTAATATCCATGAGATGCACTTGTAAGCTGTGCATGGAATGTGGATAACTTCATTTATCAAAATTCTCGTTACTGTTGTACAGCACTTATCCACATGCTGTCAGCATTTTATTAAGTGCCCCTATTAAACAATTGTGATCGTGTATTCGACACATTGTCAGTGGTTATTTTCTCCCGCTACAAACCAGATGTTGTTCACACACTGGTTGCTCATCATGGTGTGTTCATTAGGCGGTCAGAATTCTCATCAGGTTAGCGTAATCTTCCTTGATGCCAGAATCGGATTCTCGCAATTCTTTTACTTTTTTGCAGGCGTGCATAACCGTGGTGTGGTCGCGTCCGCCGAAGGCCTGACCAATCTCAGGCAAGCTCTTACTGGTGAGTTCTTTAGACAAACTCATGGCCACTTGCCGTGGTCTGGCAATGGACCGAGACCGGGTTTTGGCAGACAGGTCGGCTAATCGAATCTTATAGTACTCGGCAACGGTTTTCTGAATATTCTCAATGGTGACCAGCTTCGCCTGCACGGCCAACAGATCGGCCAGTGTGTCTTTTGCCAGTTCAATCGAAATAGGCTCGCCTGTGAGTCGGGCCGATGCGATAAGCCGCTTCAGTGCGCCTTCCAACTCTCGCACATTAGAGCGTATTTTTTTAGCAATGAAAAAACTGACCTCCGACGGTATTTCAAAGCCGTCCTGTTCAGCCTTGCTATGCAGAATGGCAACCCGCATTTCAAGCTCTGGAGGCTCGACTGCAACAGTCAGTCCCCAGCCAAATCGGGTCTTAAGTCGATCAGCTAAACCATTGACTTCCTTGGGGTATCTGTCGCAAGTCAGGACAATCTGCTGGCCACCTTCAAACAGCGCGTTGAAGTTGTGGAAAAACTCCTCTTGTGTTTGCTCCTTGCCGGCGAAAAACTGAATATCGTCAATAAGCAACGCGTCCAGATTGCGATAAAACTGCTTGAACTGATTCATTTTGCTGTGTTGTAGCGATTGCACCATCTCAGCAACATAGCGTTCCGAGTTAATGAACAACACGCGCGCATCAGGTTTGTTTTTCAGTATTTGATGACCAATAGACTGCATCAGGTGTGTTTTGCCCAGTCCTGATGCGCCATAAATAAGAAATGGGTTGTAAGCACCACCGGGGTCGTTACCTATCTGCATGGCAGTGGCGCGGCCCAGCTGATTCGACTTGCCTTCTATCAGCGAATCAAAAGTGAATATCGGGTTCAGGCCAGTTGGGCGCTTTGGCGCAGGTTTACCACTGACCACTTCAGAGTGAGCCGGTGCGGTGTTCTGGTTTATCGGCTCAGGGTTGGCTTGCGTGTTGCCGCGTGGCATGACTGGCACACTGCCGGTGCCGATCACCAGGTCGACCGTGATCACGTTGGTGGTGTCCAGTGATTTCGCAATTTCCTGTATGCGAGGGAAGAAATTACTCTTCACCATGTCCAGGACAAAACGATTAGGTGCCATGATTTTCAGGCTCGAATTAATCTCGTACGCCTGCAATGGCCGAATCCAGGTGTTCAGCTGTTGTTCGGAGAGTTCAGTTTCTAAACGGGACAGGCAACGGTCCCACAACGATGCAGACAACGACATAACTCCAAATAAGAAATAAAAAAACTACAACAGACTTAACTAACAAGAACTGGCCGACTAACCGAAGTTGGTCAAAGTGTTCGCACTTAGAAAGAGCGACGCGGCAGGTTGGCTTTTCGCTGCCGGGTGAGCACTTTAAGCTATCCGGCGAGGCGATTTCAATCACATATTTTTATTTGTTTCATTCGGCGACAATGACTGCATTAGAGTGCAGATCAGACTACCCGTGCTCAGAGCAATGTTATTTGCCCAATCATCATGGATAATCATTGACCATCGGTGCTCAAACCCCTAAACTTGGCGGTTCCCTGCAGTGAAAGCGGCAATTGGGCCGTTAACGGATAAGCACCATGAAAAGAACATATCAACCCAGCCGCATCAAGCGCGCCCGAGCTCACGGTTTCAGAGCCAGAAAAGCCACCAGAGGCGGAAGAGCGATTCTTGCTGCTCGTCGTCGCAAGGGCAGAGCTCGCCTCAGCGCATAATTGGTTTCACGGGTTTAGTCATTTAATCCTTTGGGTCCAATTTGTCGGCGGGTCGACGTTGCTGTGTCAGCTAACTCAACTATTCCGCCAGCCATGAAATTCACCGTAAGGGCGTGAGCACCCATTTACCAATCATTGCCAAGCACCCGGGTAGGGCACATCGCCATGGATGCACATTTTCCGCGTCACGCTCGGCTGTTGGACGGAACTGGCTACGGCCAGGTTTTCAAAAAAAATAAGCGATTAACCAATGCTTACTGGATTGTCCTTATTCACCGGGGGCAATCAGTCAATGGCGAAAAATCAAATGCCAGGCTGGGGTTGGCTATTGCCAAAAAACGGGCGAAGCGGGCTGTTGATCGAAATCGAATCAAGCGCATTGCCAGAGAATCCTTCCGGCACCAACGACATTTGCTCCTGGGCTGCGACTGTGTTGTGATGAATAAAGATCGAGCGGCTACGGCCAGTAGTATTGAATTGCGGCAATCACTCGATAAGTTATGGAGTGAATGGGCCAATCTGGAAAAACCTGGACGTAACAGGCCAGGGCAAAAATAGCGTTCGGTGGTTTGTATGGTGCAATTAATCAAGTTCTACCGGCGATGGCTGAGTCCGCTCATGCCACCACGCTGTCGATTTTACCCAACCTGTTCCGAGTACGCCTTAAATGCAATCCATTCGCACGGTACGCTCAAAGGATCATTGTTAGCCACAAAACGCCTGTGCCGCTGCCACCCATTGTCCGCGGGCGGGTATGATCCAGTACCAGAGACAATAAACCACGCCTGCGGTGAAACACCCAGCGCCAACGCCACAGGTAACCAAAAGAGTTAACGATGGATAACCAACGATTGCTGCTGTACATGGCATTTGGCTTTGTCAGCCTGCTTCTGTATCAAACCTGGATGCGCGATTACCACCTGCCACCGCCGGGCCAGGCACCTACGGGAACAACGGTTGAACAAACAGCCGGTGCTAATGGTGTGGCACCAGATGGCCCAACGGGTGTTGATTTACCTCAAGGGGTAGCCTCAGGTGATGGTAGTCAGGCTATAGCGCCTGTTATTGCAGACAAAACGATCTCTGCGCCATCGGTAAAAGTCAAAACCGATGTCATGGATATCGAAATCAGCACAACCGGTGCCACCATTACGTCAGTGTTGTTGAACGACTATCCGGTATCCATCGAACAACCCGATGTTCCGTTTACATTGGTGAGTAATACACCAGAGCGTTTTCTTGTGGCGCAATCCGGTTTATTTAATGCCGATGGCGGGGCTGCACCTGTACCAACGCATGAAGCGGTGATGAGCGTCGAATCCGATAGCTACGAGTTGGGTGATGCCGAGTCTGTATCGATACCGTTTGTGTGGCAATCCGATGACGGCAAAACGGTTACCAAGACCCTGACGTTTAAAAAGGGTAGCTACGAGGTGGGTGTTGACTACGTTATTGATAATGCATCCGACGCCCCATGGGCAATCAGCCAGTATCGTCAGCTTAAAAGAAAGCCGGGTACTAAAGACGAAAAACAACAGTTCGTTAACACCTATATTGGTGCGGTTGTTAGCAACGACGAAGATCGCTACAACAAAGTGTCGTTTGGCGACATGGAAGACGAGCGATTAAACACGTCGGTGACTAACGGCTGGATTGCCATGATTCAGCATTACTTTGCCACCGCCTGGGTGCCAACCCCAGACGAGGTCAATACCGCTTACACGCGATACCTGCCTTCCGAGAATCGTTACCTGATTGGAATGATCTCTTCGGCGAAAACCATCGCGCCGGGCACGCAGGGAACGTTTAGTACGACGGCGTTTATTGGTCCAAAAATTCAGGACAAGTTAAAAGAGGTTGCGCCGAATTTAGAGCTGACCGTTGACTACGGCTGGTTGACCATCATTGCGCAGCCATTGTTCTGGTTGTTAAAAACCATTCATGGGTTTGTGGGCAACTGGGGTTGGGCCATTATTTTTTCTACCTGTGTTATCAAAGCGCTGTTTTATAAGTTGTCCGAATCAAGCTATCGCTCGATGGCGAAAATGAAAAAGCTTCAACCCAAGCTTGCGGCCTTAAAAGAGCGCCATGGTGATGACCGCGCGGCAATGGGTCAGGCAACAATGGAACTGTATAAAAAGGAAAAGGCCAACCCGCTGGGTGGGTGTTTACCTATGTTGATTCAAATGCCGGTGTTTATTGCTTTGTATTGGACGCTGCTCGAGAGTGTTGAATTACGACAAGCTCCGTGGATGTTCCACATTAAGGATTTGTCTATTCGCGATCCGTATTTCATCCTGCCGGTGCTGATGGCGGTCAGTATGTACATTCAGCAAAAACTGAATCCGGCTCCGGTTGATCCGATTCAGGCCAAAGTGTTTCAGTTTTTGCCTTTGATATTCGGTGTGTTTTTTGCCATGTTCCCGGCAGGGCTTGTGCTGTATTGGGTTGTCAACAACATACTGACTATTTTGCAGCAGTATTACATCACCAAGAAAGTCCTCGGTGATGATTTTGGTAAGAGCATGGCCTGACGCGTGCGTCAGGTTTTAAGGCCATTACTACTGACACAATAGCAGCCATTGCTTCTGGTGCCGGCAAAGCCGGCATCGGAGTTATACGTGTTAGTGGTCCTTTGGCCACCGAAATTGCAGCAACACTAACGGGTCAATCACTCGATACCCGTCACGCGCACTACTTACCTTTTTTAGATCAACAACAACAGGCGCTTGATGTTGGTATCGCACTGCTGTTTAAGGCCCCAAACTCGTACACTGGAGAAGACGTGCTAGAGCTGCAGGGCCATGGTGGTGCTGTGGTGCTCGATATGGTGCTGTCGCGCGTGCTTGAATGTGGTGCGCGTATGGCTCGGCCAGGCGAATTCACCGAGCGGGCTTTTTTAAACGACAAGTTAGATCTAGCCCAGGCGGAAGCGGTCAGCGATTTAATAGAAAGCAGTTCAAACTCGGCGGCCCTTGCAGCCGTGAGGTCTATGAGCGGAGAGTTCTCACGCAGTATTGCAAACGTGCAGTTAGAGCTAACAGCATTGCGTGCCTGGCTTGAGGCCGCGCTGGATTTTAGTGAAGAGGAAATCGATTTTCTGGCCGACCCGCAATTAAAGAAGCGGGCAGAGTCGATTGTCCAGCAGTTTGAATCCTTAATTGCTCGCGCACATCAGGGGCAACGTTTGCGCGAGGGACTCACCGTTGTTATTGCTGGTGTGACCAATGTCGGCAAATCCAGTTTGCTAAATGCGCTAAGCGGTGAAGACAGCGCGATAGTAACCGACATCGAAGGCACTACTCGCGATGTGTTGCACGAACAAATAACGCTTGATGGCGTACCCATTCATATAATTGATACCGCCGGTTTGCGTGAAACACAAGACGTGGTTGAGCGTGAAGGTATAAGCCGTGCGCGACGTGCGATTGATTCAGCCGATCATGTGTTGGTGTTGGTTGATGCAGAGCGTTTAACGTTACCCAGTTTGTCTCTGCCAGAAAATTTATCAGCCACGCTGGTGGTTAATAAAGTTGATTTGGTGCAAACGCATCCTAATGCCGTAAATGCTTTACCGGTTGATCTGCAACAACAACTGTTGAATCAAGCGTCATCTCAGTTAGCTCAATTTAAGCAGTTAAAAAAAGAAGATGTCATTAGTGTTTCTGTCAAAACAGGGCAGGGCATGAGTGATCTACGTCAGCATTTGTTGTCTTTGGTGGGCCACGATGCACAGCTTGAGGGTGCATTCATTGCGCGAAGACGTCATCTGGATGCGTTGAACAGTGCTCGTTTAGCCAGCACCGCAGCACTTGAACGCTTGCACAGCTCAGACATGCCAGAGCTTGCCGCAGAAGAACTTCGTCAGGCGCAGTTGGCATTGGATTCGGTGACCGGTCGATTTGACAGCGAAGATTTACTGGGTGAGATTTTTGGTTCGTTTTGCATTGGCAAATGATCGCACTCAGTGATAGCTGCAAACAATATACATTGCGAAAAAATCTGGAAGGGTTGCTAACCACCAAATGAATATGCCTGTTTATAAAATAGCCGATATAGGCAGTGGCTCCTTGCATGTTATGCCAAAGCCTGGTTCAGGTACTGCGCTGGACGATGAGATGGCAAAGCTTAAATCAATTGGAATGGACCGAGTGGTGTCCTTGCTTGAAGCCCAAGAGGCATCCAAGCTTGGGCTTGATCAAGAACAAGCTTTGGTTGTTAAACACAACATGGAGTTTGTATCCTTCCCGATAACCGACATGGCTTTGCCCGATTCTGTTCAAGGGTTCTTGGGTTTCACGAAGCAACTCTACGATGATTGTTATTCCGGATTAAACACTGTGGTCCACTGCCGTGCAGGAATAGGCAGATCGGGAATGGTTGCGGCTGGTGTTTTGATGCACGATGGTTTTGAGCCATTGGATGCGCTGGAGCTTATATCAACTAAACGAACGGTGCGTGTTCCCGATACTCAGGAGCAAATTGATTGGGTGGTAAAGTACTTTAGCAGTTTGTAGATTGCCGCGCAGCTATAAGCTGTAGTCTCGCACCCTATACGAAAGTCTCAAATCAGATGAGTTATTTGTTGCGACATGTTCGCTCTGCCCATTTACGCTATCTGCTAAAACGGGAAAATTGTCTGTTGCCAGTCTTTTACCTTGTTTTGCGAAGAATACTGTAACGTAGGTAGTGTGCTCACTTGCTTTGGTGCAAGTGTTGTTACTCGAAAAATTAGTTAATACTACTTAGGTTTTGCCGGTAGTGTAGGGCTTGGAAAAATCGAGAAGGATATATGGATAGTATAAGAACACTTTTTGCACTTCTTGTCTTTGTCAGTTTTTCTCTACATGCCGACACAATAGAGGATCAGATTCGGGAGTTTGCAGCCGCGGAATACCCTAGCGATAGTAAAATGCAAGGCTATGTGTATAGGAAGCAGTTGGCCTCTTATAACTATCTGTTAAGCGTTCAAGACGCGGTGTGAAAGAGATAGCAGTCCGCGAATACCCCAGCGACTATTCGTTGCAGAAATACGTTTATGATAAACAGGCCACTGCCAAGCGTTACATGATGTCTGTACAGAATACGGAACTAAAAGAGTTCTCTATTCGAGAGTATCCTAATGACTATTCATTGCAAAAGTATACTTACGATAAGCAACTCTCAGCAATGAGGTACATGCAAGCCGTCAAAGATCAGGAAGTAATGTCTTTTTCCGTTAGGGAACACCCGTCGGATTACGCTTTACAGAAATACATGTACAACAAGCAGTTGTCGGCCAAGAACTATATGGGCACGGTTACAAATCAGAGTTTTAAAGAACAGGCCGTGCGAGAGTACCCAAATAATTTCGCATTGCAAAAATATGTTTACGATCGCCTTGCATTTTGAATGAGCAATTTAATATGAGTCCTAAACAATAATATTGGTTGTGCTTGTCAGCTAATAAGTACTGAATGTGTTGGTTTAACTTAGGTGTGATTAAAGCATGAGAGCTATTGGTAATTTGTTATGGTTTCTGCTGGGCGGTGCATTTATGGGTATTGCGTGGTTTTTGTTTGGAGTTCTCGCTTTTGTAACTATTATCGGTATCCCATGGGGGAGGGCTTGCTTTGTTATTGGAAAATTTGCGTTTTTCCCATTTGGCAAAGAGGCTATGTCTAGGAGAGAGTTAAGCAACAGTAAAGATATAGGCACTGGTTTTCTCGGGTCGCTTGGGAATATTGTATGGTTCATACTCGCAGGTTTATGGCTTGCTATTGGTCATGTCGTGGCTGCAATACTTTGTTTCATAACAATATTGGGAATTCCGTTTGGTTTGCAGCATCTAAAGTTAGCAGGGATTTCCCTAGCACCTGTAGGCAAGACTGTCGTACCAAAGACCGTTGCAAAAGTCGCAATGGAGGATAGTGCTAGGGATTACATCAACAAAAAGAGAAAGTAATAGCAAGTAAAAATCTTTGCCTGTGTGGATTCCGAGATATGTCGATATATGGTGCTTCGTGTTTCACTTCCTATTTGCTCATCGCTAAAAATTCTTGGGCTTAAATTTAGTAAATTTGACTGTCCACGTGGAGACTATTGACTTTTGTTGTGATGGAGTAGCTACTGATCTTCATTTCAGCCATATTCATCAAAAAAATTACCATTTGAGGTTAATGCCCAAAAGAGGTTTTTTTGTCTATCCGCCATGGTCCAGATAATCTTTAATAAACCCAGTGTGTCCCATTATTTTCCCGCAGGCTTTGTAAAATAACAACGTTGCATGGATTCGGTGCTGTGGATGCCAGAACATCGTTAGCCAATAAATACCACTTAAGAAAAACAGCCCAGACGTTTTTACTAGTCGCACAGATTCTGAGACCCAACCAGGTTCAAACATACGTTGCACAATAACGTTGGTATTACCTATGCGAATATGCCGACGCTTTAACCAATCAAGGCTCATTCGCCCTTCTGCAACCGTTTCATCAACAATGGCATTTGCTGCCCAGTGCATCGTATAACCTAGTTGATCAAGCCGCCTGAAAAACACCATATCGTCAGCACCGGTTTTAGCAATGGCGGTATCGAAGGGTTCTGTTAACAAATCCTGATAACAACAAGTTCGAGCCATGAAATTCCCGGACGCATAAAAAACCGTTTTTGTACCATCAGGTAGCTGCTGATCTGCACCGTAATACTGTGGCATATCAGACCATGGCTTGGCATCGTCGGGGAATACTGACAGCACAGGGCCGCTAACAGCATCAGCGTTGTACATTGATTGCACGCGCATTAGTTCTGATAACCATTGCGGTGATGGCCATTCATCATCATCCAGCATTGCAATAAAACGCGGTTTCAATTCCAGGGCGACTTCAACAGCTCTGTTTCTGGCGTAGGCAATGCCTGCTTGCTCCTCGAAAACGCAAGTAACTGGCCAGCGATAGTCAACCAGCGCATCACAGACACCGGTGCCTTGTTTTTTTTTATCGTTGTCAACAACCACAACGGAGCACGTACCATCGTATTCAAGCTCAGCGATATGCTGCAACAGGTTCAATAAACCTTCGGGGCGTCGACAGGTGCAGATACCGATTACAATATCTAGCACGGTTAATCAGTCCTTGTTGACGTAGGCTCAACACCACGTATGCGAACTTGCAGGTCGGCTATACGTCGGTACACGCCAGGTGAAAATGTCTGCAGGGTTTGCATTGAACACTGATAAAAAGATAAAACCCCATGGCGCTTTGCTTGCAAAATATCACACAACGCTTTTATGGGTGCACTTTTGGCGAAAAACCGAGAGCGAAAGCCAGCGCGATAGCCGCGGTAAGCTGTTTCGGGCATTTCGTGTTTTATCGAGTCTACCCAATTCATGAAGCTTTGATGTTCGCGACTTTCGCCGTGTTTAAAAACCGGGCTCTGCGATAGCCTTTCGGCGTCGAATGGGTCATCGTACAGTGTTAACGGCAACTCAATCATGCTGATATTAATGCCTTTGAGCCACATGCTGGCCACGAACTGCGCGTCGTCTCCAAACGAGAGTGTTTCATCAAACGGGTTCTGTAGCGCTAAATCTGTAGCCAGTACGATACTGCTCGGGTGAACCCAACCTTTCTCAATAAACAGATAGTCAAAGATGTTCTCGTTTTTCTGTAAGCCTCGCGCCGGCTTTATCCACCAATTTGCGACCCCTCGATTAATATAGTTTTGGCTATAGAATAATGTTTGCGGTTCAGACTTCAGTTGCTCGGCCATTGTGGCCAGTTTTGTTGGCATAAAGATGTCATCGGCATCCAGAAACGCAATGTAATCAGCCGATGCATGAGCCACACCGGTGTTTCTGGCCGCGGCTGCACTGCCACAATGATGCGCAATCAGCCTGATAGTGCATTTATCATGATACGGACTTAGTGCTTGTTGCATGTTGTCGGTGGATTGCTCATCATCCACCACAATAATTTCAAAATCACTGATTGATTGGTTTAAGCACGATTCAATTGCGCGCCCAATGGTGTGTGCACGGTTCAGGCTGGGAATAATGACACTGAAGAGTGGCTTACTCATTAGATATCAATGATCATTAGTACGATTGTGGGCACTTGACGGCTTGCCTTAAGGATGCGGCAGGTTTTGTTGAATGTAGTTAGCCGTTTTCATGATGCCTTCTTCAAGTGACACCATACGACCATCCAACACAGCCTTCATTTTTTCAATACTGGGTTGGCGTCTGGTTGTATCGCCTTTTTTCAGTGGGTCTGTATAAACAATTTCTGATGTTGAGTCCAGCAAGTTAATGATCGTTTGAGCCAGCTCTGTGATGGTAATTTCCCGCTCACTGCCAATATTCAGAACATCATTAGTGGCTAGATTATTCTTAAGTATTTTTATAGTGGCATCAATGTTGTCATCAACGTAACAAAAGGTCCTTGTTTGCCGACCATCTCCATGGATGGATATATCTCGGTTAAGCAGCGCTTTTTGAATAAACTGGGCAATGACAAAGTCTGTGCTCTGCAGCGGGCCATACGTGTTAAAAAAACGGAAAATCGTAAATTCAAGTCCAAATTCTTGCTGGTAGCTTTTGCAGTAGGCTTCGCCAGCGTTTTTAACAATAGAGTAAGGCAGGCGCGAGTTTAACGGGGTGGTATCTTCAACTTGTGGGATTTCAACAGGTTCGCCATAGACTTCAGAGGAGGACGCGAAAAACACTTTTTTTACCCCAGAGTCTTTTGACAAACTGAGTATGTGCTTGATGCCTTCTATATCTTCTAAAACCTTTATAGGGTTCGCTAGCGTTCGTTGTACGCCTACTACAGCAGCATAGTGGAACACATAATCAATGCCATTTGAGCCAAAAACAGGTGATATGTCAGCCCAGCTGTTCACATCCGCATTTATAAAACACCATCTTTTGGTATTGCCTGAGGGTAATTTGTCTGTGTTTCCAGTCGATAAATTGTCGACAATAATGACGTAGTAGTTGCCCTCTGCCACAAGTCTGCGTGCCAGGCTACCTCCTAAGTTTCCCGCACCACCTGTGATTAGTATCGTCTCCATCCCTAGAGCATAGCAGCGGTAAGCGTTAAGCCCTGCGATGTACCGTTCAAATATACAAGTTTGCTACAGGTATAATTACCTGAAAAAGCATGCTCGTCTGTCAGTATAATTTGGGGTTACAGTCACATAATGGAGTTTTCATGATATGAACCAATTGGTTAAACAAAGCACGCTACTACTGTTGAAGGTCTTTATTCTGTGCGTGATAAGCGTTCATGTTAAAGCCCAACAACTTCCGCCTGTGCAAAACGTGCAACTCAATGGTGATCAAATCACCTGGGATGCAGTAGAAGGTGCCACTGGATACAACGTGTATTTTCAGGGCAACTATGAAACCACTCTTCGAGGTGATCTCCAATACACTGCAACGGAAACGGGTTCATATGGTATTACCGCGTTTGATGATGCTGGTAACTTCAGTCCTCGAAGGGGTTCTAATGCGGTGTTTTTTGAAGGTGGTGTAGATAACCGACCATTTGTAATAGAAGTGGGTGAGGGTGTTGCGTACATTACACAGCGTTGTTTTGATGTGGGCGCTGGTGACACCTGTGTGGCGCGATGCGGAGGTGTGATTAACGGCTTTCTTGTCGGGTCTGCCACAGGGGGTTCTTGCAGCAGTTCTGATGGCACAAACATCAATTCTCTTATCAGCTTCAAGGAGTATGCTTGCACAGTGTCCGTTTTTACATCGAGGGTGGAATCCAAAGTGGCGTGCCTGGTCCTCGAATAATCTGGGCTTGAACAACGAAAAATTAGACCCGGCGCGACCTATCGCGCCGGTTTGCTCTGCGATTTTGGCCCTTGGTTGACGCACTGATAGCTCGGGGTTATGCCAATCAATCCAGTGGGGAGCGTTTTATCCTTCATATTGCGTAAGACCCAGCATCCGGTTCACAGATCAGGTTCGTAACAACGGGGTATAATCGGGATCTGTCTCACCGCCAGGTATTGGCATCATGGATTTTCCTACTCAATTTGACGTTATTGTTGTCGGCGGTGGCCACGCGGGTACCGAAGCTGCCTTAGCGGCCGCGCGTACCGGCGCGAAAACCCTGCTGCTAACCCACAATATAGAAACATTGGGCCAGATGAGCTGTAACCCGGCTATCGGTGGTATTGGTAAAGGTCATCTGGTTAAAGAGATCGACGCCTTGGGTGGGGCCATGGCGAAAGCGGCCGACTTGGCCGGTATTCACTTTCGCACGCTCAATCAGCGCAAAGGGCCAGCCGTCAGAGCGACTCGCGCGCAGGCTGATCGCACCCTGTACCGCAATGCCATTCGCATCATTATCGAAAATCAAGAAAACCTGACGCTGTTCCAACAAGCCGTTGATGATTTAATCATTGAAGGCGATTCGGTCGTTGGTGTGTTAACTCAGTTGGGTGTGCGTTTTAAAGCACCGTCTGTCGTGTTAACCGTGGGCACCTTTCTGGCTGGAAAAATTCATGTGGGTGAAGCCCAACAATCAGCAGGCAGAGCAGGGGACCCACCGGCACAAACACTGGCAATGCGTTTGCGCGAATTGCCCATGGAAACGGGCAGACTAAAAACTGGCACGCCGCCACGCATTGACAGCAGAACCATCGACTACAGCGAGTTGGCGGCACAGCCTGGGGATGACCCACGCCCTGTGTTTTCTTATCTTGGCACCGATAAAGATCACCCCGAGCAGGTGCACTGCCATATCACGCACACCAATGAAAAAACCCACGAAATCATTAATGGTGCGCTAGATCGCTCACCATTGTTTTCAGGCAACATTGAAGGTGTGGGGCCGCGCTATTGTCCGTCCATTGAAGACAAGGTTGTGCGCTTTGCCGATAAAGATTCGCACCAGATATTCATAGAGCCAGAAGGGTTGAATACCCACGAGGTTTATCCCAACGGTATATCCACCAGCTTACCGTTTGATGTTCAAATTGCTTATGTGCAATCGATAAAGGGTTTTGAGAATGCGCATATCACCCGGCCGGGTTATGCCATTGAGTACGACTTTTTTGACCCGCGCGGTTTGCGATCATCGTTGGAAACACGTTGCATTAATGGCTTGTTTTTCGCTGGACAAATTAATGGCACCACCGGTTACGAAGAAGCCGGAGCGCAAGGTCTGGTTGCCGGGCTCAATGCGGCGCGTCAGGTCAGGGGTGAAGCACCTTGGTCTCCTCGTCGAGACGAAGCTTATATTGGTGTACTGGTTGATGACTTGATTACCCGTGGTACCCGCGAACCCTATCGTATGTTTACCAGTCGCGCAGAATACCGATTAAAGCTGCGCGAGGACAACGCTGACTTGCGGCTAACCGAAACCGGCAGAGCTATGGGTCTGGTTGATGACGTTCGCTGGGAAGCGTTCAGTAAAAAGTCAGAAGGCATTGGTTTGCTACAAGGCCAACTCAAAGATCTGTGGATTCGCCCAAACACCACCGAGGCAAAAACCCTCACACAAGAAACTGGCCTGGAGCTTTCGCGCGAGCGTCGTTTTAGCGAGATGTTAAAAATGCCGGAAGTTAAATTGCATCGCTTGCTAGAATTAGTAAAACCTGAACTGGCAGAACTTGACCGTCAAGTCATCGAGCAGGTTGAGATACAAGGCAAATACGCAGGCTACCTTGATCGACAACAAGCTGATATAGATCGTTCTCGTGGGCAGCTGGAAACCAAACTGCCAGACACACTCGACTACAACGACGTTGATGGTTTGTCTAATGAAGTGCGACAAAAATTTATTGAGCATCGTCCTGAGACTATTGATCAGGCATCGCGCATATCTGGTGTCACACCTGCTGCACTATCCTTGTTGATGGTGCATCTGAAAAAGCAGTCTTTAAAGGCGAGCGCTTGATTCACTTGTGACGTCTGGCCCCGATAACCTGAGCGCTGCTAGGCTTCATGAAAAACTTGTAGCCGGTTCGCAACAATTATCTGTATCGCTAAGCACTGAACAAGCGTCCTTGCTTGTACAGTACTTGTTGATGCTGGAAAAGTGGAATCGTGTCTATAATCTGACGGCAGTTCGCCGGGTAGACGACATGGTTGGTCGGCATATTCTGGATAGCTTGTCTGTGCTGTCACACCTGCCTAAACCGGGCTCTTCTGTTTATCAGCAAACAAACGATATTGATGTCATGGATGTTGGCACTGGTGCCGGTTTGCCTGTTTTGCCTTTGGCCATATGCCGCCCTGACTTGCAGTTTCTGTCGGTGGAATCCAATGGCAAGAAAACCCGTTTCCAGCAACAGGTGGTTATGGACCTTGGGCTGACTCATGTTCGTGTTGAACAGCAGCGTGTGGAAGATGTGTCTGATATTGCCAGTGTTATCGTTTCCCGGGCCTTTACTGCACCTGAAAAATTTCTGCGGGCCGTCGAAAAAAATACAACCAAAGGCTCGCGTATCATTATTATGCTTGGATTGAAAGAGCACATGCCCGATAAACTGGCAGATGGTTTTAGTCTGGCAGGGCTGCACAGTATCAACTATTTAAACGGTGATTTTGATCGGCACATTGCGCTTATAGAGCGGCATACTTTTCGGCAATGATTCAATACACCACCGACGGCAAAATTGGCAGATGAAAAATTCGTTTCTGCGTCGTAGCACTGAGATCAGTGCCATGCTTCTCGCCCTACTAGTGCTTGGTTTTGGAGCCGCTGCACATGCCCACAACGTGACCCCTGGTGATGCAGGCTATATCCAGGAAATTTGGGGTGTTCATATTGTCCCGTTCATGTACCTCGGTGCTAAGCACATGGTCACCGGATACGATCACATACTGTTCTTGTTCGGTGTCGTTTTCTTCTTGTACAATTTTCGCAATGTTGCGATTTATGTCAGTTTGTTTGCTATTGGACACTCAATCACGATGCTTCTTGGCGTCTGGTACGGATGGGGTGTCAATGCTTATATTGTTGATGCAATTATTGGTTTTTCGGTGGTTTACAAAGCGCTGGACAACCTCGGTGTGTTTGGAAAATGGTTTGGGCACCAACCCAACACAAAAATTGCAACCCTGATATTTGGTCTTATTCACGGTACAGGGCTTGCGACAAAGTTATTGGAATACCAGATTTCAGAAGATGGTCTTTTGCCTAACTTGTTGGCGTTCAACGTTGGTGTCGAGATAGGTCAAATTTTGGCACTCTGTGTGATCCTGATCGTTATGGGCTATCTGCGAAGAAGTGAAAATTTCTCCAGATACGCTGTTGCTATTAACGTGGTGATGATATTGCTTGGCCTTGCGCTTATGGCGCAACACATTTTTGGTTACTTCCATTCTCATTCGCACTAGTTACTGATTAAGGTATTGCCATGTTCAACGTTGATAAACCCAGCTTGCATGAACTGCACAGTCTGTCTCAGTTGAGGCGTTCTGCCTTCGCTGCCGTTATTGGGCTGGTGTTGATTTTCATCACCATTGTGTTACCAGCGGAATATGGCATCGATCCTACTTCCGTTGGGCGCATGCTGGGTCTAACAGAAATGGGCGAAATCAAACAGGAATTACATGATGAGGCGGAGCAAGATCATCAGCAGAATGGAGACAGCCAGTCCCTGAATTTCATGAATAGCGTCATTGGCATTTTTGCCGGTAGCGCGCATGCGGAAGAGCTCTGGAAAGACACGATAACCTTTACGATTGAGCCGGGGGACCATCGGGAGACAAAACTAGCCATGAACAAAGGTGACCATGCCCAGTATCTCTGGACGTCATCCGGCGGCCGGATTAACTTTGATTTACACGCGCATGGCGATACTCAATCCAAGACATACGAAAAAGGGCGCGGAGCTACCGAGGGTGAAGGTGGTTTTGTTGCACCATTTAAAGGAGAACACGGTTGGTTCTGGCGCAATCGTGACAAGGGCAAGGTGACGATAACACTAAAAATAAATGGTACTTACCACGAGGTTGTTCAGTAGTAACTCGGTGACACTACAACTGCGTTAGTATGTACATACTTAAAAGGGAAGCTATCAATGACAGACATTCGCCTTAAATGTGACTGCGGTAAAGTTCAGGGTGTTGCAAAAAATATCACCCCGAGCAATGGTAATCGGGTGGTTTGTTTTTGTGATAGTTGTCAGGACTTCGCTAACCATTTGGCTAACCCTGAGGCTACACTCGATGAATTCGGTGGCACTGAGATTTTTCAAACCAGCCAATCACAGGTAGTTATTGAACAAGGCGCTGAGCACTTACGCGCCTTGAAGCTACAACCCAAAGGGTTAGTCAGGTGGTATACGGGCTGCTGTCGCACACCCATTGCTAACACCATGAACAGCAAGATGCCGTTTGTTGGTGTTATTCATCGTTTTATGGACAACGCCGAGCAGCGCGAAACCGACTTAGGCCCGGTACGCGCTTATGTTCAAGCACAACACGCGTTAAAAACACCCACATACCCTGGCTGCTCCGACAAGTTTCCACTGGGCATCACGTTTCGTATTATTGGCAAAATGTTGTCATGGAAAATACGTGGTATGCATAAGCCATCGGCTTTTTTTGCGGATGACGGCCGGGCAATCGTGAAACCTGAAGTGCTGGAACAGTCGCAAAAATAAACAGGCGGTAGCGCTATAAACTTGACGCCTATGTGCAACACTGCCGCTATCAGGTAACTGAAACGTAAAACAAAGTGCCGTACCCCCGCTCATCGGTTTTATTACCAAATGTATTCCCTGTTTCTCTATAAGCTTGTGGCATTAGGTTGCTGTTAATTGGCTGTGTTTTGTGTCCCCAAAACAAAGTCAAAAACCGGACAGGGTTTGCTCCATGAAAAAGCACTCAACAAGATCAATATCACTTCCCTGCGGTGTCCATAAGGTGTTACTGGGCGTTGCACTTTTATTGTCTGTGCCAACAAGCAATGCGATCGCATCGCCATCGGTCAACGGCACCCGCATAAGTTGGCCAGACGATGGCTGGTATCAGGTACAAACTGCCGATGGCAGTCAAACCTTGTGTAACGGTGGTGGCCATTGTGATGTTAGTCCGGGTCGCTATTTGGTGATTAACCACACAACGGGTGAACGTTTTAATAATGTTGAGGTGCCAGCGGTTGGAGACTCGGTTAATAACTCGGGTGTCACCGTTAACGGCTCGCAAATAAGCTGGCCAGACGATGGCTGGTATCAAGTGCAAAGTTCAGACGGCAGTCAAACCTTTTGTAACGGTGGCAGTGTTTGCGATGTTGACCCTGGCGTGTATCTGGTCATCAACCACTCAACCGGTGAGCGTTTTAACAACATCGAGGTTGGAGCCACCAGCAACATGGGCATCGCGGTCAATGACTCACGAATAAGCTGGCCAGATGATGGCTGGTATCAAGTACAAACCGCTGATGGTAGCCAAACCTTGTGTAACGGCGGCCGTTTTTGCGAGGTTGGGCCTGGCCAGTATTTAGTCATTAACCACACAGCAGGCGAGCGCTTTAATAATATTGAAGTTGGTGGAGATGCCAGCAACTTATCAACGATCGTAAACTTCGATATCACCGTGCCGGTATATATGCCTTCTAACGAACTACAGGTAAGGTTAACTTGGGGTGACATTAATGCCACAGCAAGTTGGATACGCGATGAACAGTGGAGCTTAACGGCAGATTTTGATTCCAACACAGAAAACCTCCTGATGGTGACATTCACTGATCGCAATGAGGGTGTCACGTTGGGTAGTGTTGAAACAAACTTTAAAACCACAGCGGGTGAATCACAGGATGTTCAGATAACCGCCGATCAATTTAACACTGAGCGCTGGGATAACGATAGCGACAGTGTTAGTAACTTTGATGAGTTAATTGCAGGTTCGGACCCTTTTGTTGATGAGGACTTAATTCTCCCGATAGAAGATTCAGTCTTGGGCAGTGCTTATGTTTCCAGATATTTTGAATCGCGCATAACTGATGAAAGACCGCTTTACTTAACATTCCAACCTGTTCCAAACGACCCAGATCAAGATTGGCTGTCAGGTAATGTAGACCTTGATGTGGATGGAAACGGAACACTGACACGTAACGCCAGACGGGTGTCAAACTATGACACCAAACAAGGTACTCGCACGCATTCGCAAAACACGGTTTCTTGGGAAGGTGTCGTAACAGGTAGTCAATCTGACTACTGGTACACCGTTAACTTTAGCAATACAATGACGCTTATCGATGATAGTACCCGCAGTTATGTTGAGGTAAGGACAGGAACTAGTATCGGCTTGTATACTTTTAATTCGGAAATTCGCAGCAATTTGATTGGAAGATTGATTGAAGGTACGTCTGTATGCGAACCAATTGCAGGAACCTATTACTCTCTTTATACCAATAACTCCAACCGAAGCACGTATTCGGAAACCTCCGTTAGCAGGGAAATAGGTGAACCATATTGGAGGGTTACAAAGGTGTCTAACACCTATAAAAATCCTGAGTTAGTAACCACTGAATACTTTGCGAGAGAACTTAGTATGAGTGCTGGCGATCTTATCGAGGAAAATGGTTTTATCTGTGATGTTGTTGAGTTCAAAAATTAAGCACCAAAATGCTTAGTATGTTGTTGACCCGTTGCGCCAATCTCGTCCCAGTTTGCTTTGGATTCAACCCATATGTGGTGAATCACTTTTAGATCTTCACCGCCTTCAGTCAGCGCTCCAGCAGGTGCGAATATCATGTTTTCATCGTTTTTGCCTGGTACCTGAGAGCCGCATGTTTTGCAAAACCATATCTGCCAATCGTGTTTTGGCTTTTTCCAAGTACTTATATGTTCTTGACCGCTTATCCATTGGAAATTGTCATTTTTAAGCAGCACGACTGCGTTCCCGTTTGTGCCTGTATGGCGACGACAAATGGAACAGTGGCAAATAATCACACCGGCAGGCATGGCGTCTATTTGAAATTGAACCTGGCCACAATTGCATTCACCTTTTAGCATTTGTTGTTACCTTTCTTATCTCGACCGCCTTCCCTTGGCGTTAGTGGTAATCAAACCTCATAAGTCGTCTAAACGATGTTTGTCTGGTTAAATTTGAGGCCTAATAATTACGGCTTGTCGCTTAGTGTGTTCACTACCATTTGTTGAAAATGATGCACCGTATGCTCAGACAATTCTGTTCTGTCGGTGTCAACAATAAAGCGACCTTGATTGTAGCCTTTTGAATTTAAACCACGCTGAACACTTTCGCATAGCCCAATGTCTTCTGGTTGTAAGACGTCTTTTTGATAGTCCATGGCGTCTTTTAATTGTTGAGTCACTTGCCCATCTTTAACAAACCAATCTTGATACTCGATGGTACCACCGACACCGTTGGGTACCATTTGTAAAACGGATAAGTTGGGTTCGCCTGGGTAAGCCCATAGGGTGACATTCGGCCATAGGAACCAACCGGCATAACCAAAATCTACATCACCAACCTCGAATGAATACGCAGCGGCATTGTTTGAGGCGGTTGCTTTGGAAATATGGCTTGAGTAAATGCCTTTAGCGGTTGATCGATAGCTTTTCATATCCACTAAATCAACAAAGTCTTTATGTGCCGGATGACAGTGATAGCATTCGAGAAAATTATCGATCATGACTTTCCAGTTGCTTTTAACGTTATAGGTGTCACGCTGTGCAAACGCCAAGGAATCAACCCCCGGGCAATACTCCCGTATTTCTTTTTCGAGCTCGCTGGCTTGCTCAGCTAATGGTGTGGCGTCGTTGTCAAGGTTAACGAACACCATGCCGCAAAACACTTCTACGCGAACTGATTTCAATGAAAACTCACACTTGTTAAACCCGGGCACGTTTTCAGAATTACGTGCACCTCGTAAACTGCCATCAAGGTCGTACGACCATGCGTGGTACGGGCACACAATAACGGCCTGGTTGCCAGAACCAGCCACCAGTTCGTGCCCGCGGTGTTGGCACACGTTATAAAATGCGTTTAATTCCCCGGATTTATCACGCACGATAAACAGGTTTTGGGAATCAATATTGGTGGTAATAAAATCACCGGTTTTTTGCAGTTGGCTTACATGGCCGCTGTACCACCAGTTCTTGTAGAATATGGCTTCTTGTTCTGCGTTGTACACACTTTCTTCAAGATAAAAACGTGCTGGCATGGTGAACGACTGAGAAGGATCATCCACGAAAGGTAAGTCGCCTGGTTTTAAATGATGGTCGGTGCTGCTCATGTTGTCAGTGCTCAATGTGGTTTCAAACGCTAGTAAGTAATGGTCAGCACACCCTTGTTATGCTCGAACTTGGTTTTACCCAAGAAGGTCATGCCTAATAAAGCCGCGTCGGTATTCAATCCTTCAGATGCTGTAGCCTCGATATTGTTCAGTTCAATATCACCCAGCTTGATCGATTTAAGTGCAGTCTCGTAAGAGGTACCAAAACCATTGGCCGTTTGTGTGGTGATCTTGCGCCCAAGTGGAAGCCCGATGTCTTTGGCAATAGCAATTGGAATAGAGACCGACGTTGCGCCTGTGTCCAGAATAAATCGGATGGGGTGACCATTAATCTCGCCCATGGCCAAATAATGACCTTCTGGGTCCTGATTAATTTTTACCACCACCTCGCCGGTAGCCAAGGTTTCGCTGGCTGGTTTTTTGAACACGAAGTCAAATGCCGAAAACGCGGCCAGACCGGCAATAAGCAATGCGCCAATAACGACGTATTTGGTTTTGGTTATACGCTCTTCTTTTACCACCGCGCCAGTTTTCATGCGCTCGATTGCCTGATTGACAATGTCGTCAGTGCTGGGGTTATCTGCCGATGAGGCGCGCGGCTTGGATTTATCGTCGTGGTCCATCGTTCTGATATCTTGGTTCTGGCGTTTTGTGTTAAGGCTAAGCGAATTGAGTATATGTCACAACTCGTGATCGGCGAACATCGGCAAGATGGATTACACTTATATATATGAGTCGCATCATTGCCATTGCCAACCAGAAAGGCGGTGTGGGTAAAACCACCACCAGTGTCAATCTGGCGTCTGCGCTTGGCAGCATGAATAAGCGCGTGCTGCTGCTAGACCTGGATCCACAGGGCAATGCCACCATGGGCTGTGGTATCGACAAAAATGAGGCCGAACTGACCGTATTCGATGTGTTGGTTGAAGATACGCCAATCAGTGAAGTCGCCCAATTTTCTGATGCTAATAACTGTCATGTGCTACCGGGTAATTCCGATTTAACGGTTGCCGAGGTCGAGCTCATGGCCATGGATGCCCGCGAGCAAAAACTCAAAGACGCTTTGGTCCCGGTGCGCGATCAGTACGACTACATTCTGATGGATTGCCCGCCGTCGCTCAATATTCTTACCCTCAACGCATTTGTTGCGGCCGATAGCGTGCTGGTGCCCATTCAGTGTGAATATTATGCGCTGGAAGGTTTATCGGCCTTGCTTGAAACCATCGATGGCGTCCGCGAGGCGGTTAACCCGGATTTAGCCATTGAAGGGCTGCTGCGCACCATGTTCGATGGACGAAATAACTTGGGAGTAGAGGTGTCGGCTCAGCTAATTGAGCATTTTGGGGAACAGGTTTTTCGCACTATTGTGCCGCGCAATGTTCGTCTGGCCGAAGCACCCAGCCATGGTGTGTCAATAGTGGGGTACGACAAATCCTCACGGGGTGCGCTGGCGTATCTGGCGTTGGCCGGAGAAATTATTCGACGCCGGGCGCATCAGGGCGCTAGTCAAAATTTGGCCAATACCGACAATCCAGCCGAAACAGCCGTTAGCCCGGATGTGACGCCAAACGAGTCAAACAAGTCAAACAGCGAAGAAGTAGAGTCTGCCAATGGCTAAGAAACCCCGCATGGGCCGAAATGTCAATGCCTTGCTAAGTGGCGCGCTCAGAAACCGCGCTGGTTCTGCCTCAGATTCTGTAAAAGAGTCGGCGAATGAATCTGCTAATGAGCGCGATGCCGACTCTGCGATAAGCCCTACTGATCGTGCGTCCACCGACATTAAACGGTCGGAACCCACGCCATCGGTTGTGCCTTTAACTACTGAATCAGAGACCACTGAATCTGGCGAAAAACCCAGCGCTGCCGTGGCAACGCCCGGTGCTAGCACAGTAACGCCTGTGCATATGGCAAGTGATGAGTCCAACCCGGTTAGATCGCCGTCTTCAAATCTTGAGCAGGTGCAAATGCCGGCTGATGCTCACCCGACTGATCGGCTGCGCATGCTGGGTGTCGATCAAATAACCCGCGGTACGTATCAGCCTAGAAGGCACTTTGACCAAGACCTGCTGCAAGAGCTGGCAGACTCAATAAAAGCACAAGGCCTTATCCAGCCCATATTGGTTCGGGCCTATGGTGGAAAATTCGAGCTTATTGCCGGTGAGCGTCGCTGGCGCGCGTCACAGCTGGCTGGTATTACTGATATTCCGGCCATTGTTCGAGACATGGACGACCAATCGGTTGCGGCTGTCTCTTTAATAGAGAATATTCAGCGTGCAGACCTTAATCCACTGGAAGAGGCGCAGGCACTAGAGCGATTGTGCGGCGAATTCAGCATGACCCACCAACAAGTGGCTGAGGCAGTTGGTCGATCGCGGGTAGCGGTAACCAATTTGATGCGCTTGCTCGAACTGCATGATGGCGTAAAACTCATGGTGGATAATGGTGAGTTGGATATGGGGCACGCGCGAGCCCTATTGGGCGCGCCAACCAGCGATCAACCCGACATTGCCAAGCGAATCACCCAACAGGGCCTGACGGTTCGAGCCGTAGAGAAACTGGTCAAAGACCTTCGCGAGGGCAAAACGGCCACTTCCCAGGGGCCGTCAAAAACAGACCCGAACATCGAAGCATTAGGTCAAAAATTGGGCAAACTGTTAGGCGCGCCAGTCACTATTCGACACCAAAAGAGCGGTGCGGGGAAGCTGGAGATCACTTACTCGTCCATTGATGAGCTCGACGGAATTTTAAAGCACATCAAGTAGTTGCCGCATAAGGCTGAAATGCTTGAATTGATAGATTTTTAGGATTGTCTGGCTGGTTCTGCCCACGCTTCATCGGCCCGGAAGACCCTCGGCAAAAAGTCGGAGTCGATATCCATCAAATAGGTAAAACACTGCTATAATTCGCTCGCTAGTTTTTGGTCCCGGCCGTTTCGGATCCACACTCTTTGTGATAGGTAATACGACAGGCAATTTGGCCTGCGTTAAGCCTGCGTAAGTGAGAGCCTGCGTTAATGAATGCCAACGTTTATGCAGCAGGCTAGCGAGCGATTACGCGTCATCAAGCTGATTCTTCTTGGGCAGCTGGTAGCAGCGTTACTCGTGGGCACTGGTGGCTTGATGATTGCTGGCAGCCTGACTGGTATGTCGGCTTTGCTGGGCGGATTGATTGCCTGGTTGCCGAACACGTATTTTGCGCTTCGTGCCTTTCGGTATCGCGGTGCTCGGGCAGCACAGAAAATCGTGCGCTCATTTTATGCCGGCGCGTTCGGCAAAATGATTTTAACTATGGCGTTGTTCGCCATCGTGTTTATTAAGGTAAAACCGCTGAGTGCGTTAGCGCTGTTTATCGGTTTTGCCATTGTTCAAGCAATGAACTGGTTGGTACCGCTGCTCGTGGCTATACATGAGCGACGTAAGTACCCATCAACCTAAGTTTGACGAAGAGACTTTAAAAGCAGACGTTATGGCATCTTCAGAAGCAGGTAGAACCACTACCGAATACATTCAGCATCACTTGCAGAATCTGGTGTTTGGTGTCCACCCTGAAAACGGTTTGAGCATTGCTCACGGCTCAGAAGAAGCCGCAGCAATGGGTTTTTGGGCTATCCACCTCGATTCCATGTTCTGGTCCATTGGGCTGGGCTTGTTGTTTCTATGGATATTCAAGAAAGGTGCTGATAAAGCCACGTCAGGTGTGCCGGGTCCATTGCAGAACTTTGTCGAACTCATTGTTGAGTTCGTTGACGAAAACGTACGCGAAACCTTCAACGGTAAAAGCGAAGTGGTAGCGCCACTGGCACTCACCATTTTTGTGTGGGTATTCCTGATGAACCTGATGGATTTAATCCCGGTTGATTGGATTCCCTATGCGGCCGAGCGTATCGGTATCCCTTATCAAAAGATTGTTCCCAGCACCGACGTTAACGTTACTTTGGGTATGTCGTTCTCCGTCTTTGCGTTAATGATCTACTACAGTCTCAAAATTAAAGGCGCCGGTGGCTTCTTTAAAGAACTGGCATTTCAGCCATTCAACAGTCCTAATGTGCTGGTGCAAGCGTTGTTTGTACCCATTAACCTGCTGTTGGAAGGGGTTGCGTTAATCGCCAAGCCAATCTCATTAGGCTTACGTTTGTTCGGCAACATGTATGCGGGCGAACTGATTTTTATTCTTATTGCGTTGCTGCCGTTTTACGCGCAGTGGGCTTTGTCGGTACCGTGGGCGTTGTTCCACATTCTGGTTATCACGCTACAGGCGTTCATTTTTATGATGCTGACTATCGTGTACATGAGCATGGCACACGAGCATCATTAAGAATTCGGGCGTTATAAGCAGCGCAAGTACCTCCAGTAACGCAAGCGTTCCTGGCGGCATAAAAGAGTTTTAGGTTTATTTTTTAGTTATTTTTTTACAGACAAATTATTTCGGGAGTTAGTAATGGAAACAGTAGTTGGCTTAACAGCGATTTCAGTTGGCTTGTTGATTGGTCTTGGTGCATTGGGCACAGCAATCGGTTTTGGTTTGTTGGGTGGTCGTTTTCTTGAAGGTGCTGCTCGCCAGCCCGAAATGACACCAATGCTTCAGGTAAAAATGTTCATCGTTGCCGGTCTACTCGATGCGGTTCCAATGATCGGTGTTGGTATTGCGTTGTTCTTCACTTTTGCAAACCCGTTCATCGGTCAAATTAGCTAATAGCGACTGACGAATAGAGGGAGAGCAAAATGAATATCAACCTGACATTAATTGGCCAGGCAATTTCATTCGCTATCTTCGTTTCCCTGTGCATGAAGTATGTGTGGCCGCCGGTTATGACCGCGCTGCGCGAACGCCAGGACAAAATCGCGCAAAGCCTTGCAGATGCAGAACAAGGCGCTCAGCGCCGTGAAGAAGCTGAGGCAGAAGTTGAAACAATGCTGCAGGACGCGAAAGCGCAGGCTGCAGAGATTGTTGCTCAGGCTCAAAAGCGTGGAAACGAAATCATCGATGAGTCTAAAGCCACGGCTCGCTCTGAAGGCGAACGCTTAAAGGCAGCAGCCCAATCGGAAATCGAACAGGAAGTCGTTACAGCACGAGAAGATCTGCGCAAGCAGGTTGGCTCCATTGCTGTGGCAGGCGCAGGCAAGATTCTGGGCAGCGAAGTTAATGCCGAATCACATGCCAAGGTGCTTGATGACCTGGTCGGACAACTCTAGGGCGTTAGACCATGGCCGATTTTACAACTGCTGCACGTCCGTACGCTAAGGCGGTGTTCGAAATTGCCCAGCAAGGTGGCAAGTTCGAGGACTGGTCTAATCGACTGGCTGTGTTGGGTGCCATTGTGGATCACCCAGACATGCAAGAGCGATTAGACGCGCCTAATCTGACGCAGGCAGACACTGCAAAAATGGTTGAAACCGTTGCCTCAGATGTTGTTAACGATAACGACAGCCGCAATTTCATCAGATTACTTGCTGAAAACAACCGAATGAAATTACTCGGGGACATCAGCGGCATTTATGAAGAGCTTCGCGCGACTGCCGAAGGTGAAATTGAAGCTAACGTGGTTAGTGCGTTTGAATTAACCGACGAGCAGCGAGACAAAATGGCCGCTGCTTTAAGCAAAAAGCTGGACCGTAAGGTTCGGATTGTCAGTACTGTTGATAGCGACTTAATTGGTGGTGCGATTATTCGCGCTGGCGATCTGGTTATTGATGGTTCTGTGAAAGGTCGTTTGGAAAAAATGACCACAGCGGTCGGAACATAAAATACCACTCGCGTCGGGCGCGCTGGCGCCGGAACGACGAGTCAGGGCTGAGAAATCAGCCTTCGATGGCGCATGCTATTAGTGCCGCCATTGCAGCCGGCTGTCGCTTATCGATGCCGGTAACCGAATTCAAGAGGATTTTGCTATGCAACTGAACCCATCAGAAATCAGTGAACTGATCAAACAACGGATCGGTGATTTCGAAGCGTCTGCTGACGCACGTACCGAAGGCACCATCGTTAGTCTTAACGACGGTATCGTTCGTATTCACGGTCTAACCGACGTTATGTCTGGTGAGATGATCGAATTCCCTAACAACCTGTTCGGTCTTGCACTGAACCTTGAGCGCGATTCAGTTGGTGCGGTTGTACTGGGTGACTATCAGTCTCTTTCAGAAGGCGACAAAGTTAAATGTACTGGTCGTATTCTTGAAGTACCCGTTGGCCCTGAGTTACTGGGTCGCGTGGTTAACCCACTGGGTGAGCCTATCGATGGCAAGGGCCCGGTTAACACCAGCATCACTTCACCAGTAGAAAAAGTTGCCCCAGGCGTAATCGAACGTCAATCGGTTGATCAGCCTGTGCAAACAGGTTTGAAATCAATCGATGCGATGGTGCCAGTTGGTCGAGGCCAGCGAGAGCTGATTATCGGTGACCGACAAACTGGTAAAACGGCGGTTGCAGTTGATGCGATCATCAACCAGAAAGGCACTGGCATTAAATGTATCTATGTGGCCATTGGTCAGAAGCAATCAACCATTGCCAACGTTGTATCCAAGCTTGAAGAGCACGGTGCAATGGACCACACCATTATTGTGGCTGCGGGTGCATCGGACTCTGCTGCAATGCAATACGTTGCCCCATACGCTGGTTGCTCCATGGGCGAATACTTCCGCGACCGTGGTGAAGATGCACTTATCGTGTATGACGATTTAACCAAGCAAGCATGGGCTTACCGTCAGGTATCGCTACTGCTGCGTCGTCCACCGGGTCGTGAAGCGTATCCTGGTGATGTTTTCTATCTTCACTCACGCTTGCTTGAGCGCGCATCTCGCGTTAACGCAGAGTACGTAGAGAAATTCACCAACGGTGAAGTGAAAGGCAAAACCGGTTCATTGACTGCATTGCCTATCATTGAAACGCAAGCGGGTGACGTATCAGCGTTCGTACCAACCAACGTAATCTCTATTACCGATGGTCAGATCTTCCTCGAAACCGATTTGTTTAACGCGGGTATCCGCCCTGCTATTAATGCGGGTCTGTCGGTATCACGAGTAGGTGGTGCTGCACAAACCAAAATCATCAAAAAGCTCGGTGGTGGTGTTCGACTGGCATTGGCTCAGTATCGTGAATTGGCGGCGTTCTCGCAGTTCGCATCTGACCTTGATGAAGCCACTCGTAAGCAGCTGGAACGTGGTCAGCGTGTAACCGAGCTCATGAAGCAAAAGCAATACTCGCCTTTATCTATCGGTGAAATGGGTGTGTCACTTTTTGCGGCTAACGAAGGCTACCTCGATGATGTCGATTTTGACAAAGTCGTGGACTTCGAAGAAAGCATGCACGGCTACATGCGTAGCAACCATCAAGACTTGTTAGATCAGGTAAGTCAATCAGGCGATTGGGACGACAACATCGAAGCTGCTTTCCGTAAGGGCATCGAAGCGTTCAAAGCTAACGGCACTTGGTAGTTGATAACCGCTAAGGAGTCCTGAGATGGCAAGTGAAAAAGAGATAAGAACGCAGATCGCGAGTATCAAAAATACTCAAAAGATCACCAAGGCTATGGAAATGGTAGCCGCGAGTAAAATGCGTAAAGCTCAAGATCGCATGGCAGCTAACCGTCCGTATTCTAAAAAGATGCGCAGCGTTATTGGCCACGTAGCCTCGGCAAACATCGAGTACCACCACCCGTATTTGATGGAACGCCCTGATGTTAGTCGAGTGGGTTATATCGTTGTATCAACCGATCGCGGCTTGTGCGGTGGCTTAAACACCAACGCATTTAAGGCAGGTGTTGCATCAATGTCTGAATGGTCTGACAAAGGTGCGGAAATCGATGTGGTCACTATTGGCAAAAAAGCGCAAGCTTTCTTTGGTCGCATGGGCAGCAACATTGTTGGGCAGGTTATCGATCTGGGTGATGCGCCAGAGCTTGCCACGTTAATTGGTAGCGTTAAAGTTATGCTGGATGCGTACGACGAAGGAAAGATTCAGCGTCTTTACATTGTTGAAAACGAATTCGTTAACACCATGACGCAATCACCAGCGGTTACGCAATTATTGCCCGCTGAGCCTGACGTTGATGAAAAGCTAACACACCATTGGGATTACATTTACGAGCCCGATTCAAAAACCGTTGTTGATCATTTGATGACGCGTTATATCGAATCGCTGGTGTATCAGGCTGTGGTTGAGAACGTGGCTTGTGAGATGGCCGCTCGTATGTTTGCCATGAAGAGTGCATCCGACAACGCCGGAGATCTTATCGATGACTTGCAGTTGAAATACAACAAAGCTCGTCAGGCATCGATTACACAAGAGATTTCAGAGATTGTGGGTGGTGCTGCTGCGGTATAAGCGCGCAGCTCGAACCCATGGTTTTGCACTGGCGGTTCAGTGCAAGGCCTCAACCTGACAACGTCGCGTAATGGCGTAGTCAGGCTACTTAACAAACAGTTTTTATATTTAGGAACACAACTATGAGTTCTGGAACGGTTGTAGAAATCATTGGTGCGGTAGTTGACGTGGAATTCCCACGCGATGCAGTGCCTAAAACATACGATGCCTTAAAAATTGATGGCACCGAAATCACTTTGGAAGTTCAAGGTCAGTTGGGCGACGGTATTGTTCGTACCATTGCTATGGGTACTTCTGAAGGTTTGAAGCGTGGTCTGGTTGCTTCCAACACAGGTGCGCCTATTTCGGTCCCGGTTGGTCAGGCTACTTTGGGTCGCATCATGGATGTATTGGGTAACCCAATCGATGAAGCTGGCCCTATTGGCACCGAAGATCGCATGCCAATACACCGTGCGCCTCCAACCTATGCTGAGCAATCTGGTTCAACTGAACTGCTTGAAACCGGCATCAAAGTTATCGACTTGCTTTGTCCGTTTGCCAAAGGCGGAAAAGTTGGCTTGTTCGGTGGTGCGGGTGTGGGCAAGACCGTAAACATGATGGAGCTGATTCGTAACATCGCGATCGAGCACTCAGGCTTCTCGGTATTTGCTGGTGTAGGTGAGCGTACTCGTGAAGGGAACGACTTCTACCACGAAATGAAAGACTCAAACGTACTCGATAAAGTATCGCTGGTATACGGCC
Organism: uncultured Granulosicoccaceae bacterium; assembly: GCA_938035525.1. Taxonomy (GTDB): domain Bacteria; phylum Pseudomonadota; class Gammaproteobacteria; order Granulosicoccales; family Granulosicoccaceae; genus Granulosicoccus. The sequence continues at coordinate 103,897 of CALHOI010000038.1, forward strand.
AAATGAACGAGCCACCGGGTAACCGTTTGCGCGTAGCACTAACCGGTTTGACCATGGCGGAATTCTTCCGCGACGAAGGTCGTGACGTACTGATGTTTATCGATAACATTTATCGATACACACTGGCAGGAACCGAAGTATCAGCACTGTTGGGCCGTATGCCATCAGCGGTAGGTTACCAGCCAACGCTGGCACAGGAAATGGGTGACTTGCAAGAGCGAATCACGTCAACCAAGACAGGTTCTATCACGTCAATTCAAGCGGTATACGTACCAGCGGATGACTTGACTGACCCGTCTCCTGCAACCACCTTTGCTCACTTGGATGCAACGGTTGTACTGTCTCGAAACATTGCAGAACTGGGTATCTACCCTGCGGTTGACCCTCTGGATTCAACCAGTCGTCAGCTTGACCCGCAAGTTATTGGTGCAGACCACTACGACACAGCGCGTGATGTTCAAAACACACTACAGCGCTATAAAGAACTTAAAGACATCATTGCGATTCTGGGTATGGACGAATTGTCTGAAGAAGACAAGCAAGTCGTATCTCGCGCTCGTAAGGTGCAGCGATTCTTGTCGCAGCCATTCTTCGTTGCAGAAGTGTTCACCGGTTCGCCAGGTAAGTACTGTTCATTGAAGGACACTATCTCAGGCTTTAAAGCGATTGTTGCTGGTGAATACGATCACCTGCCAGAGCAGGCGTTCTACATGGTTGGTACTATCGACGAAGCGGTAGAAAACGCCAAGAAGATGGATAGCTAGTCGTGGCTGCTACCTTCAGAGTCGACATCGTTAGCGCCGAGGAAGAAATTTTCTCGGGCGACGCTGAAATGATTGTCGCATCGGCAGAATTGGGTGAGGTGGGTATCGCACCTGGCCACACCCCGTTTATCACTCGCATTAAGCCTGGAGAGATTCGGGTTAAAGGTGCAGGGGATGCCGAAGATCTGGCTGTGTACGTGTCTGGTGGTATTCTTGAAGTGCAACCATACGTTGTCACCGTGCTTTCTGATACGGCACTGCGTGCTGAAGACATCGACGAGCAAGCGGCAGAAAAAGCCAAGTCAGAAGCAGAAGCAGCATTGGCTGGTAAGGCCGGTGAAGTTGATTATGCTGCAGTACAGAGACAACTGGCTGAGGCTTCAGCCCAGTTGCAATTGATTAAGAAATTACGAAAGTAGTTTTTATAAAACACTGCAAGTTTCGCTCAATTAGTTACAAAAATGCCGGCCATCGCCGGCGTTTTTGTTTGTGTGCCTCAATCCAGTGGTTGGGATTGCTTTTTCAGAATATCCAATTCGGCTACCAGACCAGTTGCGAATGCAGCGTCATTGCCAATTGTAGAAAACACCAATCCCCATGAATCGTTGGTATTTTTCACCAATGCCCTCAACGATTGGACTGTCAGCGGCCTCTCCCGATAGTCGATTGATAGCGACTCGAGTAAATATTCCCCATTGCTGACTAAAAGACAGGATATTGAAAATTTCAACACCAACGTCTTTTAGACCACTGCCTGCATCAAATGAGGTCAGGCCCGAGGCATTCGAAGCAATTGTATCTACATCAAAGTAGGTGTCGTGGTAATTGGAATTAGCCCAGCTTGCGTTTATGCCAATACTAAATCTGAGCATTCGATTCGCTTTGAAAAAATATTTGAGATCGGTGCTGATCACGGAACCCCCGTGAGCGTTTGCCACATCCTGTGTGACTGTAATACCACCGCTCAATCGATCTTCATCAGTTCTCCCAAAAGGGATTTCGAATCCAAATCTAGCGCCAATCTCAATTGCAGCTCCCACATCATCGAGCAATTGGATCTCTGGTTGATCCACCGTTGTCGAATTGCGAGGTATGACTAATCGAATGGCAGGGCCAGCCCTGAGGTAAGGATGATTGTAATAGTTCAGATCAGCACCTAATCCTGCAAACTGCAATTCGCCACCAAGAAGAGGACGTCTTAGTGAAAAGAATGGCACTACCCGGCCATTGGCAGCACCTTCATATTCTGGAAGTTCAGCAACCCCCGATACTAGAAATCCACCGTTCCGCTCGGGTTGAGCCTGCACCGCCTCGCTTGTAGAAATACCCAAAAAAAAGAGGACTGATGCAGAGAATATTAAAGCCTTTGCTATTAAGTATCTGCATGCCGAAGAAATCAATTTTGGTATTGTGTTTATGATCATGTTGTTGTTACAGCTGCGCAGAGACGATAGTTTTATGATGATATTCAAGCCGATCATCAATCCATCGGTATCGCCTTGTTGTTAATGGGAAGAATTTCGGCTCCATACTCATCTGCTGTGCGCTTCGAAGTACCCCACTTTTTGGGGCCATAAGTGAGTGCAAAAGCCGGTGGTGTAAAGTAGAAAGAGATAACTGTAGATAACAACACGCCACCAGCTACCGCCATAGCAAACGGTGGCCAGAATCCGCCACCTGCCAGAATCAAAGGCAGGAATCCTCCAAACGTTGTCACCGTGGTTGATATGATGTGACGGCTCGATCCCATTAAGACATTAACCATTGCGTTGGGATTGCCGTTGACTGCATTTTTGTTTGCCTGAAGGCCAGTCATGATAATGATCGCTGCATTAATCGATACACCGATTGAACCGATGAAACCAAGAATAGCGCTGATACCGAAGGGATAGCGGAACACTGCGAGTGCCAGTATTGATAATCCGGCAGACAAAACACAAACCACCAGTGCGATGGCTGTTAGTCGAAAAGAGTTGAAGGTCATAACGATAATGGCGATCGATAAGGTAACAATTATGCCCACCGACGCCAACAGGTTGTTGAGTGTACTGGAGCGTGCATCGCTGTCGCCCCCAATCTCCAGTCTGTAGCCCGCAGGCAGGGTGAAGGCGTCATCTTCGAGCTGTGTTTGAACTGCCTTTAACGCCTCCTCTGGTAAAACGGATCGCAGGGTGAAACCTTGAACCGTATTAACACGCTCACCGTTGCGCCGGTTGATGGCACTGTCGCTAGGCAACAAGGTGATATCTGCGATGGCGGACAATGGCAATGCACTGTACTCACCCGATAAAGTTCTGCTCTGCGAAAGCGGTGCGACAATTGGCAGGTCTCTTATCGCATCGAGGTTGTTGCGAACATCGTCAGCAAACCGGACCCGCACGGGCAGTTGTTCGCTGCGTTCTAGTAGTGAACCACCGGTCACTCCTTCAAGCCCATTGTTGAGCTGGTTGGCAATTGCTGCCATGTTTAATCCCAGTGCACGAGCTTTGGCTTCATCTACATCGACAACCACTTTGGGTGCACCACCAGTTTGAGTTGTTCGAGCAATGGTGATTGTGTCCACCGCAGACAAACGTGCCACTAAGTCATCACCAATCTGTCGTAGCGTGTCGAGTTCTGAACCGACAACACGTAGCTCAACCGGTGCTGCTACCGGCGGGCCCTGTACCAAACCACGTACCAGTACTTGCGCTTGTGGAGCCGCGTCTGCCAGCGTGCGTTCAAGTTTTGTCACCAGTGTTTCTGTTGCCTGCGGTGATGTGGTGGTTATGAATGCCTGAGCATAGGCTGGTGCGTTCGAGCGGCCACTTATGATGTTGTAGTAGAAACCCGGACCTGATTGGCCGATGGACCAATAGGTTTGCACAACGTTGTTTTCTTCTGCGATCAACTGATCTGTGCGTTCAGCCAGCGCTTTAGTTTCAGCAATGGCGGTACCGGGTGGTAATTGAAACTCGATATAGAACTGATCGCGATCGTCTCCGGGGAAAAACTGTGCAGTCAGCGTTGACATCGATGCAAAGCCAATTACAGGCAGTACCAGTGCCAGTGCCATACAACGAACAGGATTGCGTACTGATAGATAAAGAGTCTTTCGAAATACCCTGCCGATTAAACCACTCGGTATACCCGAGTTAAACCAGCTGGCTTTTTCACCGGCTGGCATAATCCAGCCAGCCAAAGCCGGTGTAATAGTTAATGCTATAAACAATGACCAGAACAACATAACCACCACTGCAATGGCAACAGAGCCGACAAAATCCCCTGGAGGACCGGGCAACAATATCATGGGCGTGAATGCCAGTGCTGTGGTAGCAGTGGAGGCGAACAACGGCGCTGCGAGTCGGTGTACTGCTTGTTTCACGGCATTGATACGAGCGACTCCGGCGCGTATACGTTTTGCGACTTCATCCGTGACTACAATACCTGCGTCTACCAACAAGCCCAGCGCTACAATTAAACCGCTGACAGACATTTGATGAATGGCCAGACCGATAAAGTTCAATGTTGCCAGTGTGGCGAGTGTCACCACGGGTAAGATAATAGCGACAATCATCGCCGCCCGAAAGCCGAGTGTCAGCAACAGCACCGCG